>JBCCER010000067.1:0-21592 GCA_039030175.1 Pseudomonadota bacterium
AGGCCGGTGATCGGGTCGCCCGGCACCGCCTGATTGGCGAGAAAAGTCAGGATGACGGCTGCAAGCAGGACTGGGATCAGACCCAGTACCCGCTTGACGACATAACTCAGCAACGCTGTGTCTCCAGCCGCATCCTGTTCAAGAGGACAGGTGAACCCCCTTCATTCACCGGCTCAGTTAATCGACACCGAGTTGAAGGGCAGGAACCGGAACGGCGTCAGCCGCACACCGTCGACGTTTGGTGCAACAAGCGCGAGCTGCATGCGCACCGTCGTCGGGCAGGTTCCGTATTCCCCGATCAGGATTTCCTCAGCCTGATTGTAAAGCGCGTAGCGCGCATCATTGTCGGCCGTTGCGCGAGCCTGATCGATCAGCGCATCGAAATCGTCATTTTGCCAGCGTGAGCGATTGTAGGGGCTGGGCCCATACCAGACCTGCGACAAGAAATAAAGACCGTCCGGGTATCCGGCCGACCAACCCCAGGGGAAGAAGGCAACCTCGCCCGCATTCATGTTGCGGATATGGCTACCGCGTTCGACGACCTCGACCTCGACCGGCATGCCCAATACTTGCTGAAGCTGGCTTGCCAGATAGAGGATGTCGTTCCGGTTCGGCTCAGTACTGGTGATATTGATCGGCGGCAGCCCCTCGCCGCCCGGATAACCCGCCTCGGCCAACAGCGCCTGGGCCCGCTCCGGATCGTAGGGCATGGGCTCGAGTGAGGCGTTAAAGCCCGCAACACCCGGGGTGACCTGTCCGGCCAACGGGAACGCGGCGCCCTCATAAAGGCCCTGGATCATCGCGTCGCGATCGAACGCTATACAAATGGCCTCGCGCACGCGTGGATCTTGGAACGGCTCGTAGAGATTTTGATTCATACCCAGATAGCGGATCTGCGCCGCCGGGACCTGGATCGACTGTTCCTCCAACTCGGGCGTCTGCAGAATCCGGCGGATCGACGGGTTGTCGGCGTAAACGACATCCAACTCGCCTGCATCAAACATCGAAACCGCTGTGTCACCCGACGGAACAATTAGGAACTCCACGCCATCGACACCCGGCGCACCGCCCCAATAGTCATCGTGCGCGGTCAGCACGACCCTTTGGCCGCGATCCCAACTGTCGAAAACAAACGGGCCGGTACCAGCCGAGGTCTCCAGATACCATTCGTCCCCGGCGGTCTCGATCGCGGCATCGTCCATGAAATAGAACGGATAGATCGGGAACAGAACATCCGGTTCGGTTAGCCGGACCTCGACGGTGTGGTCATCGACAACGGTGACACCCTCAAGGTCCGTTGTCTCACCGTCCGTCACTGCCTGGGCGCCGGCGATGGTCGACAGATAACGTGCGTTAAGCCCGCCTTGATTGTCCGGGTTCAGCAACGCTTCGAATGTGTATTTCACATCATCGGCGGTGAATTCGTTGCCAAGATGGGTTGTGACGCCGGGCCTGAGATGGAACGTGAATCCCAGATTATCGTCATGCGCATCCCAGCTTTCAGCCAACGCCGGGATCACATCGCCCGCTTCGTTGATGGCGGTGAACCCTTCGTAGACATTGCCGATGACATCGCCAGCGATCAGTTCAGAGTAGGTAATCGGATCGACCATGGCCGGATCGGCGTTAATGTTCGTGCGCAATGTCTGTGCGTGGACAGCGCTGGTCGCGGCCATCGCACCTGCTGCTATCGCAATAGCCAGCACCGCGCTACGGTTCTTTAACTCACTGATATGATTGAAGACCTTCATGTCAAACCCCCTGTTCCGATCATTTGATCAACGGTTGAGGCAGCGAATTCCTCTAGCGACGCCGGTTTTCGAAACGATGCGGAGTTCAGCGGGCGGAGTCAAATCCTGGTCGATACCGCACGCCGGCCGCAATTCGGCAAATAACCGGCTGGTTACTTAGTAAACAGCATCTTTGTGTCAGCCGCAATTGCGAACGATCACGGCACCAGTACAGACTTCCCGAAAACCTGACGCTTGATCATCTCGCCTAACGAGAAACGAATGTCGTCCATTGGCCGCACTGCGTGAATGGCAGGGTCCAGGCGACCGGCTTCGATCAATCCGAGGACGGCTTCATGGTCGGAACGCTGCCAGCCATTGGCCCCCAAAATCGTATATTCGAAAGACCAAATGTAACGTAAATCCGTCTTCGGATCGTAACCGGTTGTGGCCCCGCAAGTTACGATGCGGCCACCTCGTTTGACCGTGCGAAAGCTCCGCGCCCACGACTCGCCACCGATATAGTTGACGCAGACATCGACTCCCCCGCTGTGTCCTCGCGTTCTTGGCTTGCCAAATTTTGCGATGACCCATTCAACAAAATCGTCTTGGCTGGTGTCGATGACGTGGTCGGCGCCGATTTCGGTTAGCTTGGCCGCTTTCTCTGAAGAACTGGCACAGGCTATGACTTGGCATCCCGCCAAATTAGCAAGCTGAACGCAGCAGGTGCCCACCCCGCCCGTCGCACCCAAGATCAGGATCGTCTCGCCTTCGCGAACCTGTGCGCGCGTGTGTAGTAGGCGATGGGCCGTGCCGTAGGCTGTCGGCAAACAAGCGGCTTGAACGTCGCTGACCCCGTCAGGGATCGGCACCAGATACTCTTGGCGGGCCGAGACGAACTCGCAAAGCCCCCCGCGCTTGGTTTCGCCCATCATGCCGTCATGTTGACTGGGCTCAATTCCAACCCGCTGACCGACTTGCCATTTCTCGGTATCGACACCCTCACCCAACTCAACGATTTCGGCCGATACATCGGCGCCAAATATCATCGGCAGGGGTGTCCTGAGACCTGGGATGCGGCGCAGTACCATGGGATCGAAACCGTTGAGCGAAACCGCCTTGACCTTCAGCAGGCATTCTCCCTCGCCGATTTCCGGGTCCGGAAACTGCTCGACGCGCACATTTTCCAGGTCGCCATGTTCGTGAAATACCGCCGCGCGCATGCCCCGTCCCCTCGCAGTCAACTTCAGGCCGTGCTGTAGGTCGCCCGTCCAACGGCGATCAGCCGCCCTTTGTCGTCCAACACCTCGACATCAGCGATGCCAATCGATCTGCCGGCCTTGATCACCCGTGCCCGCGCCAGAAGGTCGCTGCCTTCGCCCATGCGCAAGTAATCGACCGACATGTTGATCGTCGGTGCTGTTTTGTCGATGACAGCGGCAATGGCGTAGACACCCGCGATGTCGATCAGCGCTGCGGTGATGCCGCCGTGGTTTTGCGACGCCGTATCCGAGCGACCTAACTCCGGCCGAAAGGGCAGGCGGATAACAACCTCACCCGCCTCTTCATCGACAGAGTCGACCGATAGCTTCATCAGCCGATGCATTGGGCATTCATTGATGAGTTTGGCGAGACTATCGTAATTCATGCCGCCTCTTGATTGACATCGTACACAGGCTTCAGAACGTCGATGTAGAACTGGCGAGCGAGATTAGCCTTCCAGCCAGCTTTGCTCGGCAGGATGTACGGCCGCTAACACCCCATCGCACCGTTCTAGACGATCGCCATACCCTGGTCGCTGCCTAATTCAGCAATGCTGGCTCCCTTACGCGCAAAAGCTCCCTTCGGCCAACTGCTCTTGCGTTCCACGGGGCTGCAATCCATCGTTGAGCGCAAATCGCTCTCGGGAGAGGCCTGAATGCAACAGTTCTGGGAATTCGTCGACCGCACCTGGGGTCAACAGGTCCTTGGCCTCAGTGTCAGTCGGATCGTGATTGCGGTTCTGATCATCATTGTCTTCCTCCTGGCGCGCCGACTGCTCGCTCGATTGATCCTTTGGCGACTGCGAGTCTGGCGCGGGAAATCGGGTAGACGGCGCATCGATGGTTTGGTTGACGCGATCAAACGGCCGATCGGTCTGGTGCCGGTCATTGTCGGTCTTTTCTTAGCAGTTGAAGTGCTGGAACTCGATGCGTCCCTTCAGATTCCGGCCGACAACGTTATCCTGACGCTTGTGATCATCGCGATTTTCTGGACTTGTTTTTGCCTGGTGGAGCCCCTCAGGTTCCTGTTCAAACCCTTGCAGACGATGTTCTCGAACGAGATGGTCGAATGGCTTGCCAGATCGATCAAAGGTGCGTTCATTTTCATCGCAGCCGTATCGATCCTGGAACTGTGGGGAATCCAGGTGGCACCGATCTTGGCAGGCCTTGGCATTTTCGGTGTCGCGGTTGCGCTCGGCGCCCAGGATCTGTTTAAGAACCTGATCGCCGGCCTGTTGATCATTGCCGAAAAGCGTTTCGGCAATGGCGACTGGATCAAGGTAGATGGAGTCGTCGAGGGCACGGTCGAGAACATCGGCTTCCGTTCGACACTCGTGCGCCGCTTCGACAAGGCGCCGGTGCAGGTGCCCAACTATCTGCTTTCCGATCAGGCGGTTACCAATTTCTCCGCCATGACGTTTCGCCGGATCTATTGGACAATCGGGGTGGAGTACCGCACGACCGTCGACCAGCTGCGCCAAATCCGCGATGAGCTTGAAACCTACGTTACGGCGAACGAGGATTTCGTCCGGCCTGAGGAAGCAGCAACGTTTGTTCGCATCGATAGCTTCAGCGATTCATCCATCAACATCATGCTGTACTGCTTCACCCGCACGACAAACTGGGGCGAATGGCTGGAGATCAAAGAAACGCTCAGCTACCGGATAAAGGAGATCATCGAGGGGGCTGGAACCGGCTTCGCTTTCCCGAGCCGGTCAATCTATGTGGAGACGCTGCCGGCTCAAGCGCCGGAGATTTTTGAGCCGCCCGGCACCAAGCTCGAAGGCTCTGGTGAGGCCAGCTAACCAAGAAGTACTCTGACCCGCTAACGCTTGCGCCGAACTACGGCGTCCTCAATGGCCGTCTGGATGCGCTCAGCCATCGGCGTGAAATGAGGCTGGGTCCGGGCAAACCGATAGGGGATCAAATTCATCATGGCGTTGGCTTCATAGACAATCATCCTGCCGTTGACAGTATGGCCAAAGTCGATGCCGAAGATGTCCAGCGGTGCCTCGCGGGCAATACGATCGAGCGCAGCCAAAGTGGCGTCGGGCAACGTGGATCTAAAGTCCTGGTGCATTGCCACTTCTTCGTCGATCGCCTCCTTGGGCACCACATAATCGGGCGCATTCTTCTGTCGGTGCACCATCCAATGGGGCCGGGTATCGAGACGGAAGGGAATCAGCGTCCCATCGATAACCGCGGAGCGATATTTTCGATAGTAACCACCCTCGCTATTCGTCTCGTAATATTGGATCACATAGAACGAATTTTGCCTTATCCGCGTTGTTTCGAGATGCTGCGCCAGTTCATCGGGCGAGTTCAGCAGCACCATTCCACCACCGACCTGCGTCGTCGCCGGGCGCAAGATCACCGGGTAAACGAAGTCCGCTTCGATCTCCGACACGATAGTGTCCGTATCGCCACCGGCGTCAAAAACCCTGGTTCTGGGAAAAATAAACTCAGGTGCGTCGGCCCAACGCTGATAGTTCGCCTCCCGCGACATTTCGAGATGGCTGCTTGGGTGGTTTAGCGCGACTGCACCCAGTTCCGAGACCATATGGTCATAGCGCCGGACGATCTCTGGCGGTGGCGCTGCTCCTGCCCATGAGAGGTTACCCAAAACGACGTCGATCGGCGGCATCTCAGCGATGGCCCTGTCCAGCGCACCCGTCTGGAACTGAAGGCGGTTGACGCTGAGCCTTCCCTCGCGGATTTCGCTGGGGAAGTTTCCACTGTTGTAAAGGTTGGAGCCCAACCGTCTTCTGCCGGGCGCGAAATATCCCCGGAGGAGATCGACGACAATAAGCAGCGAAGCCTCGCTCTCGCGTTTCTGCGACGCGACAAACGGCCTCAAATTCAGCACCTTGCCTGTCAACTCTTGCGCCTTGCCCTGATCGCCGGCGGCAGCATGGGCGATAGCGCTGGCAGCCAAGACATCGGGACTGTTCGGCGACCGTTCGCTGGCTTCGATCAAATAGGGTCTTGCCTCTTCAAATCGGCCGAGCATCACCAGCAACAGGACATAGGTGAGCGATATCTGCGCGGTGCTGCTGCCCAACAACCGGGCACGCAATTCGGCTGACGGCAAGTCAGACCACTGGGCCTCGGCTACCCGATCAGCAAGCCAATTGAGCTCAGGAATCGACTTTGAGGTCGCCAACAAAGCTGCTAGAGCCTCGGCCAAGACATCGCTGTTGCTATGCTGGATGGCCACTTGAACTTTCAGCCGAAGTGGTTGGCTGGCGCCCGGCTCAGCTTGGGCAATCTCGTCGCAGATCGCTACCGCCTGGTCGAATCGCCCTTCGGCCGAGAGCGGCACGACGGCTACCAGTCGCACCCGTTCGCCCGGCTGGCTGGCCGCAATGAGAGCATCGCAGGGCCCGACGGCGTCGGCGAAACGGCCGGCCTTGGACAACTCCAATATGGACCGGGCTAGCCCAACCGGATCAGTATTCATAACTGCTAACCTATCGAGAATCGCGTCTACTGCAGTAGCTAGGGAACGACCTAGCGCGACAATGGCACCGACACTAGCCGCATCGCTCACTAATCCGAGAATAGCCACTCGTCAAATCGATCGACGCCAAGAGTTCGTCATTGCCGAGTGCGTAGAGCGCAAAAACCTCGGTGTCGGTCCAGGTTTGTCCCTCACCGCTGCATTCGATGCTCACCTGCCAGCTTTGCCCCGCTTCCCCAATCGGCTCGGCCTCGGTGATCGCACAGGTACTTTCGTAGTAGCGAATCTCAGATCCGTCGATTTCGGTCGGCACGAGATCGCCGGAGCTGGCGCACTCGGTCCCCAATAATCCCCAAACGCCGTCGAACGGATAGGGTTGGCCACTCGCGACATTGCCGGCCATCGCCATCATCGAAATTGCGACGGTGGAGAGCAGGATGTTGCGCAACGTTTTTCTCCTTAAGACCGATTGATCGAATTCACCGCAAACTAGCGGCTCGGGCGGCACTTCGCCAGCGACCTTGCAAACGGCGCCGTGCGAAAGGTAGCCCCCGACCCAATTGATCCCTTATCCTTGCGAATCGCAAGCCGTCAGTATGCGGCGAGATCGGCGGAAGAGAGGCAGACATGTCGGCGCAATCCGAAAGCCAGAACCGGGGCATGCTTGGCGCCATAGAGCGCGCCGGCAATCGCTTGCCGGATCCCGTGTTCATCTTCTTCTGGCTAATCGGCATCTTGATGGTGGTCAGCGTCTTGGCGGCCCTTGTCGGTCTCCAGTCGGTCCACCCTGTGACCGAAGAACCAGTAGACGCCACCAGCCTACTTTCCGCCGAAAATCTCCGGCGGTTGGTGACTGAGATGCCTACGACGTTCACCCATTTCCACCCGCTTGGCTACGTCTTGGTCGTGATGCTGGGCGCTGGAGTGGCCGAGCGTGCCGGCCTTCTGGGCACCGCCATGCGGGCCGGCGTTCGCAACGCGCCGAAGCTGCTTTTAACGCCGGTCGTGGTTGCCGTCGGCATGATCGGAAACCTGGCAGCGGATGCCGCTTATGTGGTGCTAATCCCCCTTGCCGGTGTCATCTTCGCCGCTGCTGGGCGCCACCCGATCGCCGGCATCGCCGCCACCTTTGCCGGTGTCTCGGGCGGCTTTTCCGCCAATCTTTTCCCAGGCCAGCTCGATGCGTTGCTGTTTGGGATAACCCAGGCGGGCGCGGAGATCCTCGACCCGGCCTGGAGCGCGAACATCGCCGGCAACTGGTACCTCATCATGGCGATGTTCTTCGTGTATTTGCCGGTTATCTGGTTTGTAACCGATCGGGTGCTGGAGCCGCGTTTAGGCAAATGGACCGGCGGCGCAGTCGCCGGAGCCGATGAACCTGTATCCGGTGAGATCTCGGCGGTCGAGCGCAGGGGCCTGAAATGGGCGTTTGTCGCCCTGCTGGCGGTGATTGTGCTCTGGGTGGTCCTCACGATCGGACCGGGTACGCCGCTCATCGACGAGGAAGCGCGTCCCGAGGCCAGGCTTACACCGTTCTACCAGTCGCTGGTCGCAGGATTCTTCCTGCTGTTTCTCATCAGTGGCTGGGTCTATGGCTCCGTCGCGGGGACCATCAAAGGGCATCGCGACCTGGTTAAGATGATGTCCGAATCCATGGCGGACATGGGCTATTACCTCGTGCTTGCCTTCGCGGCAGCGCATTTCGTGGCCATGTTCCAGTGGTCTAATCTGGGCCTTATCCTAGCCATCGATGGTGCCGAATTCCTGCGCTGGACCAATATGCCCGGGCCCGTCTTGCTGGGCGGTCTTGTGATCTTGACAGGGTTCATCAATCTGTTCGTCGGCTCCGCTTCGGCCAAATGGGCCCTGCTGGCACCAATTCTGGTGCCGATGTTGATGCTGCTGGGCATCAGTCCTGAGACGGCGACGGCGGCCTATCGCATTGGCGACAGCGCTACGAACATCATCACACCGCTGATGGTTTATTTCCCGTTGATCCTGATTTTCTGCCGGCGCTGGGACAAGGATTTCGGTCTTGGAAGTTTGATGGCGGCCATGGTGCCCTTCTCGATCTGGCTGCTCGTCACAGGCGTCATCATCATCGTGGCCTGGGTAGCGTTGGACATCCCGCTCGGCCCCGGCGCGTTTGTCGACTTCTCACTGGAGGGAAGCTCCTAGGCAGCCTAATCAGGATAACAGCAAGAGCGAAAGCAACAGGTAAAGGCCGATCGACAAGGCCGCCGCGATCGGCACCGTCAAGATCCAGGAGGCCAGGATCCGCAGCAGGGTGGCGCCGTTCACCTCGCGGAAACCCTTGGTCAGTCCTGTTCCAGCCACGGCGCCCACCGCAGTCTGGGCGGCTGATATCGGCAGGCCGAGGTTGGATGCGATCATCAACAGGCTGGCGGTGGTAAAGTCCGCTGAAAATCCGCGGACATTGTCAAGCTCGGTAATCCGTTCACCGACAGTCCTAATGACCTTGCTGGCAATCGCCGCAATCCCGACGACCATGGCGAAACCACCCAGCAGCAAGATCCAAAGCGGCACCGCTACGCTCGGGTCGATCGCGCCGCTGCGGGCCAATAGGTAGATGGCAAAGACCGGTCCGACGGCGTTCGCGACGTCATTCGCGCCGTGGGCCAGGGACAAATAGCCTGATGTAAAGATCTGCATCCGGCGGAAGGATGCCTGGATCGATTCTTCGGGCCCTCTGCGGCGCACATAGTGCTGATCCACCATCATGCGGTAGCCGAGGATATAAACAATCGCCGAAATGGCGACCAGCAACAGCCCGATCGTTGCCCAGGATGCGCTGTCCTCAGGGAAAATCTGCTGAACGATGAAGATCATGACGATCACGCCGATGGACGCCATCCACAAGGGAATGATCTCGACGATCCGAAGCGTTCGCCGGCTCTCGGTTCGCAGGCTGAACCGTATAATCAGACAAAGCGCCCAGGCAAACCCGGCCGCGATGAACGGCGTGGCGACCCACGCTGCAATGATAACGACCATCGTTTCCCAGAGGACAACGCCCCATCCCGCCGCCACGACGCCAAATCCTGCAATTGCCCCAACGATTGCCTGGCTGGTCGCCACCGGCAGCCCAAGCGCTGTTGCTACAAGAACGAAGACCCCGGATGAGAGAAGCGCGGCAAGCATCCCGACGGCAAGTTGCATTGGGTCGGATATCGCTTCGGGGTCAATAATCCCCTCGGCCACAGTTGCGGTGACCGCGCCGCCCAGGAAGACAGCTCCAACAAAGTTGGCGATACCGGCGATGAATATCGCCTGCCCCATGGTAAGTGCCTTTGCACCATAGGCAGACGCCATGGAGCTTGCCGCGCCATTGCCGCCGATCGCGAACGCCATAATGGCCCCGCCGGCAATCGCCGCAAAAAACAGAACATCGATCAGCACTGGCCGCGCCCTTGTCTAATCCGCGTCGAGGCGTCGGTCACCCCTGAGACGCTAGTCTATGAGACTGGTCCGGCAGCGGCCAAATAGTTATTGCCTCCGCATAAGTTCCGGTTGGCGACGGGCCGAAGTCGTCAAATCAACCCCAGCCTTGACGTCTTTCCGCCAAGATAGGGGGCGAGATTGCGAACAATATCAAGGAACCCGATCAAGCGCGAAAATGGCCCTTCAGCGGCAGGTGTCGGGGAGGCGTCCTCCCTGCAGCACCGGCCTCTTGCCCGGTGGCGTCAACGTCAGAACCACAAGAACAGGCCCGCGACGAACATTCCAATGCCTCAGGCCGTTTGCTCCTTCGCCAACGCCTTGAAGCCGGCGCTTATGTAAGGCACCACGATTTCCTTATAGGACGACCAAGAGGAATTGGCGCCGGCTTCGTCATGCAACCCCTGGACCCGTGCGTCCCTAACCGTCGCGGCATGCATGACGGCGGTGAGAAAATGGAAACCCCGGATCGCGTCACCATGCTCGAGGCCGGGTATCGCGCGCATGAAGGTCGCGATGTAGAGCTTCGCCACGTCATCGAAGCTTTCACTCATATAGGTTGAGAGCGTGCCGTCCCAGACGGACCGTCCGACGAACGTTGCGAAGTAGCGCCATTGGCTGTCCTCGTCGTCGAGCCGGTTGTAGTAAGGGAGGATGAGCGCGCGGACCAGGGGCTCGACCTCTACATTATCGGGCCCGACCAGTTCTTCGTATTGCTCAAGCAGCGCTATGCGCTCCTTGTTCAACTCTTCCGCCCGGCGCTGGATCGTCTCGCGGACGAGGACCTCCTTCTTACCAAAATGGTAGGCGATCTGACCGACGTTAGAGTTCGCCTCTGCGGCGATCTCCTTCAGCGTCACGGTCTGATAGTTCCGCTTCGCGAACAGCCTTTCCGCCGCGTCGAGCAAACGGTCAGGCGTCTCGACATTGTAGGCTCGAACACGAGCGGCCTTGTGCTGCATCGTAAAACCGTTCCTTTCGATGCAAGGCCCATTGGGCGGGCGCTGGTGATGACGCGGTGCCGCAAAACTGGGCAAAACGACGATCCGCGTGGTTATTACTTAAGCTTATCCAAAATTCATAGCAGTCATACGAATTTTTTCCCTGTGATCGTAGTTGACAAACGGTTTGTAGCTCAGAAAACATAGAGCCAATGCGGTTCAACGGGCTGCTTGAAGGGGCTGCGTGCATGACCACTGACCCTCTCTCTTTATCGGACATCGAAGGTGCCGAACGGCTCGCCGGCGTAAACTACACGCCTGAAGAGCGCCAGCAGATGCTCGACAATCTGGAAGGTCAGATCAATTCAGCGCGGTTGCGGCGCGAGGTCAAACTCGGCAACGACGAGCCGATGGCCACGCGCTTCGATCCGCGCCTGCCGAATTTCGCGATGCCAGCACCGTCTGGTCCGCTGCGGTTCTCGGAACCTAGTACCGATGCTCTGCCGGGTGACGACGAGGATATCGCCTACGCTCCGGTAACGCTTCTGTCCTCCTGGCTGCGTCATGGAAAGCTCACAAGCCGCCGGCTGACCGAGATCTACCTTGCGCGGATCGAGGTGCTGAACCCCGATCTCGAATGCTTCGCCATGGTGACACCAGAACTCGCGCTGGCGGAGGCCGACGCTGCGGATGCCTCCTTGAGCGCCGGGGTCTGGCTTGGACCCCTCCACGGCGTTCCGTACGGATTAAAAGATCTGTTCGACACGCGCGGCGTGGTGACGGGATGGGGCGCGGAACCCTTCCGAGACCGCGTACCCGACAAAGATGCAGTGATCGTTGAGCGCCTTCGTGCCGCCGGTGCCGTGCTGCTTGGCAAGACCACGGTGGGCGCGCTGGCCTACAACGATATCTGGTATGGCGGCATTACCCGCAATCCGTGGAACCTCAATGAAGGGTCGAGCGGCTCGTCGGCTGGATCCGCTTCAGCCACGGCGGCCGGGCTCTGCGCCTTCGGCATCGGAACCGAGACTCTCGGCTCGATCACCTCGCCCTCGCAGCGTTGCGGGACGACGGGTCTGCGCCCGACCTTCGGTCGGGTGCCCCGAACCGGCGGCATGGCGCTTTGCTGGACGCTCGACAAGGTCGGTCCGATTTGCCGCTCGGTCGAGGACACGGCGATTGTGCTGGGTGCGCTGAACGGGCGGGATCTGAGCGACCGCTCGACTATCGCGGCACCGTTCCATTTCGATGCGTCAGCGGACTGGAAACATTTGCGCGTGGGCTATCTTCCCGAGGCCTTCGGCGAGGAGGCAAACGACGTCGACCACGCGACGCTTCAGGCTGTCCGGGATTTGGGCGTCGACGTCCGAGAAGCCAGCCTTCCGGACCTGCCCTATGGCGCACTTTTCAACATCCTCTATGCTGAAGCCGCGGCTGCCTTTGAGGAGCTGACGCTGGAGAACACCGACGATACGCTGACCTGGCAGGATGACGGCGCCTGGCCGAACACGTTCCGAAAGGCGCGTTTCCTATCCGCTGTGGACCATATCCAGCTCGACCGGCTACGGCTGCGCGTGATGAGGGCGCTCGACGCGCTGTTCGGCGAGATCGATGTGCTGGTCGGACCGTTCATGACAGGGCCGATGCTCGTCGCCTCCAACTTCACCGGCCACCCCTGCCTGCATTTGCGCGCGGGCTTCCTGGACGTCGGCACACGTGGCAAGGCGAGCCTTGGAGCAGGCAAGCTGAGCGTTGGGGAGGACGATGCCGACGGTCAAACCTTCACCGTGCCGCAGGGCATTTCGCTCTGGGGCCGCCTATTCGAGGAGGGGCCGATTCTGAATCTCGGCATGGCCCTCGAAACCGCGCTCGGAGTGTCCGGCCGCCGCCCGACATTCGCGCGCTGAAACCGCGTCCGCCCGCCCCGCCCCAGGCGCGTCGCAATCCGCTGCGGAGACCACAGGTCACGGGCTCCGACTGCTGCAACCGCCGGCTCCAAGTTGCCGGCCATCAGGAGAATAGGACAATGAAACGCAGGGATCTTCTCGCCAGTACCATCGCAACAACCGCCGCGCTCTGGATCGGCTTAGGACCGACGGCACTTCAAGCGCAGGAGCCGGTCTCTGGCGGTACGCTGATCTGGGGCCACTCGGAGACGACACAGAACCTCGACATGCACCAAACCGGCACGGCCTCGACCAGCCGCGTCCTGCAGAACATCCATGACAGTATTGTCACAATCAATTCGGACATGGAGGTCGTTCCGCAGCTCGCCGAGAGTTTCGAGATCTCCGATGACGGCTTGACCTACACGTTCCACCTGCGCGACGGCGTTATGTTCCATGACGGCTCGACCATGACCTCCGAGGACGTGGTCTACTCCTTCGAACGTTTGCGCGACCCCGAAACGGGCGCGGTGAATTTCGAAGTCTTCAACGACGTCGATGCGATCGAAGCTCCCGACGATATGACGGTGATCATCCGGATGTCACGCCCCAATGCACCCTTCCTGGCGCGGGTCGCAGAGAACGGCGCGGGCGTCATCATTCCGGCGAACTCCGGCGACATCCAGGGCGAAACGCCGATCGGCGCGGGAGCCTTCGAATTCGTCCGACGCGAGTTCGGCAATGAGGTGGAGCTGGCGCGTTTCGACGATTATTGGGATGGCCCGGCCTATCTCGACGGCATCTTGGCCCGAGAAATCACCGAGCCGACGGTGCGGCTAACCGGCCTCAGGACCGGCGAGCTTCACTTCATCAACGACATTCCCGCCGAGCGCGTCGCCGAGGTCGAGGCGGATCCAGAGCTTCAGGTTCTCACCTGGGCACCGCTCAATTTCGACTTCATGAACTTTAACCACGACGTAGAGCTGTTCCAGGACCCGCGCGTACGCCAGGCCTTCGACCTGATCGTCGATAAGGAGTTGCTGATGCAGGGGGCGCTCTGGGGTCAAGGTACGACCACGCCGACGCCGAGCTTCCCGAACGATGCCTCGCGCAATGGCGACCTCGTGCAACGGGCACAGGACATTGAGCAGGCGCGTGCGTTGCTTGAGGAGGCGGGCTATCCGCCGGGCACGCTGGACGTCGTGTTCAAGGTCACGACGAATTACCCCTACCATGTCGAGAGCGCGCAGATCATCGCCGAATGGGCACGCCAGGCCGGCGTGAACATGACGATCGAGCAGCTCACCTGGGCCGACTGGCTAAGCCAGGTTTGGGTCGACCGGGACTTCGAGATGACGATGATGAACTTCTTCACCATCTGGGAACCCGACCGTCTCTACTACAGCCTCTACCACACAACCGGCGGCTTCAATTACCGCAACATCTCTGACCCGCTGATCGACGAGCTGGCCGAGGCGGCGCGCGGTGAGGTCGATCCGGCTGCACGCACCGAGATCTATCAGCAAATCCAGCAGCACATCTTCGACGAGGCGTTGGACGTGTTGCTGTGGTACCGCAACGGTTCCATCGCCGCGCAGCCTTCGGTGGGAGGTCTCGATACGGTGGTGCACCCGAACGGCTCCAACCTGAACTTCCACGGAGTTTGGCTGCAGTCCTGATTTAAACCCTGGGCGGGGCGCGCCCTAGGCCGCCTCGCCCACCCCATCCTCACCCGGTTTCCCCAAGCGCGGACACCTCGCCGATGGTCTACATCGTCAACCGGCTGCTGCTGGTTGTCCTTACCCTGTTCATCATTTCCATCGTCACGTTCGGGATCACAAACATCCTGCCGGGCGATGTGGCGATGATGATCATGGGGACTCAGTCGAACCCCGAGGCGCTGGAGGGGCTGCGGGAGTCACTCGGGCTGAACGATCCGCTTATCGTTCAATACGGCCGCTGGATAGGTGGGGTGCTGACGGGGCAATGGGGCGAGTCGCTTCTGTTCAACGAGCCCATTGCGCCGCTGATTTCGCAAAAGATGCTCGCCTCGGGGCTTATCGTGGTCATGACGATGGTCATGGCGCTTGCGCTCGCGATCCCGCTCGGTGTCTGGGCGGCGCGGCATCGGGATCGCTGGCAAGATACGACCTCGTCAACCGCGGCGCTTCTTGGCCTCAGCTTGCCGGACTTCTTCATCGGCATCATGCTGATACTCCTGTTCGCGGCCTATCTAGGGTGGCTGCCGTCCTCGGGCTTCGTCGATCCGACCGAAGATTTCCTCGGCGCCGTGCGCCATGCGTTCCTGCCGTCGCTGGCGCTTGCCCTTGGGCTGATGGCCCACCTCACGCGCATGACGCGCTCGGCCATGATCGGCATCCTGAACCAAGAGTTCATCCGCGTCGCCCGCGCCAAGGGTCTGCCCGAGCGCACCGTCGTCTGGCACTACGCGCTGCCGAACGCCATCGGGCCGGTGATGACGGTCGCGGGCCTTCAGATCGGCTTCCTGTTTGGCTCGATCATCGTGATCGAGAGTCTGTTCTCCTACACCGGCATGGGGTGGCTGACCTACCAGGCGCTTTTGAACAGGGATGTTCCATTGATCCAAAGCACGGTTTTCGTGATCGCGGCGGTCGTGATGCTTGTGAACCTGGCCGTCGATCTTCTCTACCGCGTAATCGACCCCCGCATCAGGCTGGGATAGGCGATGCGCAAGTTCCTTTCGACAAAGGCGCTGATCGGCCTCGCGCTGGTTCTTCTGGTCGTTGGGATCGCCGTGCTCGCGCCGCTTTTCATCCCGCCCGAGCGGGCGACCCAGATGGTGATGACCGCGCGGCTTCAGCCACCATCGTTCGACTTTCTGTTGGGGACCGACCAGCTCGGCCGCGATCTCTTCGCCCGGGTGATGCTCGGGGCGCAAACCTCCCTGACGATCGCCATCCTCGCGGTCGGCATGTCCATCGTTCTCGGCCTGCCGTTGGGCATCATCTCGGGCTACTATGGCGGCCGGGTCGATAACGTTCTCATGCGGTTGATCGACGCGCTCTTGAGCTTTCCCATCCTGCTGCTGGCGCTCACGATCTCGGCTGTCCTCGGGCCGAATCTCCAAAACACGATCATCGCCATCGGCGTTGCCTTCACGCCATTCCTGGCCAGGATCGTGCGGGGCGAGGCGTTGAGGATCGTGCAGATGCCCTATGTCGAGGCCGCCCGCTCCGCCGGTACCCGCGACGGGCTGATGATCGTCCGACACATCCTACCCAACGTCATGCCGGCACTGATCGTACAGGCGACGATCAGCCTCGCCTTTGCCGTCCTGGCCGAGGCCGCGCTGTCCTTCCTCGGGCTTGGGACGCAGCCACCGCAAGCTTCCTGGGGGTTGATGATCCAGGCGTCCCGCCAGTTCCTCGACCTCGCCCCCTGGACTGCATTGGTGCCCGGCACTGCGCTCGCCATCACGATCCTCGGCCTCAACCTTCTCGGCGACGTTCTTCGTGACGTCCTCGATCCGAGAGCGCGGTGATAGCGATGGTCAATCAGAAGGAGGCGGCGCAGCCCCTCCTGTCTATCGAAAACCTCCGCGTCCAGTTTGAGGGCGAGACCGGCCCTATCGTCGGCGTGAAGGATGTCAGCTTCACCGTGAACCCGGGCGAAACCGTCTGCGTTGTGGGCGAAAGCGGGTCCGGAAAGTCAGTCACCTCCTTGTCGCTCCTGCGGCTTGTTGAATTCGGCGGCGGCAAGATCGTCTCCGGTCGTCTCTACTTCCGCCTTGATGGAGGTGAAGCGACGGACCTGGCGCAGATGCCCACTGAGCGGATGATTGACCTCCGCGGCGACCGGATCGGCATGATCTTCCAAGAGCCGATGACAGCGCTAAACCCGGTATTCACCATCGGCCGACAGCTGACGGACGGTCTGCGCCGCCACCGCAAACTGTCTGCAGCGGAGGCTGACACGCGCGCGCTTGAACTTCTCAAGGAAGTACGGCTGCCGGAACCCGAACGGCGGCTCAAACAGTACCCACACGAGCTATCGGGCGGCATGCGCCAGCGCGTGGTGATCGCCATGGCTATGGCCTGTCGCCCGCAACTGCTTATCGCCGACGAGCCCACAACCGCCCTCGACGTTACGATCCAGGCAGAGATTCTTGGTCTCATCAAACGGCTTAAGCGCGAACTCGGCATGGCCGTTCTATTCATCACCCACGACATGGCCGTGGTCGCACAGCTCGCGGATCGCGTCGTAGTGATGCGGCACGGCGAGAAGGTCGAGGAGGGTCCGGTCGAGCGCATCTTCGCCGATCCTCAGGCGGAGTATACCAAGGCGCTTCTCGCCTCAGTCCCGAAGCTAGGCGAGATGCGCGGCAAGCCAGGGCCCGAACCCCTGCGTATCCCAGGACAACCCGAGCCGGTCGCGCCAAGCCCGCCGACGGAATCCGCCACGGACCGCCCTCTGCTCTCCGTCAATGGGCTGACCACGCGATTTCCCGTCAAGGGCGGTATTTTGCGCCGCGTCGTGGCGAACCTCCACGCGGTCGAGAGTGTCAGCTTCGAACTCGCCCATGGTGAAACGCTCGCTCTCGTGGGGGAGTCGGGCTGCGGAAAGTCCACGACGGCCCGGTCCATCCTGCGGCTGGTCAGCCCCCTGTCGGGCGATGTCGTCATGGACGGGCAGGATATCCTCGGCCTCGATCCCGGTGAGCTCAGGCGCGCGCGGCGTAACATGCAAATGGTCTTTCAGGACCCTTTCGCCTCGCTCAACCCGTTTATGCGCCTGAGAAAACAGGTCGCAGAGCCGATGCTGAATTTCGGCCTCGCGAAAGGCTCAGAGCTTCAAGATCGCATCGCCTTTCTGTTCGACCGTGTCGGCCTCCCACGCGACTTCATGCGCCGCTTTCCACACGAACTCTCCGGCGGACAGCGCCAGCGTGTCGCCATCGCCCGCGCGCTATCCGTCAACCCCAAACTCATCATCGCCGACGAGGCGGTCTCGGCCCTCGACGTGTCGGTGCAGGCCCAAGTCTTGAACCTGCTGATGGAGCTGCAGGCCGAATTCGGACTCTCCTACCTCTTCATCAGCCACGACATGGCGGTGGTCGAGCGGGTCTCGCACCGGGTCGGCGTCATGTATCTGGGGCGGATCGTCGAGATCGGGTCGCGCGCCGACATCTTCGAGAACCCACGTCACAGCTATACACGCACCCTGCTGGCAGGGGTTCCGATCGCCGACGTGACGCAGCGGACGCTGAAGGAAAATGCCGAATTCAAGCCATTGCCCTCGCCGGTGTTCCCGGTTGGGCAGGAACGCCCGGCACCGGTCTATGAAGAGGTCTCGCCCGGCCATCTGGTGCTGCAAAACGACTGAAGAAAACGCAGAAACTCCGTGGAAGGTGGCAAACGACAACGCCACGGAGAGGGAAGGAAATGACATGGCCTGGAAAGACTATCTCGACCGCGAGCAGAATCGCTTTGTCTCGGAGTTGATCGACTTCGTCAGCATTCCGTCGGTCTCGGCAAAGCCGGAGAATGCTCCCGACGTGCAGCGCGCGGCGAAGTGGGTAGCAGGCCGACTGATCGAAGCAGGGGGTGAGAATGTCGAGGTATTGCAAACAGAAGGGCATCCCGTCGTTTGCGGCGACTGGCTGCATGCAGGGCCGGACCGGCCGACCGTTCTCGTCTACGGCCATTTCGACGTACAGCCGGCAGAGCCGTTCGACCTCTGGTCCTCACCACCCTTCGAACCAGAGATCCGCGATGGTCGCCTCTATGGGCGCGGCGCCACCGACGACAAGGGTTCCATGCTGATCCCGATTCTTGCGGTCGAGGCGATGATCAAATCCGAGGGCCGGCTGCCGGTGAATCTACGATTCTTCTTCGAAGGGCAGGAGGAAATTGGCTCCCCCAACATGCCGGAATTCGTAGCCAAGAATGCGCACCGGCTTTCCGCCGACATGATCTTTTCCGCGGACGGATCGCAATGGGCGCCCGACCAGCCTCAGATCGTAGAAGGTCTGAGGGGCATTGCCTCGGTCGAGATCGTCGTGCGGGGCGCGCAGTCGGACCAGCATTCCGGCATGCATGGCGGCGGAATTGCGAATCCGGCGATGGCACTAGCCCAAATTCTTGCCTCAATGAAATCGCCCGATGGTCGGATTACGGTTGACGGGTTCTACCACGACGTCATCCCATTGACCGAAGACGATCGCAAGGCCATTGCCGACGTGCCTTTCGATGCTGAATCTTATCTCGCCGAAACGGGCGCACCCGTGGAGTTTGGGGAACCTGGATATACCACACGCGAGCGCATTTGGGGGCGCCCGACGCTTGAAATCAATGGGCTGACAAGCGGCTGGCAAGGGGCCGGTACCAAGACCGTCTTGCCGGCCGAGGCCCGCGCCAAAATCACCTGCCGTCTGGTTGCCGACCAGTCACCCGAACGGATCGTCAAGGTTCTGCGCGCGCATGTCGAACACCATGCCCCACACGGGGTAACGGTAGACCTTGAACCCGGCGGCGCCAGCGGTAAGCCGTTTCTGGTGCCAAGGGGCCATAACTCCAGCGTGGTCGCCGCGCAGGTTTTGGAAGAAATCTATGGGCGCCCACCTCACCGAACCCGTGTCGGTGGTTCGATCCCAGTCATGACGATGCTGCTTGAGCATGTCGGCGTGCACGCCACGATGTTCTCGTTCCAGCACGGTGACGAGAACCTGCACGCCCCCGACGAATTCTGCCGGCTTGACGCGTTCCGGCGTGGCCAAGAGGCCTATTGCCGACTCTTCGAAAGCCTCTAGCGAGTCCGCACCAGAACGCTCTGTGCAGTGCCGAGTAGGCTGCGTTGCAGACGAAATTCGGTCACTGAGGACCGCACGTTAAGGAAGGATTTTGTAAGTCTGACCTGGGCTATCTCATCGATGCAGCCGCAGCATTGACGTTTTGGTGGTTCGCTCGCACAACTCCGCCAATTGGCCAGATGTAAGAGATCGATTTACATCAAATGGCGTCCCCTACGGGATTCGAACCCGTGTTGCCGCCGTGAAAGGGCGGTGTCCTAGGCCTCTAGACGAAGGGGACGTGGCCGTTGGTGCCGAAAGGCGGGCAGAGGATTAGCGGTCGCGCCTGGATAAATCAAGCATTGATGTCAGGACTTTGAGAGGTATGCGTGTTTGCACCTAGGTCGACCAAGCTGGGGCTGCATCCTCTATCTGAAACTGCGGTTGCAGGCGGCCCTGCCAGCGGTCAACGCGCAAGACGCCGGCAAGGTGTATCGGTACTCCATCGCCCGCCAGTAAGGCCTGTCCCAACGGCGTGTCCGCCGCGCGAAAGGCGATCGCCTTCAGCCGCTCAGCACCACCGCCTGTGATGAAGCAGCGGACATGGCCGTTCCCGACCATCGAAGGCCGTACGATTTGCGCATGGCGCAGCACGAAACGCGGCTCCTCATTGCCAGGGCCGAACGGGCCGAGGCCCTCTATTGACTGCGCCAGAGTGATATCGGCGCCCGAAACCGCTAGCGCTCCATCGCATTCCAGAACCGGTACTGGAGGGCCCACTTCTTGGCCTGCGATGTGATCGTTGAGATGGGCCCGAAGCTGATCGATCTTGTCTTCTTCGACCGTGAACCCAGCTGCCATCCGGTGGCCACCGCCAGCGAGCAGAAGCCCAGCCTGTCGCGCTTCGATCACGGCCGACCCCAGATCGATTCCCGGCATGGAACGGCCCGATCCTTTACCCAGCCCGCCTTCGATCGCCACGACGCAGGTGGGCCGGTCATAGAGTTCGCGTAGGCGACTGGCCACAACACCAATGACACCCGGGTGCCAACCCTCGCCCGCTACGACGATGACGACGCCCATTTGGTCGGCGTCCCCCGCCTCAATCTGGCCCGTGGCCTCAGCCAACACCTGCTCCTGAATGGTTTTGCGATCTTCGTTGTGCAGGTTCAGTTGGCTGGCAATGCGTCTCGCTTGGGCAGCATCATCCGTCGACAGCAGCTTTGCCCCAAGATCTGCCTCCCCTATGCGGCCGGCGGCGTTGATGCGCGGCCCCAACACGTAACCGAGATGATAGGCGCTCGGCTGGTCGACCAGCCCGGCAGCCGACATCAGCGCATCGATGCCGATCGACTGTCTTTGGGCCATGACTTTCAGGCCTTGGATGGCGAAGGCGCGGTTGAGGCCGACCAACGGAACGACATCGCAGACCGTCCCCAGCGCCACCAGATCTAGCTCCTCAAGCAGGTTCGGCGCATTTCGGCCTTCGAAAAAGCCGGCCTCCCTAAGCTGTCTCAGCACTGAGACTAAGGTCAGGAACACAACACCGCAGGCCGCGAGGTTTCCCAGATTGCTGTCGTCGTCCAGCCGGTTGGGGTTGACGATCGCCAGGGCTTTGGGGAGGCGGGCTTCGGCCGCATGGTGATCGATCACGATGGCATCGAGTCCGATCTCAGAAGCGGTTTCGAACGCGTCAAAGGAAACGATCCCGCAATCTACGGAGATCACCAAATCGGCACCACTTTCCCGCAGGCTGCGCATGGCGCCAGGATTGGGCCCGTACCCTTCTTTCAAGCGGTCCGGCACGTATAGAATGGGAGCGACTGCAGTGAGGGCACGAATGACTCGCAGGCACAAGGCCGCCGAGGTAGCGCCATCGACGTCATAGTCGCCAAAAATCGCGATGCGCTGGCCTTCGCGGATGGCTTTGGCGATTGCGGCCGCAGCCTTGTCCATGTCTTTCAGCACGGACGGGTCCGGCATCAAGGAACGAAGCGTCGGTGTCAAATAATCCGAGGCTTCGGCGCTTGTAATGCCTCGTGCGACAAGTAATCGCGCGACCACGGGATCAAGATCGTGGCTTTG
>JBCCER010000068.1:0-21510 GCA_039030175.1 Pseudomonadota bacterium
CGGTCGTCGCCGGCCGCCTCGCAATCAGCGCCCGCACCCTGCAGCGCCGCTTGAGTGAGGAGGGCACCAGCTTTCAGCAGGAGCTGAACGGCATTCGCGAGGAGTTGGCGCGTCACTATCTGACCAATTCGCACTACTCCAGCGCTGAGATCTCGTTCCTGCTGGGCTATGACGATCCGAACTCGTTCATCCGTGCGTTCCACGCCTGGACCGGCCAGACGCCCGAACGGGCACGCCCAGCCCCCCGCCTGCATTGACCGAGGGTCGCGGCGCCGATCACGCCCCTTGCGCCGCAGTGGCGACCCGACGCCGAGCAATGCCAAAGACCGATTGGCCGACAATTGCGCTCAGCACCACGGCGCCGCCGATCAGCGTGACCGTGTGCGGCACCTCGCCCAGCACGATCCAGACCCAGACCGGCGCCAGCACCACCTCGATCAACGCCAACAGGGCCAGGATAGCCGCCGGCACGCTGCGTGCGCCCAGGGCGTAAACGGTCAAGCCAACGGCCGTCATAACGCCAAAGCCAGAGCTAAGCAGAATGTCTAGTTCCGAAATTTGAAAACCCGCACCGGAAATCAGCAAAACGGCCGCAGCGATGACAAGGCTGACCGCGGCCCCGAGACAGACGGACGGAAACATGTCGCTGGCACGGCCCCAACGAAAGGCCACGCTAAACAGGGCGAACCCGAATCCGGCTAGGACCGCCATAAGCGTTCCGAGCGGGCTGCCCGAGCTGAGCCCATGCCAAACCATGATCGCAACCCCGACAAGGGCAGTTGTCATGGCGGCAAACGTCACACCGGAAACCCGCTCGCGCAGCAATAGCCAGCCCATCAGCGCGGCCAGAAAAGGCGATGCCGCCAGCAAGAAAACGGTGTTCGCCACGCTTGTCGCGTTGACCGCCATGACGAACCCGATGGTGGCGAACGCCATGCCGATACCGGCGAACAGCCCCGGCACCCCTGACTTGCGAAATGTCCCAACCACCCGGCTGCGATCCCGCAACACCAGAAAGATCAGCACGCTCAGCAAGATGGCGAGCGAGCGGTAGAACACCAAATGCCAGTCCCAGACTTCGATATGCCGCACGATCAATCCGCTCGTGCTCATCAACACGCCCGTGGCCAAAACCAGCGCGCAGCCTGTCGCAAAGCTCTGTGTTGATATCGCAGGTGCACCGGAATTCTTCATCGCTTACGGCCACCCATTTCGAAAATTGGTCGCGTCGGCGCGACGGAATCCAGATGCGGCACCCTGAAGCGCCCACCTCACAATGGCAATGCAATGCCATGCAGGGCGGCCATGTGTCCTCTGTCAGCTGTTCTCGCCGCACGTGCCCCGCTTCATCCGGCCATGGCAGTGCACGAAACGGCAGCTCGCTTATGAGTATGGATAATTTAAAGTGGTATAAATTCTTTACTTACATCTCCATCGGCGCTAATATCCATAAGTTGTATTTCTCAATATTTCAATCGGACCAAAGAGATGACCTCCATACCGAAGCGTTTTCCCGCGATCGCCGCCCTCGCGATTGCGCTGTCTGCCTGCTCGAGCCTCAACCCATATGTCGATGCCCGCCATGCCAGACCGGATCTGTATGAGCAGCAACCAGCCTCATCCGAGGGCCAGGACGAGCAACGAGAATCGGCTGAAGCGAGAATCGCTGATGTACGCCAGTACGCAAGAACGCTGCACGACGCCTATGTAAGGGCGGTCGCAGATCAAGAGCGCGTAAACACAGGCGCACAACTGTCTCTCATTCCGCTCGCAGCTACAGCCGCGGGGTTGGGTATCTCGGGCGGCTCCTCGGAGGCGATCACCGCGCTTGGACTGACGGGCGCTGGCATCGCAGTCGCGGGAAATCTGGTTGTAAATGAGGAACGCCAGCGGATCTATCTCGCGGGCGCCCAGGCCCTGACCTGCATACAAGACTTGGCAAACGACTTTGAAATCGCTTTGCCGTTCGCTGACGAGTTCGAACCGGAGGGAAGCGTCACGATCGCCCTCAATCAGCTGACCGTCGCGCAGCGTTCGTTGCGGACGGTGTTGGCGTCAGGCAACCCCAGCCAAAATGAGCGAGACCAAGCCGCCGCCGCGATGGCAGAGGCGAACACGGCACGAAATGCCGCGTTTGCGCTGAGGGCCTACTTGCGCGTTCCAGGCCAAATCCTGCTCTATCGAATCGACGAGATCCAAGATCTTGTAAACCGGCTGATCCAGGGAACCTCTGTTGATCTCACTGCGTTCTCATCGACGCTCGCCAGCAGGTTGGCATCGTTCCAGGGCTTGTTGAGTCCTGCGCTTGAAGATGGTGCCGCTTCACCTGGGACGCCGGGTGCCCGGGCTCTCGTTGCGCCACCAAGGACAATCGGCGCTGCAATATCTCAAGTCAGGGCCGCGACCGCAGACCTTGCAGCTATCCTCGCATCGTCCGGTGTTGCCCTCGATCTTGGTGAGCGAAGCTGCATCTCTGATTTCCCCAACACCACAAACGTGCTCTCAACGACGCCGTCGGGCGCCATCGGGGGCCCCGCGAGCGGGGCGTTCGCTATTAACTTGATAGTCAGCGGAGGTACGCCCCCTTACGGCATCGCTCCCCCCGCCGGTGTGACAGTGGGCCAGCGCACACCTATGGGCCGCTCACGCGAGCAGTTTGAGCTCCAGTTCAGTGATCAGGCCGCTTTCCAGCCGATCAACGTGTTCGATGCTAATGACAGCCAGACTCCGCTGAGTATTGCGGTTACGCGTGCAGAGTGAGCCGATAAAGCCCCGTTCCAGTGATCCAAACTCACAAAACCAGATAATGAGAGTGACTAAGAATGGCCGATTTCAATCACTTCGTTTCTAGCCTGAATCTTGCCAACTTCAGTGCCGAAGAACTGCTCGTAAAGACCCAACGACCCCTCAATCATCGACCCGAGGAGGTGCTTTGGCCAAACATCGCACCAACAATTCTCGTTCTTCAAAAACTTCGTACCTTGTTCGGCGTCGGCATCGTGCTGACCAGCGTCTATCGCAGTTATGAATACAATGAGCAGATCCCGGACGCCGGAAAGCGAAGTCAGCACATCGCATTCAATGCGATCGATTTCGTTCCGGCGAACCCAAACTTGCTCGACGATATGGCCGAGACATTGATCGCTTGGCGCGGCGACTGGATTGGCTCACCGCAGAAATTTGACCGATCCGATGTCATCGTTGAAGGACAGCCCATACCCAACGAGAAACTGGAATGGAAAACCGACGGTGGCAACAATCTTTTCAAGTTCAGGGGAGGCGTGCGGCTTTACGGCAGCTTCATTCATGTCGACACGCGCGGGATAGACGCCAATTGGTAGGTCCGGTTCCCTTCGGAGAGAAATCCTGCCGCCTCTAGGGATAGTCTGCGATCCGTGTTTTCGTTAGTGGTCTGCCCCTCAACGACGGTCAAAAGTGCCGGGATCGGCTGCCTTTGGGCAACATGGTTGACCAAGGGCAGTTCGATGAGGATTATGCGCGGCCCGCGGACACGGTTGTCCGCCAGTACCATACTCAGCATCAATCGAAGGCGCGAGCCCCAACCATGGCGAGCGACAGATCAGAAGACTCGCATGCCCGCGCGTCGTCCCACCTCCCGGGAAAGGTCGCCGCCGCATCGCCTCTGGCGCCCGATATCGTCGACGAAGGGCGTCTGACCACCGCACGCACGATCGTCGATCGCGCGGCTGTCCTGGCGCTCGACTATTTTGAACGTCGGGACGGTCTTGACGTCGCGACCAAGCGATCGCCACAGGATTTGGTTACCGAGGCTGACAAAGCCGTTGAGATGCAGCTGTTCTCCGACCTCGCCGCCGCGTTCCCCGAAGACGGGCGCGTGGGCGAGGAGACGGGCGGCGACGTCGCGCGGTCCTATTGGCTGGTCGACCCCATCGACGGCACATCGAACTTCGTCTCAGGTCTGCCGTTTTGGGGGATCTCGCTGGCCTACGTGGTGGAAAGCGAACCGACGATCGGCATTTTGGCCTTTCCGGCGATGGGCAGGACCTATTGGGCCAAGACGGGCGGCGGTGCGTTTTGCAACGGCAAGCGGCTGTTCGTCTCGAAAACCGCGGACATGGGCAGGTCGCGCATTATTTTCGGCCGCTCACCCAATCTGCCGCCCGATGGCGCGCACGGATTTGCGAAAAGAGTGATGGAGGCCGACGGCGCCATCTACTCCTTCGGTGCCTGTGCCTTCAATTTGGCCATGGTGGCGGAGGGCAGCTGCGACGGCTATTTCGAGGAGCGGGTGTTCCCCTGGGATTCCTCGGCCGGCGTGGTTCTGGTACGCGAGGCCGGCGGCAGTGTCCGCTTCAGCCCACCGGACGACGTGCTGGCCGAGGGTGGGCCGATCATGGCGAGCGGGCCGTCCCTGTTCCCAGCACTTGGAGCGCTGGCTTATCCGACCGACTAGGGTCCGCGGATAATTGCTGAAGTAGATGCGCCGCCCTTGTCAGGGCACCTGCTGCGAGGCGCGAGACGAGGGCGGCGCGAACGACCTATGCGCAAACCTTAGCGCAGATCGTAACGGTCCAGATCCATGACCTTGGCCCATGCGGCCACGAAGTCGGTCACGAACTTGCCCTTGGCATCGTCGCTACCATAGACCTCGGCCAGCGCCCGAAGCTCGGAGTTTGACCCGAACACGAGGTCGACGCCGGTCCCAGTCCATTTGATCTCGCCGGACTCGCGGTCGCGGCCCTCGAACAGATCTTCTTGAGCCGGCGACCGCTGCCATTCCGTGCCCATGTCGAGCAGGTTGACGAAGAAGTCGTTGCTCAACGTGCCCGGCTGATCGGTGAAGACACCGTTGTTGCTGCCGTTATGGTTGGCGCCCAGCGTACGTAGACCGCCGACCAAGACGGTCATCTCCGGCGCGGTCAGCTTGAGCAGCTGGGCCCGATCGACCAACAGATCCTCAGAGGCACGCGGGCCAGCGCCATTCCGATAGTTGCGGAAGCCGTCTGATTGCGGCTCCAGATAACCGACGGAGACGACCTCTGTCTGATCCTGCGAGGCGTCGGTGCGGCCCGGAGAGAAGGGAACCGTCACGTCGTGACCGCCCTTCTTGGCTGCCGCCTCGACAGCGGCGCTGCCGCCCAGGACGATCAGATCGGCCAGTGAAACCTTCTTGCCGCCTGATTGGGCGCCATTGAAGTCCGCCTGGACCTGCTCCAGCACCGGCAAAACCTTGGCCAGCTCGGCCGGCTGATTCACTTCCCAATCCTTCATCGGCGCCAGGCGGATGCGGGCACCATTGGCCCCACCGCGCATGTCGGAACCACGGAACGTGGCCGCCGAGGCCCAGGCCGTGGTGACCAGCTGGGCGGTCGTAAGGCCGGAGTTGAGCAGCCTAGCCTTCAGGTCCGCGATGTCGCCATCGTCGATCAGCGCGTGATCGACGGCCGGAACCGGGTCCTGCCAGATCAGCTGCTCTTCAGGCACCAGCTTGCCGAGATAGCGGCTGAGCGGGCCCATATCGCGGTGGGTCAGCTTGTACCAGGCGCGCGCGAAGGCATCGGCGAACTCGTCCGGGTTTTCCAGGAACCGGCGCGAGATCTTCTCGTAGGCCGGGTCCATACGAAGCGCCAGGTCCGACGTCAGCATCATTGGAGCGTGACGGGTATTCGGGTCGTGCGCATCCGGGACGGTGTTGGCCGCCTCGGCATTCTTCGGCGTCCATTGCTGGGCGCCTGCCGGACTCTTGGTCAGCTCCCAATCGTATTTGAACAAGATATCCAGATAGTGGCTGTCCCACCGGGTCGGTGTGTCGGTCCAGGCCCCCTCCAACCCGCTGGAGATGGCGTCACCGCCGGAACCGCTGCCATAGGTGCTCTTCCAGCCGAGGCCCTGGTCTTCCAGGGCTGCGCCTTCCGGCTCTGGCCCGACATATTGATCAGGGTTTGCCGCGCCATGGGCCTTACCGAAGGCGTGACCGCCGGCGATCAGCGCGACGGTTTCCTCGTCGTCCATCGCCATCCGGGCAAAGGTCTCGCGGATATCGCGGGCGGACGCCAGCGGATCCGGGTTGCCGTTCGGGCCTTCCGGATTCACATAGATGAGGCCCATCTGAACCGCGCCCAGCGGGTTGGCCAGCTCACGATCGCCGGAGTAACGCTCGTCGTCGAGCCAACCGGTTTCCGGGCCCCAGTAGATGTCTTCCTCCGGCTCCCAAACGTCTTCGCGACCGCCGGCAAAACCGAAGGTCTTAAAGCCCATCGTCTCAAGAGCGACGTTGCCGGTAAGAATCAAAAGATCGGCCCAAGAGAGCTTGCGACCGTATTTCTGCTTCACCGGCCACAGCAGACGACGCGCCTTGTCGAGGCTGACATTGTCGGGCCAGCTGTTAAGCGGTGCGAACCGCTGGCTGCCGGAGGACGCTCCCCCGCGACCGTCCTGGACGCGGTAGGTACCGGCGCTGTGCCAGGCCATGCGGACGAAGAAGGGGCCATAATGGCCATAGTCGGCTGGCCACCAATCCTTCGAATCCGTCATCACCTTTTCCAGGTCCTTGATGACTTCATCCAGGTCTAGCGATTTGAATTCCTCAGCGTAATTGAACCCATCGTCCATCGGGTCGATCAGGGGCGAATTCTGGTTCAGAACCTTCAGGTTCAGCTGGTTCGGCCACCAGCGTTCATTCGCCGAACTACCTGTTGCCGCGCGAATATGCTGGCTGCTGATCACGGGGCATCTGCTCTCACCGTCCATAGCTTTTCCGATCTTGCTGTGTAGGTTGACGTCGTGGGGGACTCATTAAGTACCTGTGACTTGCCATCAGGTCCAATCGTAATATGTTTGCAAGCCGATAAGATTTTCTGATCAAGAACTGGTTGGCGAACCGATGACCTCGTTAAAGCAACTTCGCTATTTTGCGGCTGTTGCCCGCTTTGGCCATTTCGGCAAGGCCGCCGATTTTTGCAACGTGACTCAGCCGGCATTGTCGATGCAGGTGCGTGAGCTTGAAAAGGGTCTGGGCCTGAAGCTGTTCGAGCGGCGCCAGCAGGGCGTTCACCTGACGGAGTCAGGTAGGGAAGTTCTACGGCGGGCGAGGAACATCTTAACGGCGGTCCGGGACCTAGACGATTTCGCGCATCACCATGAGCGGGCCTTGGCGGGTCCATTGCGCCTTGGCGTAATTCCGTCTATCGCGCCTTACATTCTCCCGCCGTTGTTACCTCTAATACGCGGCCGGTACGACGGCCTCGATCTGCAGATCCGCGAGACCCTGACCGAGACGCTGGTCGACGAGTTGATCGACGGCCAACTCGACGTGCTGTTGCTGGCCCTGCCCATCGACCATCCGGAGATCGCCACAGAGTCATTATTCGAAGACCCGTTCTTGCTGGCCGCGCCCGCCGGATGGCAAGGCGCCGAGGCGACCGAAGGCTCCCAAAACGGCGTTGAAAGGGCGCGGGAGCGAAGCCTAGCGACGCACGAAGCCCTAAAGGGAGACCGGCTGCTGCTTTTGGAAGACGGCCACTGCCTTCGCGACCAGGCGCTGGCCTTTTGCCAGCTGCGCCAGATCGATGCGGTCGACACGTTCGGTGCCTCAACCCTGTCGACGATAGTTCAAATGGTTGCCAACGGAATGGGTCTGACCCTGCTGCCGCAAATGAGCCGCGAGGTCGAGGCGCGACGCGGCGACATCCAGATTTTCCCCTTTGAATCCCCGGAGCCGAGCAGAACCGTCGGCCTTGCCTGGCGCGCCAGTTCGCCCCGCGTGCGCGACTTCGAGGCTTTGGGCGACTTGGTCAAGGAGGTCGCGCACGATGATCGTCCATGACACGCAGCGGCTGTTCCTGGAGACCTGGACCCTCAACGACTTCGATGCCTTCGCCGGCCTCGCGCGCGACCCCGAAGTCATGCGCTTCATCGCTGAGGGTAAGCCCTGGCCCGATTCCAGAATCGGCTTCTTCATTGGCCGGCAGATGACCCTGCACGAAACGATCGGCATCTGTAATTGGAAGCTGACCGATCGTACCAGCCGAGAGTTGCTCGGTTTTTGCGGACTTGCACCCTACAAACCGATTGAGCAGATCGAGATCGGGTGGTGGCTCAAACCATCCCATTGGGGTCAAGGTCTGGCGTACGAAGCTGCGGAAAGGGTCGCCCGCGCGGCGTTCCAGGATCATGGCATCACCCGTATCGTCGCCCGCGCTTATTCCAAAAACGCGCGCTCGATTGGCCTTATGGAACGGCTGGGCATGACCTATGACCGGCTCTTGGACCCCGGTCCGGAAGGCGACATCGCCCTCTACTTCCTTGATTCATAGAGACAATCCGGACGCAGCGTTATCGCGACGGCGACTCAGAAAACTGTAACACATTATTCACTTTGCACACGTGTGCAATGCTGTTACGGTACTTCCTGTCGACGGGCGCACGCCCAAACACACTAGCTTGGTTGTATGAAGAAAATATTAAATAAAACCAAGAAAAACGCGTGTCTTGTCAAAAAAACACCGTCGACATTACCCCTGCCTAACACTAGTGTGTCTCGTCTATTTTTGGTGAAAGTCGCCTCTTATTGTGGTGTCAGTGTGACAATAGGGGGCGATTTTTGTATTCACCGAGAACTCGTTGACTCAACCACCAGGGAGACTGATCGATGGGAACCACAACACTCAAAAGCATCCGGCGCACGGCCCTAACCGCTGCGGCCGCGGGCGCCTTTCTGATCGCCGGCGCCGCAAGCGCGCAGGACTACAACATCACCGTTTGGGCCGGCGGCTCGAACGACGCCGACATTTATCGGATCGATGCCATCGCCATGGCCGCCGATATCCTTGAGCGCGAACTCGCGATCCTTGGCGAGGAAGTCAACATCGAGGTCGAAGGCCGGATCGACTTCGGCTCGTGGGACGAATTCAAACAGGCCGTGACCCTGGGCCTTGAGTCCGGTACCGGCCCCAACATCGTTGTCACCGGCCATGAAGACATCGCCCCTTGGGGATCGTCCGGCATCATTCGGCCGATCGAGGATTATGTCGATCTGGACGCTTGGCCGCTAAACGACATTTACGACAATCTGATAGAAATCTCGTCGTACGATGGCATCGTCTACGGCATCCCGCAGGACGCTGAATCCCGGCCCTTCTTCGCCTGGATCCCGCATATGGAGGCCATTGGCTACAGCGCCGACGAAATCGCCGCGCTGCCCGAGCGCGTCCAAAGCGGCGACTACACGCTGTACGACATGCTGGACGATGCCGAGGCCATCCAAGAGGCTGGCCTGGTCGAGCCCGGCTACGGTTTTTATCCGCGCGTGTCGAACGGCCCGGACTATTGGCAGTTCTACCAGTCCTTCGGCGGCGAGATGCACGATCCGGAGACCGGGCAGCTGGTCCTCGATACTGAGGCTATGACCCAATTCTATCGGTTCTTCGCCGATGCCGTAGAGCGTGGCGTCACCCGCCGCAACCATATCGGCACCCCGTGGGATCAGTGGTATGCCGAGGTCGCGTCCGGCCAGGCCGGGTTATGGCATGGCGGCACCTGGCACTATGCCCGCTACACCGGCCGCGAGGGTCTGGACGATTTCTTCGGCAACGTTCAGTTCAGCCTGATCCCGTCGGGCGGCGATGGCGGTGGGTCGAACACCATCACGCACCCGCTCGTTTATCTGGTCACCAGCCAGGATGATGAGGACACGGCCTTCATCGCGGCCGAGCTGATCAAGATCGCATCCGAGCCGCGTATCAACACGCTGCACGCCATCCTGTCGGCCCATCTGGGAATCTCCGAATCCCAGAGCCAGGTCGATCTTTATTCCGGCGACCGTTGGGCACGCGAGGCGACGGACCGGCTGTTGCCATACGCCACGGCCATCCCCAACCATGTCGGTTTCGGCGATTACTGGAACCTGATGTGGTCCGGCCTTGAGTCCGTCTGGTCCGGCCAGGCAACGCCGGAAGAGGCGGTTGCCGACCTTCAAACGGCGGCGCAAAACGCGCTCGGCGACGACATCGTCATCCGCTAAAGACCGCAGCGATTTGCCCCGAAGGTGCACTGCATCTTCGGGGTGTTCGCATCCTGGCATTAGCATCCGCGCGCGGATGACACCGATATGATGACCCAACAGACCAAGCTCGGGCTCGGCTTCATGGGGCCGGCGATCATCGTCGTCGTTCTCCTGTTCCTGGCCCCGGTCGTGCTCACCGGCTTTTTCGCCTTCACCAATATGAGCACGGCGACCGGTATTTCCGGCGGCACCTACCGGATAACCGAGACGGTGCTGAACCGGCTGCCGACCGACGAGATCCGGCCCAACGTCATCGCGACGCTGAGCGAGAGCCAGTTCGTGGTCGACGAGGCCGGGCTGGAGGCCATGCGGGTCGAGGGCCTGGACACCGCCTTCATCGAGGAATTGGCCGAGCGCCATGGCGCCGAGGTCTTTGCCGATGGCGACGATCTCGAAGACGCGATGAAGGATCTGGACAACCGGCCGCGCAGCATCCGCGTGATCAAGGGCGCGGTCGACATGTTCGAACGCTCCTTGCGTGACCGGGACTTCGAAGAAGAGGCTGCGTTCACCGAGGCGCTGAACCAGGCCGTCGTAGATCTCAACGACAGCGAACGTGTGGTCATCGTACAGGCCGCCTATTCTGGCTGGACAACCACCACGGCCAATTTCTCACGCCTGTGGTCCACGCCGGAAACCGGCCGAGTCATCGTAAACACCTTCTTCTATGTCGGCATGACCCTGCTCTTGTTTAATGTCGGCTTCGCCCTCGTCCTGGCGATCACCACCACCTTCCTGCCTGCCGGCCAATCCGCCTTTTTCCGCGCCGTCTGGTTCCTGCCGCGCATCAGCCCGTCGGTGCTGTACGTGCTTTTGTGGAAGTGGCTTGCCTGGGACACGGGCTTCATCAACGCCATTCTCAGCCAGTTCGACGTGCCGGTGCGCAACTGGATGCTGGATACCAGCGCGAATGCGTGGGCATTCGTGATCATGATCAACGGCTTCGTCGGCGCCTCGATGGGTATGATCATCTTCACCAGCGCCATCCGGGCCATCCCCAAGCCGCTGTTCTACGCCGCCCAGGTCGATGGCGCCTCGCGCTGGCAACAGGTGCGCTTCATCATTCTGCCGCAACTCGTCTGGCCGCTGCTGTTCGTCAGCACCTATCAGACACTCTCGCTGCTGACCTCGTTCGAATACATCTTGCTGTCGACCGAAGGCGGGCCAGGCTCCACGACGGAGGTCTGGTCCCTGTCCGCCTACCAAACCGCGCTCAGCAACTATGCCGGCAACCTTCAGTACGGCTACGGTGCCGCCATGGCCCTGGTGCTGGTGGTGATCGGGGTCGCGGCCTCGCTGCTGTTCCTACGTCTGTTCAATTTCAAACACTTGGTCGGCCGGCCAAGGATCGAGCAGTAGGGGGCGGTTGTGGAAGACGGCAAGCGCACCTGGCACATCGCCCTAATACTGGGGATCGCCTCGATCCCGTTGATCATCATGTATGTCTTTCTGGTGATCGACACGGTGACCGACACCACCGCCGGGTCGCCCATTCCAGACCGCTTCACGTTCGAACATTGGCGCTTCCTGTGGCAGCGCATCGATGGGCGCCAAAGCATCTGGATCGTCACCATGAACACCTTCATCTTCGCCGTCTCAACGACGGTGTTGGTGTTGGCGATCTCGTCGACGGCAGCCTACGCCCTGTCGCGGCTCAACATGCCGTTCCGGCGCTTTTTCCTGGCCGGCATCCTGGTGCTGCACGGCTTCCCGACCATCACCCTGATCATCGCCATTTTCCTGATCCTTAACATGATCGGGCTCTACAACACCCTGATCGGGGTGATCATCGTCAAGGCGGCGTTGGAACTGCCGCTGGGCATCTGGATCATGAAGGGGTTCTACGACAGCGTGCCCTGGGAGATTGAGATGGCCGGCATCCAGGACGGGGCCAGCCGGTTCATGGTCTGGCGCGTTTTGGTCCTGCCCCAAGTCGCCCCCGGTATTCTGGCGTTGGGGGTCTTTTCCTTCCTGGCCGGGTGGAGCGAATACGTCCTACCCCAAGTCCTAGCGCCGAACGCCAACGTGCAAGTGCTGTCGGTCTATCTGGCCAGCCTGATCAGCGACGACCTCAACCCCGACTTCAACCTCTTCAAGTCGGTGGGCCTGTTCTACATGGTGCCGGTCGTCATCTTCTATCTGTTCTTCCAAAAACACCTCATGAACATCTATGGCGGGGGGACCAAGGGGTGATGCGAACTGCAAGCATGGGGGCCTGGGTCTGATGCAAATCACCCTCGACAAATTCACCAAACGCTTCGGCGATGTCATCGTTGTGGAGGATATGGACCTGACCGTCGGCCAAGGCGAAATGGTCGCGCTCCTCGGCGAGTCCGGTTGCGGAAAATCGACGACCCTGTTCTCCGTCTGCGGCATCTACCGCATCGATGGCGGTCGCATCCTGTTCGGCGACCGGGACGTCACCAATCTCAGCTCGCAAGAGCGTAATGTCGGCGTCGTCTTCCAATCCTTCGCCCTCTACCCGCATATGACGGTGGCGCAGAACATCGGCTTCCCGCTGCGGGTGAAGAAGGAGCCGCAGGCCGAGATCGACCGCAAGGTGCGCGAGATCGCCGCCCTGGTGCGCATCGAAAACCTGCTCGACCGGCGCCCCGGCCAGCTCTCCGGCGGCCAACAACAGCGCGTTGCCCTCTCCCGCGCCCTCATCCGCCGCCCGGCGATCCTGCTGCTGGACGAGCCGCTGGCCAATCTCGACGCCAAGCTGCGCCTGGACATGCGCGCCGAAATCCGCCGCCTGCAGCAAGAGACCGGCACGACCGCCATCCTGGTCACCCACGACCAGGTAGAGGCGATGAGCATGTGCGACCGGGTCGCCATCATGGACCGCGGCAAGATCATTCAGTACGACGCGCCGCGCACCATGTACGACAAGCCGGTCAACAAATTCGTCGCCGGCTTCCTGGGCAGTCCGCCGATCAGCTTCCTGGATGGCAAAGCGCAAGATGGCCGCTTTATCGCCGAAGCGTCCGACGTCGATCTGCCCTTGCCCAGCCACCTCAATTCCCTGAATGGCGGCAGGCCGATCAGCGTCGGCATCCGGGCGGAATTTCTTGACCCGGCCAGCGCGTCGACCGTCAGCGGCAAGATCTCGTTCATCGAGGCCCAGGGCCGCGAAGACCTCTACTACCTGCGACTGAAGGACGGCAAGGTGGTGCGCGGCATTTTGGACGCCACGGACGACACCTCCCTCGGCCAAGAGGTGTCCTGGGGCGTCAACACCGATTCCATGCTCGTTTTCGACGACGACGGCAACACGCTGTGAGAGAAGATGCCAGGCGCATTGTCGAGCGCCTGCGCGAACGGCGACGGACTTTGGACAGGCCGCTGTCTATTGCCCATCGCGGTGCCAGCGCCTACGCCACCGAAAACACCCTGACCGCCTTCAAGCGGGCCTCGATGCTGGGCGCCGATATGTGGGAGGTCGATGTCCGTGTCACAAGCGACGGCATCCCCGTCGCGTGCCACGATCGGCAACTGCGCCGCCTTGCCGGCGCGGAGGGTGCGGTCGATGAGATGAGTTGGGCGGATCTGTCCTACGTCACCTTGGCGACCGGTGGCACCGTGCCGACCTTGGCCGACGTGATCGACCTTGCCAGCGTCACCGGCACAGCGCTTTATCTGGACCTGAAATCCCCCGATGCCGGGGCGGCATCTTTAGCGTTGCTGAACCAACTCGGGTTCGATGATGCCGTCCTGGGCGAGCGCGATCCAGCAAAGATCGAGCAGCTTCATCAGGCAGGGTGCCACTTGCCATTGTCTATCCTGGTTCCGGTCGGCGCCGATCCCTTCGCCCTGGCTGATCAAACCACGCTCGACATGATCCATCCTTGCTGGGAGCACGCCGCGCCATCGCCCCAGCATCTCTTGACGGACGAACTGCAAGCCGAGGCAGCACGGCGGGACCTCGACATCATCACCTGGCACGAAGAACGCCCGGATGTGCTGGCCGATCTCGTGCGCCTGCCGGTCCTGGGCATCTGTAGTGATCAGCCCGAACGGGTCGAGCCCTACCGTTCCAACCCCGCCAACGGCAAGCCCCTGATCGTGGCCCATCGCGGCGCCAATAGCATCGCGCCGGAAAACACCCTCGCCGCCACGGCCGCCGCGTTCAGCCAGGGGTGTGACATTGTCGAGGTGGATGTGCGCACCACGGCCGACGGCGTACCGGTCCTAGTGCACGACCAAACGGTCGACCGTACGACAAACGGCACCGGCCCGCTCGCCAGCCACACCGCCCTTGATGTCGCCGCGCTCGACGCCGGCACGTGGTTTGACGGCTGGTTCAGGGGCACCACCGTGCCAACCCTGGCTGCTTTCTTGGACGCGGTGCCGGCTGACAAGGGCGCGTATATCGAGCTGAAAGACGGCGATCCAGCCGCCATTGTCGCCATGGTCCGCGATCGAAAGATGGTCGATAGCACCTTCTTTTGGGCCAAAGACCCCGCCCTCCTTCGTGCCCTCCGCGACCAGGGCGACGATTTACGGCTCATGGTCCGCCGCACGGATGTCGGCTCCGTAGACCAGGCTCTGATCACCTGGCGCCCGACTATTGTCGAGTTCTTGGTTGACGAACTGAATTCAGAAGAGGTCGCCCAATGCCGCGCAGCCGGAATTCGGATCATGGCCTGGGTCAAGGGTGGTAACGAAGCGGAGATCGCCAAAGCCCTCGAACATCGACCGGAACTCATCAACACGGACAGACCGGACTTGGTGCGCGGCCTGGTAACTTATACCAAGGCTCGATGACAACGACCCATGTGATGGCGGCCAAATCGGTTCACGGCAAGGCGCGTCGCGCAGCGCGATGCGGTGCATCGGGCAAGCGGCGCAACGCAGCCGTGGAGCGATTTGGCCCCACCGAAGGCCGCGTTGTCTTGTCGGCTGGCTGCGTAGGAAGCTCTCTTGGGGCGCGCCGCTTGTGGTGCATCCACAACACCGCGCGACACGCGCCCAACCAGCCGACAAGACAACACGGTCACATGGGTCGTTGTCATCGAGCCTTGGTATTAGCCACGCGGCTTTTCCAGCAGCCAGGTAAGATTTGCTTTCACCATCGGCCATTCGGACGCGGTGATCGAATAGACCGCCGTGTCGCGCACCGTGCCGTTGGGCAGGATGGAGTGGCAGCGCAGGATGCCGTCCAGCTTCGCCCCCAGCCGCTCGATCGCCTGCCGGCTGCGGAAATTCATGAAATGGGTTCGGAACTCCACGGCGATGCAGTCCAGCTGTTCGAAGGCGTAGCCTAGCAACAGCAGCTTGCATTCGGTGTTTAGCGGTGTGCGCTGGACCGATTTCCGATACCAGGTCGAGCCGATCTCCAGCCTGCGATTGGCGGCGTCGATGTTCATGTAGGTCGTCATGCCGACGGGTCTGCCGGACGCCTTGTCGATGATGGTGAAGGGGAGCATCGACCCCTGCTCACGCAGCCCCAACCGCCGCTCGACCTCGGCCCCGACGCGGTCAGGTGCAGGCACGCTGGTAAACCACAGCCGGTGCAGTTCGCCATCGGCAGCCGCCTCCGCCAGATCATCGGTATGCTCCCGTGACGTCGGAACGACCGCGACATGGTCGCCTTCGACGGAAAATGCTTCTGGCCAGACTGTCATAGCTTGGTTCCCAACAAACCAGGTGCGTGAGGTCGACCCCCGTTCCGGACGTTACAGCAGCCTGGCAATCCGTTGCCCTGTCAACACCGCAAGGCTTCCATGCCAGTCGGAAACATCAGCCTACCAGCTTTGTCGCCACGGCATGATGGGCGCTGGCCTCAATCGCCGATACACCATCCGCTTCCAAACGCGCCAGCACCCGGCGTTTCACGTTCGTGCGCTCTTCGTCTGCCAGCAGACCGATTTCCCAGCGAAAGCCGGAACCCATGGCGATGGTCCACCAATCCTCCACGCTCGCGAGCGGCTGGACATCCCTAACCGTGCAAATCTCAGGCTCGGCGGCCCCACCGTCAAGGAACAGGCGGCTAAGATTCGTCGGTACGGTGAGCCGTTCCCACGGGCGGGTCGCAGGCGGAATGTCCGGGCGATCACGTCTTACCTCCTCGCCGAAAATCACTGCTGCGGGCTGAAAAGAGCGCTCGGCCCAGACGGTGATCACTAGCCGCCCACCTGGCTTCAACATCCGCCATAGGAGGCCGATTTGCCGTTCCATGGCTGGCGTGAAGAAGATAGCGAACACGCCGATGATGGCATCGAACGGTCCGCCCAGATCGCCGGGCTCCGTCATGTCGACGAGGCGGAAGGACGTATTTTCGAGCCCTTCTGCCGCCGCCTTGTGCCGCGCACGGTCGAGCATGGCTTCGGCGATGTCGATGCCGATTACTTCGCCCGACGGCCCAACGGCGTGCGCCGCCGGTAGGGCGGAGGCCCCGGTACCGCATCCGAAGTCGAGCACACGGTCGCCGGGCTGCAAATCTGCCAGTTCGACGGCTTTGCGTCCGTGCCGATCCCAAAAGCCGAGCGGTCCGGCGTCGAAGTGGTCGGCCGCCGCATTGTAGGTGGCAGCGGCCTTAAGCTGCCACGGATTGATTGCGGTGTTCATTTGTCTGTCCTTCGCATCAGGTGATCATTGGATTGGGGGGCGTGCCGCAAGGTCGATCGGATACTCGACCGGCTCGGTAACCGGTGTCTCGGCGCTGACCATCCAGCCCTCGCGTTCCCAGGCTGCATATCCGCCGCTCAGCACGCTCGCCCGAGTGTGGCCGAGGGTTTCCAATAGCCAGAACAGCCGCGCCGCGTGCAGCCCATCCTGGGAGTCGTAGATGACGATGCGATTGTCTGGGCCGACACCGAGCGCGCCTAGCATCGTGGCCAGATCCTCGCGCAGAAGCACGCTGCCTTCAATCGGGTCGGTCAGATTGTCAGCCGCGAGATGACGCGCCCCTGGAACATGCCCTGCCTCATAGGCCTCGACCGGCCGCACGTCGAATACCCGTATACTCGGGTCCTCCGACATGCGCGCCAATGTCTCGGTCGAGATCATCAAGGGTCGGTTGAAGGGCTCGGTCGCACCGGCTGGCGGAACGGCCAAGGTCGCCAGCAGCAACGACACGGTCGCAATGGCAGGCAAGAATTGCGGTCTCATGCGTCAATAGCCTTTCAAAAGCAGCAACGGTATGGTCAGGGTCAAAGCGGTGGCCTCGTCCGCGGCACCCTGTGCCGCTTGCTTGATCTCGGCCGGTTCCGGCGCCGTCGCTCGATTTTCAGCGCAGGTGCACGGGCGGACGGATGGCGCGAGCGAAATCGGTCGCTCTTGCCCTTTCGACAGGCTCACGTCAGTTCTCCCTGTTAGGTCGTAGTCCTCACGTGGGACATCGCTCTGCCATCAAAAGCGCACGATGGCTGGCGATGTCAGCGCGAGAGTTCGAGGCCGGGGGCTGCAGTTCTGCAGGTCCCGCTCCCCTCGTTCCTCCTACGGTGCGTGGGGTTTTATCCGGCGGCCGACGCGCGCAGAATGATCGAGGCGCCAATCCGCTTGATCGAGCCGCCAAAAGTTAAGGGAGCCGAAACTGGACGCACTATCCGAGGTCCTGCGTGCCACGCGCCTGTCAGCCGGCCTGTTCCTGCGCGCCCGGTTTACCGAGCCTTGGTGTCTAGCCTCGGCCGTGAAGGCGCAGGATTGCAGCCAGCATCTCGGCCGGTCGGACCATCTAATCCTCTATCACTATGTGCTTGAGGGGGCGCTGACGGTTGATCTGATTGACGGTCCGTCGGTGACGATCCGGCCCGATGAGGCTGTAATCTTTCCACGAAACGACAAGCATCTCATGCACGGGACCGAGGCCGCCCAAGCCCGCTCAGCGCTGGACGTCGCCCGTATTCCCAAGCCCGGTGACCTCATGGCAATCGACCATGGTGGAGGGGGTGCGACCACCCGCATCGTCTGCGGCTTTCTCGGCGGTCCGGCCTTGGCTGGGGACCCGCTGGTCACCTCGTTACCGTCGATTCTGATCTATGACGGTAAGACCGCGCGCTCCGGCCAGATGGTGCGCGAAATGCTGACCTACGCCGCCGACGAGCTCGATGCCGGACGGCAGGGTTCGGACGCCATGATCGCTCGATTGTCAGAGCTTCTGTTCATCGAGGCTGTCCGCGCCCACGCCGAAGCCCTTCCGGACGAGTCGCAAGGCTGGCTAGCAGCGCTGCGCCATCCGGGACTTGCCCGAGCGCTGGGCCACCTGCATGCCTATCCCGAACGCGCCTGGACGACGAACGAGCTTGCCAAGGAGGCCGGGATGTCACGCTCGTCCTTGAACGACGCGTTCGCCGGTTATCTGGCCGCCACACCGGCTGACTATCTGACCAACCTGCGATTGCGCCTTGCGGCAAGAGAGCTTGAGATGACCCACGAGCCGATCATCGCCATCGCGCTAAAGGTCGGTTACGGGTCGGAGGCTGCTTTCAGCCGAGCCTTCAAGCGCCGTCACGGACTGCCGCCGTCAACCTGGCGGCAACATGCACGCGCCAAGCACCAAGGCTGATGCGATCGCAAAGCGTCTATCGGTCAGGTCGAGGATCGCTTTGGGCCATCGGCTCGCATCGCTGAACCAGAGATCTTTAACCTAAGTCAGATCTAGCGCCAATAATCGTTCGCGGCGGCGATCGTCTGAAAGTTCAGGGCCACGACTTGCGATGCCATCGTAAGGCTGTCGGCGTTGTTCTCATAGATCGCACGCATCCTGGCCCGGGCTTCGTCGTCGGGCTGGGTTTTCTTCACGCCCATTCGGGAAAGTTTTAGGGCCAGGTCGAACCCCTCTTCAGGCGTTTCGGTCATCAGGCTGGGTAGCCAAGACATTGGGCATCTCCCTTGCATTAATATCGCATACGTTTATATCGTGTGCGATATTAATGACGATGACACCGACCCTGAGTCAACGGACTTTTCAATGACTATGCTAAAAGGCGCAGTCATGGGGGTGGGGTAGCAGGATGATGGACTGCGATTGATGGCAAAGAAGCACGCAGAGACGGACGCGTTGACTGTCGAGGAGCTGATCTGCTTTGCCCTTTATTCCGCCAACCACGCCATGAACAAGGCGTACAAGCCCCATCTGACGGCGCTCGGCCTGACCTATCCCCAATACATCACACTGACCGCCCTATGGGATCGCGACGGCATCACAGTTGGCGCGCTTTGCGACCGGCTGCTGATGGAAACCAGCACGATCACGCCGATTCTGAAACGGCTAGAGGCCCAAGGACATGTCGAGCGAAAACGCGGCAAAGAGGATGAACGCCAGGTTTTCGTCCATCTAACGGCATCCGGGCGCGCCCTTGAGGCCAAGGCGCCTGAGATCACCGCCTGTATCATCGACGATACCGGCGTGCCCCAAGCCAAGCTCGAAAAGCTGGTCCAAGACATCAGTGCCATGCGCGATTCCCTGGAACGCGTGGACTGACCAAGTCTAACCTCCGGGCCGACAGGTAGCCCCGCTTCCCGCCAACCCAATGGAACCCATGCCGTGAAAGCCGTTCTTTACGATGCCTTCCTAGAGCCACCGTCCATCGAAACGGTGGCCGACCCCGAAACGCCGCCGCACGGCGTTGTCGTCAAGGTCGAGGCAACCGGCGTTTGCCGCAGCGATTGGCATGGCTGGTGCGGCCACGACCCTGATATCACGCTGCCCCATGTCCCCGGTCATGAGCTTGCCGGCGTGGTCGAGGAGGTCGGCAGGGATGTCGTGCGCTGGCGCAAGGGCGACCGCGTCACCGTGCCGTTCGTCGGTGGCTGCGGTGCCTGCCCGCAATGCCATACCGGCGACCACCAGATTTGCGACCACCAGTTTCAGCCCGGCTTTACCCATTGGGGCTCCTTCGCGTCTCACGTTGCTATCCAATACGCCGACACCAATCTCGTCGCCCTGCCGGGGGCGTTGGATTTCGCGACCGCCGCCAGTCTCGGCTGCCGCTTTGCCACCGCCTTCCGCGGCGTCGTCGATCAGGGCCGACTACAGCCGGGCCAATGGCTGGCCGTCCACGGCGCCGGCGGCGTCGGCCTGTCTGCGATCATGATCGGCCATGCGATGGGCGCGAACGTCATCGCCATCGACATCGCGCACGAGGCGTTGGAGCTGGCCCGTTCTGTCGGCGCGACCGCCCTGGTCAACGCGTCCGACGTGCAGGACGTTCCTGCCGCCATTCGCGACCTTTCCGGCGGTGGTGCCCATGTCTCGGTCGATGCGCTTGGCCATCGCACGACCTGCGTCAACTCCGTCGAGAGCCTCAGAAAGCGCGGCAGACATATCCAGATCGGCCTCATGGTCGGCGCCGACAGCGCGCCGCCGGTCCCCATGGGGCGGGTTATCGCCCATGAGCTGGAAATCCTCGGCAGCCATGGCATGCAGGCCCACCGTTATCCTGCCATGCTGGCGATGATCGAGGCCGGCACGTTAGCCCCGGAAAAGCTGATTGGCCACCGTATCGGCCTTGAAGACTCGATCGACACGCTGACGACGATGGATGCCGAACGGTCGCCGGGCATTACGGTGGTGACCGAGTTCCCGGGTTGATCGAGACATGACCAACCGCCCAATCCCGCTATCCGCGCCTTCACGCGGGTGACGAGCGCCAGGTTCATGTATTCTGGTTCGGAGCTTGGTGATTCTAACGAGAGGCCAGCGCATGGCATCGACCGACGATAGCGGCGCCTCGCAAACATCCAAGGAGTTCACGCCGGCCGAGTTGGGCGCGATAGCCCATCTTTATCGTGGCGAGGTCTTTCGCAGCACGACCTGGCGAACCCGGCTGGACAACACGACCAACTGGGCAGTCGTGACAACCGGCCTGGCGCTGTCGCTCAGCTTCAGCCAGACCCAGGCCTCGGCCCTGCCGATCCTGGTGGTCGGCCTTTTGATCATCGTGTTCCTGCTGCTCGAGGCGCGGCGCTATCGCTATTTCAACGTTTGGCGCGCCCGCTGCCGTTTGTTGGAAACTGATGTCTTCAGCCCGCTACTAATGGGCGAAGGTGTCAAGGCGGACGGGAAGTGGAACACCCTGCTCGCGCAGGATTATCGCCGGCCTTATTTCCATATCAGCTACGCCAGGGCCATCGGCCGGCGTCTGCGCAAGAGCTATGCCTATATCCTGTCGATCCACGCGATCGCCTATTTCGGCAAGCTGATCATCCATCCCGGCCCACTCGACAGCATGGCCCAACTGTATGAGCGTGCCTCGGTCGGCTCCATCCCCGGCCAATACGTCCTCCTGGCCGGCCTCCTCTTCCACGGCACCTGGATCACCTTCGCCCTCGTGACGCTCGCCATCGACAAAAAATCGCGCCGCCCAGGCCAATTGATTTCGATCGCTTGAGGACAAGACGACAGCACAAGAAAAACGCCGGCCTGGGGTGACCAGACCGGCGCTTTTGAGTTGGGTCGTGTGCCCCTGAGGCTTAGCTCAGGAAGATCTCCACGCGCCTGTTTTGCGGCTCGCGGACGC
>JBCCER010000069.1:0-21321 GCA_039030175.1 Pseudomonadota bacterium
GCGTCAGGCTGGAGTGCAATCGACCCGAGGCACGCCATGGGCATGCGGCGCTATCTGGCGACCCTGCCGCCCGAAGGAGCCCACGGACGCGTGCTGAGATATTGCTCTCCCAACTCCGACCTTTTGGGCTGGGTGCTAGAGCGCGCCACCGGTCAAGCCTACGCCGACCTGCTGTCGGATCTGCTCTGGTCTAGGATCGGGGCGGAAGAAGACGCCTACATCGCCGTCGATGGCTACGGCTCGGCGCGCGCGTCAGGCGGTCTATGCACCACAACGCGCGACCTCGCCAGGCTCGGCCAAATGGTGCTCGATCTCGGCCAGGTCGACGGCGAGGAGGTCGTTCCGGCGGCTTGGATTGGGGACATTCTGAAGGGCGGCGATCCGTCGATCTGGCGCGGGGGCAGCTATGATGGCGACCTGCCCGACACGCACTATCGCTCGCTCTGGTACACGCATGGTGACGACGTCCATGCCATCGCCGGCATGGGGATTTACGGACAAGCGCTCTATGTCCACCCAGCCAGCCGAACGGTCATCGCCAAACACTCCTCGCAGCCTGCGCCGCTCGACTATGGCTTGGTACGCATGCAAAGAGCCGCGTTCGAAGCGATTGCTCAAGGTCTGGCCTGATACATCCCATACATGGCGGCGTCGGGGCGCCTCCCGCCCGCTGATTACCGGCTGTCAAAACAGATCGCTCGGTTTTCAAACCCCGACGCACACCATCCTTCAAGAATTTCAGACCAAGCAAAAAATTGCGAACGTCACGTTGCAAGTTTCGTCGTTCTCCAAGATAGTCCGAGGGCAAGGCGTTCTATTCTCAGTAGCGCCAAAACATCCGTATTCGGAGGAACCCCCGCAATGCCAGCATCCTTCCTGTCGATCAGCACCCGATTTGGCGGTTCGCTCGCCGTAAGCACCGTCGCCCTCGCCGCATTCGCCGGCACGTCGTTTGCCCAAGAGTATTCCTGGACGTTCCAAACCAGTGAGACCGCCGGGGAGCCGACCTTCGAGATCAAACAGGATTGGGCAGAGATGGTGAATGCCATGTCCGGTGGCCGCATCTCCATCGAAATTCTGCCGACGGGTGCCGTGGTGCCGCATCCGGAAACGCTGGACGCGGTCGGCACCGGGATCTTGCAAGGGCACCTGACCGACCCCAGCTATTTCGCCGGCCGGGACCCGGCCTTTGCCATGTTCGGCAATCTGGTGGGCGCTTGGGGTGACCCGCTGGAATTCCTGGAATACATGAATTATGGCGGCGGCAACGAGCTGTATAACGAGCTGGTTGAGCCCTACGGGGTCCATTTGATCGGCGCCTCGGCGACCGGCCTCGAAGCTTTCGTCAGCTCCGTGCCGATCCGTAGCATTGAGGACATGGAAGGCCTTCGCCTGCGGGCACCGGAGGGCATGGTCTACGATATCTTCACGCTGGCGGGCGCCTCACCGGTCAACTTGCCGGGCTCGGAGGTTTACACCTCGCTCGAGCGCGGCGTGATCGATGCGGCCGACTACACGGTGTTCACGACCAACCATTCCCTGGGTCTGCACGAGTTCGCGCGCTACCCGATGTATCCGGGCTTCCATTCCATGCCGATGGTGGCGGTGTCGCTGAACCTGGATATCTGGAACGAGTTGTCGCCGGATCTGCAGGCCATCCTGGAAGCCTCGGTCGAACTGATGGGCTATGACACGGTCATGCGGCTGCGGGCGCTTGACCTCGTGGCGGTGGCAGAAGCCAATGCCGATCCGGACATCGAGATCATCGACCTGCCGGCCGAGGAACGTCGCCGCTTCCGGGCCATCGCTCAGGAAGAATGGTCCGAATGGGCCGAGCGGAACGAGATGACGGCCCGCTTCTATGAGTCCGTCACGTCGTTCCTTTCGTCGCGCGGCTTGCTCTGATCTTGTTCACCGTTTGGCGGACCGGGGGCATCGTGCCCCCGGCTCTGCCTTGGCCGCCATCTACCAAAGCTGCCCCCAATCCGGCTTAATCTCAGCCCCATCCGCCCTTCGCCCAGGGGACCGAACCGATGTCCAGCCCTGTCCCCGAACCCGCTGCCTCTTCGTCCTCCGGGTCGATTGGGATTACCCCGCAGCGAAACGAAGGCGTCATCCGCAATGTTCTGGATGCCTGGATCAACCGCTCCGGCTACGTGATCGGCTGGCTGATCTTCGTCGCCATGGTGATCACCTTCTACGAGGTGATCCTGCGCTATATCTTCAACGCGCCGACCTATTGGGTGCACGAGACGACGACGTTTCTCGTCGCCTGCATCTTCGCGCTCGGCGGGCCGATCGTTCTGGCCAGCGACCGGCACATCCGCGTGCGCGTCGTCTACGATCTGGTGCCCGCTCACGTCAGGCACTGGCTGGACGTGTTCAACACCATCGTCACGCTGATCTTCGCCATCGGCATGACGTATGCTGCCTATGAGCTGTTCATACGCTCGGCCTTCAATCCCGTCGGCGACCTGCAGCTTGAACGGTCGGGAACCTCGTGGAACCCGCCCTTTCCCTCGCTGACCAAGGGCGTCATTCTCGTCGCCGTCGCGATCATGACCGTACAGTCGGTCGTTCATGTCGCCCAGGCGCTGGCCGCTGTTCTGCCGCGCGTGGCGGCCGGCATTCTCGTCGCAGCCATTTGCGCCGGCGCGCTTTGGGCAGCCAGCGAGTTGATTGGCGCCGGCGCGCTGGGTCTGCGCGACATCGGCATCGCCAACGGCACCTATATTCTGATCGGCGCGATATTCATCCTGTTGCCGACCGGCATGCCGCTGGCCTTCATCACCGGGCTGGTCGCCCTCGCTGTAACCTTGGGCTGGTTCGGTGCCAGCGCCTTGACCCTCGTCACCAGCAACGCGTTCGGCTTTATCACCACCTACGCCCTGGTGGCGGTGCCCATGTTCGTCTTCATGGCGTCCTTGCTGGATCAGTCCGGCATCGCGCGCGACCTGTTTTCGGCCATGCGCATTTTCGCCGGCCGGTTGCCGGGCGGGGTCGCGGTTCAGACGCTGGTCGTCGCCTTCTTCATGGCCGCGATGTCCGGCATCATCGGCGGCGAGATCGTGCTGCTCGGCATGCTTGCCCTGCCGCAAATGCTGCGCTTGGGCTACGACCGCAATATCGGCATCGGGGTGGTCTGCGCGGGCGGGTCGCTGGGCACGATGGTGCCGCCGTCCATCGTGCTGATCATCTATGGCTTGCAGGCGAGCGCGCCGATCACCGACCTGTTTGTGGCCGCTCTGACGCCTGCCGTGATCCTGATGCTCAGCTACATGGCCTATGTGCTGTTCCGCTGCATCCGCAACCCTAGCCTCGGCCCGCCCCTCAGCGCGGAGGAGGCCAAGATCCCCGCCGCCGAACGGCTGCGCGCCGCCTGGGCCATCATCCAGCCCGGCGCCATTGCCGTGATCGTGCTGGGCTCGATCTATGGCGGCGTGGCCTCGGTGACGGAGGCTGCCTCCATGGGCGTCGTGGCCACGCTGGCAGTGATCGCCATGCGCGGCGAACTCTCGCTGGTGCTGCTGCAACGGGCGGTGGTCCAGACGTTAAACACCTGTGGCATGATCATCTGGATCGGCATCGGCGCCGCGATCCTGGTTGGGGTCTATAATCTGATGGGCGGCACACGGTTCGTGTCGGCGGCGATTTTGGGCATGGACGCCAGTCCGATCATCATCATTCTGTTGATGATGGCGATCCTGCTCGTGCTGGGGCTTTTCTTGGACTGGATCGGCATCGCCCTCTTAACCCTGCCGATTTTCGTACCGATCGTCGTGCAGCTTGAAATAGGCGGCCTGGACGCCGACCAGCTGCGCGTCTGGTTCGGCGTGCTGTTCGCGGTGAACATGCAGGTGTCGTTCCTGTCGCCGCCCTTCGGCCCCGCCGCCTTTTATTTGAAGGGCGTCGCCCCGCCGGAAATCAGTCTGACCGACATTTTTCGCGCCTTGCTGCCGTTCATAGCCATCCAGATCTGCGTCCTGGCGCTACTGCTGAGCTTCCCCAGCCTGACCATGTGGATCTTGGATTAGGGTCGAAGAATGAAGACCAGTGAAAGACAGCGTAACCGTACGGCGACGTGGCGATGGACGCTTTCATGTCGCCGACCGGCGTCGCCGCTAAACGCCATAGAGGTCCTCGAGCGTCGCGCTCACGCCCGAATAGGCGTCGTTGAGCAACGGGGTACCATGCGCACTTAGGAGATGCTTGAAGTCGAGCGTTTTGAGGCGTTCGAAATCGCTTACCTGGGGCTGTGCCGCATTACGCCAGCCCGGCCCGACATTGGCCGGGTGGAAAAAGCCGAACTCCTTCATCGATTTGGCAGAAGCCTCATCGAAGAACTCGTCCGGCTCCACCCAATTCTGCAGGCTGTCACTGGCAACGAGAACGCCGCCCTGCCGGTCCAACCGTAAGATCGCTTCGGGCACAGACACGGTCTGGAAAATGAACACTGAGGAGTCAGGGCTTGGGCCAGGTTCGCCGTCCGCGAGCGGGCTATCGATCGTCTCGCCGCGCTGAAAGTCCACGCCCGGGCAGGCCCAAAACGGAACGCCGTAGCGGTTGAGGTAAAACGCATCGTCACGGCCGTGAAAGGCGCCAAGCCTGACGACATTACGAACAGTGCCGAGCGAGTCCAGGCTTGCAAGCCCGTCCTCGTCCAGCCGCAGCGTGTTGACCAGCGTCAGCCCATCGCGGTCACGGATGACCGTCATGTTGCGGCTGAACTGAAAGGTCTGGCCGTTGAAATCAGGCCGCGACTGACCCGATACGAAGAAGATGTCCGGCAGAACCTCGGTCAGATCTCCATGCGGTAACTGTTCGGGGAAACTGGTCATCGGCGATCTCCGGGCGGTGTGCTCTTTAGCGACTGAAAGGTCCTGCTACCCTAGCCCACTCGGCCCCACTGCCAAGCCTCACGGTGACGCCCTCAGCCTGAATTGGATTTGCTTGTAGCCCATAAGCGTCCGCTTGCTATGTCAAGAATTGCTGGGGCGGCCCGCGATATTGGTGCGGTTTCGGAATTGCGCTTGACCCACCCGCGATACGGGAATGAACTAACCTTCGATAGTTGCCCCGATGCCACCCCGTTACCAGGAGATGCAGCCATGAAGATGATGTCGATTGCCCTTGCGACTATGTTTTCCGTCTTTTGCGCTCAAGCGGCCCTCGCCGAGGGAGATGATTGGGCCGGCCTTTATCAAGCCATCGACCCCGTGGACGGCTCGGTCAATTATCTGTCGATCGTCCCGCTTGGCGATGGGCTCTACGAGCTGCACGTCACGGTTTCGCATCATGGCCGATGCGAAGCGCCTGCGGTGATTGTCGCGACCGGGCGGCTTGCCGACGACAACTTGCACCGCGAGCAAGCAACGCTGCACTGTCGCGGTGCTGACAGTCCGGTAGAGCATGGGGATTCGGCCTATTCGCTCGACCATGACAACCGGATCATCACGCACACAGCATCGATGGATGGACGGCGCATGCATTTTCATCGCATCGGTGACGATTGACGGCACAACGCAGCCCTCACCGGGTTTCCTAGTTGACCATGAGCGAGGTCGCCGACCGTTATCGACCCAAGATCGGAGATTTAGACATGAAACCTTTCGCCCTCATAGCCCCCGTGCTCGCGCTGGCAGGCGCACTAGCCGTACCGGCCACAGCCCAGCAGGGCGAAGCAGATATCCCTGACCTGCGCGGCGTCTGGATCTCGATGGCCACCGAATGCCATCATCCCGAGGCGATGACTGAAGAGGTCGTCGTGGAATTCAACATCACCGAGCAGGATGGTCCCTTCTTAAGAGGCGTGAAGTCTTGGGCCCATGAGGGTGAGACCTTCATGGATGCCGGCGGCGAGCTGGTAGGCGAAGCCAGTGAGATCGTGGTCGGCGTGATCCGAGGCGATGGCGTGACCATCCTTTTCACGGAACATGACGATCTAGGCCAGCACCATATGCGCCTGATCGACGACAACACGATCGAGGATGTCTATGCTGAGTCGGGCCAGGCCGCGACCATCTGCATCCAGACCCTGACCCGGCAACCGTCTTGACGACTGACCACGGTGAGGCCTCGCAAGACCCATGTGTGTGGGCCAAAACTGTAAGCCCGACGTAAACAGCCTGGCAGGGTGAGGAGAAGGCCTCATGGAACCTCTGCTAGATGCGCTTCAGATTCAGCCGAGCCGGTTTCCGACCTCCTACCTTGCCTTTATGGCGCCGATTCATGCAGTTGCCGCAATCCTCGCTGCGGTTGTGTTTTGCCCTTTAGCGATCTTTGCGCGGAAGGGCAGCCGCTTCCATCGGCTTGCGGGCTATGCCCTACAAATCAATGCCGCGATTATCGTCGTAACGTCGTTCTTGCTGCTCGCCGACAAGCAGGTCACGGATGTCGTGGTCGGCGCGTCCGTTTTTCCCGATCGTGACTATGACCGGCTTTATCTCGCGTTGCTGTCGATCGTCTTTGCCTATTGTTGCTTTTCGGGGCTTCGGGTTTGGTACCGCCTGCCGGCCCGGCCGGCGGATACGGTCACGTCCAGTTGGATCGATTGGACGCTGGCGACAGTCGGCCTGCTGATCGGCGTCGCCTACATCGTCACGAGCCTTTATGCGCTCGACAATGGCAACCCTCTGTCGCTGGTTTACATCCAGTCGGGCGCCTTACTGATCGTTTTCACTCTGTTCGACTTCTACACCTTTGTCCGTCCACCCAGCCCCGGCCGGTTTCCTTGGTGGTTGGTGCATATGGCCAAGATGATTCTGGTTTGGATGATCCTGCTCCGGTTCATTAATCTGCGCGTCTTTGCGCCCAACCCCAGCGAGTTTGCTCGCAATCAGGCGATCGCGCTGACCCTCTATGTCTGCCTTTGCGTTGCGGCGTATATGTACTTTCGCCGCCGATTTAGGGCGTCTTCACCCGGCTGAGAGGCCGCTCAGTTCCGAGCGATCGGATGGTAGTGAAGGCGATCGGTTTGATTGTCGGGCGCTACTGAAAAACGCGGCCGTTCCTCGCGAGCGGGAAAACCGACCAAGTCGGGCGGTGGTAAGCTAGGCGCGCCGGACCGCCAATTCGGTTACCGGCCGGGCGTCGGTTGGGTCCCGCTCTGGGTCGAGAGACCGAGATACTGAATGGCATCGGCCACGGTCGTCACTCTGCTGGTGACATCGCTTGACGTTGGTTGGGATGGGTCTGCCTCATGCCGCTGGGCGGCGACCGAGGCGACGATCGAACTTTGAAGCGCCCCAATCGGTCGGCTGTCATCGCCGCCGCCATGGACAGGTGGCGGAGGGTGTAGACCGACCGGTTGGCGCGGGGTCGAACTGGTCAGAACATTTTCAAATGTCGGCGTTTCCTCGGCATTCACCCGTGCGCTGGGCAACCCCTCCGGCGGCAGGCCCAGCCAGCCGCCGATGGTTTTCAACAAGGAGCAGTGGTCGAAGGGCTGGTCGGTCGAGGATCGGATCACCGTACCTTCCGCGATGTAGGGCGACACAAACACCGTCGGTACGCGGACGCCGAAGCGATCGAAGCCGAAACCCTCCTGGGTATGGTCGTCAGGCGGAATGGCGCCCCAAGGCGGTGGCACGTGATCGTAGCAACCGCCATGCTCGTCATAGGTGACCACGAACAGAAGGTTGTCCCAGATCGGCGACCCAGCCAAAGCGCTGTAGACCTCCGCCAAGAACCCTTCGCCGCGCGCGACATTGAAGGGCGGGTGCTCGGATTCGACCTCGATGATGTAATTCGGTTCAAGGAAGGTGTAGGTCGGCAGCGTGGGGTTGGGACCCTGCAGCGCTTCAAAAAATGCCTCGTGCCGTTGGAAGATCGCGTCGCCGCGCGAAGTCTGGCGGGCCTGGGGCAGCGTCAGCCAGGTAATGCTGTAGTCCCCGTAATAGACACCAAATGTGTGATTGGTACCGTTCCGACGGTTGCCCTCCTCGATCCAGTTATAGATCGTCGGCGTGTCGAAGGTGTGGCTCTGGTCGTTGTTGACGAATCCCAGCGACGTGCCGGCGTTGACAAAGGCGCGGTTGGGATAGGTTTGGGTCGGGCATGAAGCGAACCACCGATCCGACACCGCGTATCCCTGCGCCAGCCCGCTGATTATCGGCAACTGCACAGGGCTGAAACTTTCCATGATCTGATCGATGGTCGAGCGCAAGCTGAGCGGGTGATGATTTCGGAAGTCGACCCAGAACCCATCCATTGACGGTTCCGGTCTGGCGCCGGCATCGACCTGCTGGCGTCCAAAGATCTGAAACGTCATATGGTCGAACAGCTCGTCCGGATCGTGGTAAGGCGTGACGTAGAGATTGTGCAAGATGCTGCCTGCGACCCCGAGCTTCGCTTGCACCCAACGCGGATCATGACCGTCCGGATCAACCAGATAGGCGGGGTTTGACGGGTTGCGACAGCTCGCCTTCACCGTCCCATTGGCATCGACAATGCCGTCGACGGGATCAGTGTTCGACGGCGGCACAAACACCGACGGCCGGCCGCCGCCGTATAGCCCGCCCAAAATATTGTCGAACGACCGGTTCTCCAGCATCAGCACGACGACGTGACGGATTTGATCGAGCATCAAGCATCTCCCCTATCGCGGAAGGCGGCGCCGAGGCCTGCGATCATCTCACGTTTTGGTGGCAATGCCGATAGTTGATAGGGAGTTGGTAAGGCGCTTTTCATCGACTTCGCGAATGCGACAACTTTGAACAGGCTGCTAAGAGATCCTGGCAACCCGATATTACCTGAAGCGCATTGCATCATCACTGGCGGATCGGAACACGGCGAAAGACCCTGAAGTGAAAAGAACTTGCAAACCTGCGAGGATCCCCTTCATAAACAGCCCGCTATCAATCCATAGAATATTCAACCTAAAATAAGACAACATGATGAAGCCAATTGGTACAATTCTATTCCCCACCCTTGTCGTATCACTGCTGACGGCTTGCGTCGCGACTGACGGGCCAGGCGAGCTCGGTGCGGTGGTTCAATCGGACGGTTCAGACGGATTGCTGGACGCGGCCCTAGACTGTGCCGAGCCTGATGCCGCGGCGATGGTCAGGATCAATGGTTGCACTGTGCTGATAGACACTAGCGACGACCCCGATCTTGTAGCCACCGCCTTAAACAACCGCGGTGTCGCCTACTTCGAGTTGGAGCGCTATCAAGATGCCCTTGGGGACTTCGATCGCCTGGTTGAATTGACCCCGACCCTCGCCTCGTCCTATGTGAGTCGCGGCCGGGCCTACAGCAGGCTAGAAGAAAGGCGCCGGGCGATTGAGGATTTTGACCAGGCCATCGCACTCGACCCTTACGACGCCTCTGCCTACTTCAACCGCGGGCACACCCTTAGCCGTCTGGAAGAGTACGAGGTTGCGATAGCCGATCTCGATCGGGCGATCGAGCTTATTCCAAACTTTTCGGACGCCTATCTCGAACGGGGGCTCGCCCGCCACGATCTCGGCATGTATTACGGCGCCATTGAAGACTACGACCAAGCGATCGCGCTCAACCCTTCATTCCCGGAGACCTATCAATTTAGAGGCTATTCGCGATGCCGGTTGGGCTTTGAGAACGAAGCGTACGACGATTGGATGCAGGCTGACAGGGTCGGCGATGCTGACCGCCGCAGCCTGTACCAGAACATCGCGACCGAACTCGACTACTATGATGGCGCCATCGACGGCGAGGCCACACCTGAATGGCATAGCGCGATCGCCTATTGGGCGCAGGTCTCCTGCTGACAAACCGAAGCCCCTGCACACGCACAATGTAACGATCGTTGGAGACCTTGCGGACCATCGGTAGGTAGAATGAGCCAAACATGCGGTCGGTTGATGCTCGCTTTGACCCGCCAACGGATCAGTGCGCCGGATAATGGCCGGCCATCTCCTTCACCTTGGTCCGATCAATCTTACCAATGGGAGTGGTGGGCAGCGTGGGAACGATGATGACATTTTCGGCTGCGCGCCAGCCAAGCTGGTCTTTGGAATATTGGACAAGCTCTCGTTCTGCCGGTCGCTCGACGGCCGGGTCGACGGTGACGAAGGCCCAGACCGCCTCGCCATGATGAGGGTCTAGGACACCAACCACCGCCGCACTGGTCACGGAAGGATGGGTCACGAGAGACTCTTCAACCTCCTGCGGGCTGATGTTTGCCGCGTCGTGCAAGATCAGCTGCTTGCTGCGGCCCTTGAAATAGATGTAACCCTCTTCGTCGGCCGACACGATATCTCCGGTGTAAAGCCAACCGTCCTTCAGCACCTCCGCCGTTGCATCCGGCCGTTTCCAGTAGCCCACCATCACGGTCTTTGACCGGAAGGTAAGTTCGCCCGTTTGGCCGGCGGGGAGGATCTTGCCGTCCTTATCTCGCACGGCCACTTCATAGCCAGCGACGGCTTTGCCAATCGCGTCTTCCGGAATCGCGCGATCCAGGCCGATGATGGACGAGCTGATCTCGGTCATGCCGAAACTCTCGCGCATGAAACGGCCTGTCAGCGCGTGGTAGTCCGCCTTCAGCTTCCTCGACGCCTTGTCGCCCCCGATCACAAAAGCCCGCAGGCTTTCGAAGTCGGCGGCCGTCGGATGCACGTGTTGAAAGAATGGTAAGCAAATCGGCGATAGCACAAAGGTGAAAGTCGGCCGCCGTTGGCGCATTAAATCAAGGATCTCGTCCAAATCCGACGAGCGACCGACAACAACCGAGCCGCCAGCAGCCAGGACGGAGAAATTGTATTTGGTGCCCACCGAGAAGGACAGGGCACTTGTACTCAAAAATCGGTCTTCTTCAGTAAGACCAAAAGTTTGCTGAAGGCTGGACACGATCCATCCCAAGGTTTCGCGGGTGTGAACGACGCCCTTTGGCGCCCCAGTACTACCGGACGTATAGATGATGAGCGCGTTTAGAGAATTTGACAGGTTATCTGGCAGATCCTCGCCCGTCGCGCTGTCGAGCATAGTCTCAAGCGTGTGACCTTCGGCCGATGGGTCGCCATATCGAATGAGACGGCCTGCAAGGCGCCCGGCTTCTGCTAACTGCTCTATCTCCGCCTGTCGCTCAGCGTGATAGAGCAAGGCCGAAGCCTCGGTTTCGGCCAGGACCTGGTCCACGAACGGCATGGCGGACCGATAGTGAAGCGTCGTGATCACCAATCCCGCCTTCAGGCAAGCCACATAATGCAGGATCGTCGCCGGATCCTCCGGCATCAGGGAGGCGACCCTGTCGCCCGGCGCCAGTCCCAGCCGTCGATAGTTGCCGGCAAGCGCGGTGGTCGCCCTGTCCAGTTGCCGCCAGGTCCACGACCCTGTTGGCCCCATCAGGGCCTCTTCATCGGATGACTTCGACAGTCCGAGCTTCAAAAGATCGCCAAGCGGAAAGGGTTCGGCCAGCGGCTCTCCACGCAAGATCATTAGGCGGCATACCCCTCCGTCGAAAATGGATCGCAACACGTTGACACGCCCCGCATTTCGTGTCCAATCGGAAGCCGATCTTGCCAACGCATGAGAGAACCAAGGCTGGCGTAGCGACCGCCAAGACACGCCGTCCGAATGGAGCTGTCCATGGACATTGCCTATCATGACCTCGACATCACCGTCGTCGAAGGCCCGCGGCTTAGCGACGAGACCATGAGCGAGATTGCGCATCTTCGCAAAACCGTTTGGCAGGCCATCGCGCCGGAAGGTGCACGGCGAACGGACAATCAGTGGATAGACCCGATAGATGCGACGGCTCTCCACAGCTATATCACGATTGAAGACGGTATCGTTGCGGCCGGCCGGGTCAGCATCCATCGCACGATGGACGATTTCACCGAGTCCAGCATTTTGAAGGCTTTACCGGATTGGGACCCGCCCTTGCCGCTGGGCATGATGGGCCATTTGGTGGTCGATCCCGCATACCGGCTGCATGGCTACGCGACCGTGTTGGACCTTGTGCGCATTGAGGCCGCGCGCCAGGAGGGCGCCCATGCGACGGCCGGGTTGATGGTGCCGTGGCGGGTCAACAGTATGAAGGGGTTGGGCTATCGGGAAATCGGTCCCGTTCCCGGCGACGAGCATGGATACTTGGCCAGAGACTGTTTCTTGATGCAGAAGACTTTGAGTGCCCACGTCTCCGACGGCTATTTCGGCCCGCAATAGGCGGCCGTGGCGAACCACGCCTGCGCGCAGTTGGAGCAAGTGGCCCCCATCCTAGATAACCCGGTGCAGTCTTCGGTCTCTTGCCCACGAGGGAGCCAATGACCGCCAGCCAATCCGACAGTCCGGTCTTAGGCGCCATCTATGTCGCGCTCGGTGGGGTCTTCATTGCGCTTAACGCCTTGTTCGTCCATTTGGCGTCCCAATACGAGCCGATCTATGTGACGACCTTCGCCAGTTTCGCGGTCAGCTTCGTCATCCTGGCCGTGTTGGCGATAAGGGCAAGACTATCGCTCACGCGCGATGTGCATGCAGGATTGCTATTGATCCGCGCCGCCGTCGGCGTTTCGCAGATCTTCTTTCTCTACATTGCCATTCAAACCATTCCGCTGGTCGATGCCGTGCTGTTGCGGGCCGCATCGCCGCTGTGGGTCGCGCTGCTGCAGGTCGCGGTGTTGCGGCGCCCCATACCGCGCATCGTATGGCTACTGCTGTTGGTCGGGTTTGCGGGTGTTGCCATTGTCATCCACCCTCAAGTTGCAGACGTTGCTGTCGGCTATGGCTTCGGTGTCGCGGGCGGCATCCTGTTCGCCGTTCAGGGTTTGCTATCGCGCCATCTGCATGAAAAGGGCGAGCCTCTATTGCGCATCCTGATCGTCGTGATGGGCGTGGGAACATGTGCCTTCATCGCGCCGGCCGTGACCCATATCGAGGCGTTTACTTTAACCTCTGCCGGCTTAGGCATAGCCGTCGGCGTCAGCCTGTTGGCCGGAACGGCCTGTGCCGTGCAAGGGTACAAATATGCCCCGGCCTATGTCGTGGCGCCGTTTACCTATGCCAGCGTCATCGCTTCCGCCCTATTGGGATGGGCACTGTTCGACCATGCCGTCACGCTGAGCAGTTGGTTCGGCATCCTGCTTGTGATGATCGGCGGCGTTGGGGTCGTGCGCGTAAGCAGAGTTTAAGGTCAGTGGTAAACGGACGGTAAACTCACGTTTAGTAGCTACTCCGCCGTGAAAAACTAGCTCGCTTATGATACAATCCCTGTCTGTTTACCCCATGCAGCAATTACGGAGATAGGCATGCCGGTATTCTCAAGCTATCATTCAAGACCCTATTTCGGCCTTAACTGGCAGACGGAACCTCAGCGGGCAGAAAAGGCAGAAGGCTTCGTCTTTCGCAAAAGTTCAGCGTTCGTCGACGAGATTGAAGATACTATTCTCTATTTGCAACAAACTCAGGTCTCGTCGACCGACGAGCCAATAGTCGACAATCCTTCGTCCGTGACGATCGGTGGCCAAACAGTCGTTACGTATGCCTCAGTCGTTTGGGGCGATACTGACATCACTGAATTTGCCAACTACGACTGGTTTTAGGTTCGCCCACCTCACTGATCCCTCACACCCGCCGATGGCGACGTGTCCTGCGGCTCTCTGAGATCCGGCGCGTCAACGTCGTGCTTGATCAGCCATTCCCGCAGATTGGTCCAGACGTCTTCTGCCAGCGGACGGCAGCGTTGTTCAAGCAGCGGCTCAATAGTTCCCAGTTAAGAAGCTGTTTTTAGCGCTAAATTGGGTGCACTGGCGCCAAGGAAGGCGGCGATGACAGCGCGCAAGAGTGCGCTGAGCCATTTGAGGATGAGGCGTATGTTGTAGCCGACGGCGCTCATGACGGCGTTGATCTGGTCGAGGCGGGCGCGGAACAGATCGTCGTGGCGCTCGTTGCCGCTGTTTCGGTCGCATGAGATCCCCCGGAAACAAGACATCCGAAGAATCAAAAACCAGCCAAAAAAGAACCTCGAATCGCAAGAAAACGACTGTCGAAACGGCCGTTCCTTGCAAACTCCGTTACTTCAAACCCTCCAAAATGCCAGCCATATCAACGGCACCAGAGTTCTTCACAGGGAACTAGCTAGGTGTGGGATTTACACCTTACTGTCCCTGCCCTTCATAATCGTAGTCTCCATCTCCGCCCTGGTCGCCGTCTTGCCCATCGTTGCCATCGTCGCCGTCCTGCCCATTGTCGCCGCCGTCGCCGTCCTGCCCATCGTTGCCGCCGTCGCCGTCCTGCCCATTGTCGCCGCCATCGCCGTCCTGCCCATCGTTGCCGCCATCGCCGTCCTGCCCATTGTCGCCGCCGTCGCCGTCCTGCCCATTGTCGCCGCCGTCGCCGTCCTGCCCATCACTGCCGTCATTGTCGCCGTCCTGCCCATTGTCGCCGCCGTCGCCGTCCTGCCCATCACTGCCGTCATTGTCGCCGTCGCCATTCCCTTCATCGTCCCGGCCGCCAGACCCGCCATCGCCTCCGGCGTCGGAAGAGGAACTGGAAGACGATTCCGGGTCGCCGTGATTGTCATTATCCCGCCTATCGTCGTCTCCAAAAGGGCTGTCCCTGTCATCACGCACGCGTCCATTGCTGGCTGGCAGTGAACCGAGGATAGACGACAAACCCGCAATCACACGGGGGGTCGACGCAGGCACCTCAGCCATCAATGTGGACGACACCGCACCCAAGGCATCCTGGCGCGACTCAGCAACCGTCACTACCAAAAGGTCGCCGAGACTTGGGGTGCGCATGGCCAACTGAACGGCAGCATCGGCTAGGCGCCTAGAACTGGCCGTTGCGAAATCGTCGCCGGGCGGTAGGACACCATTCACCAACGCAACGACGCTTTGATCGATGCGCTGTCCCATATCTTCAAAAACCGTCAATCGCTGGGTGCCTGGCAAAATAGGGACGACCTGCGCAAATGGCGATATAGCGGGCCGAAACTGCATCCGGCTGCCCTGGGGTGTTACGACCACAGCGTTACCGCCGTCGAAGCTGGCTGTCCCACTGACAACATCCATAGCGATGTCGCAGTTCCCCACCGCTTGCTCCACGCAATCCACGGCGACATCGATCACCGTGCCGCGAATTCCAATTGTGCCGACCGGCGTTTCGATCGTGTAGCTCTCGCTATCAAGGTCGCCGGAAGCAAAGCGGAAGGCACCCTCAGTGAGGCTGAGGACGAATTCGCCCGTGTTGGATGCGGGGTCGTAGATAAACCGATCAATAACAACCTCGCTGGAGGGGCCGAGCGAGAGACTTGAATCGTCCAAGAACGTGACCCTCGTCGCACTTTCGGGCCCGGTTTCCACGATCTCGTTGAAAAAGATGGCATCGGAGATGCGTAAAGCACGGATCTGCGTCACCAGCGTACCGACGGCCTGCCGTTGCACGACATCGGTGATTCCAACCTCCACAAAGTCAGTGTCGGCGACTTGCAGAAAATTCGTCTGGTCTCGCCTGATATCGCCTTCGGTCGAGACCTGGGCAGATGCAGACCCGGATAGAGATAAGGCGAACAGCACCGATGGCACCACGCCAGCGGTCACCAGAGCTTTGCGCAGATAGGAACCAGCCATGACCTCGCGCTCCAATAAGAATTCCAGCTCGCCAGAAGCGAACCGATCAGCCGTGCGAGAACTTCGTTTTGAACGGCACTATTCGGATGACGCGCGTCCTGCTAGGCGACCTATTCGTTGCCCCATGGTGTGCACCGCCGACTGAGCCGCCGACGGCCGCCCCCACAATTGGCGCGGCGACCCGCGCGACTTTGCCCAGCGGTTTGGCAATCTTCTTCGCCAGAAACGGCCGAGCTGCTGCTTTTATGCCCGTCATCTGCGCCTCCTATGCGCATCAAACAATGGTTGCGAGTATGTTGCCGTGACAGTCGCAGGCGACCGTCACGTAGTCGTTAAACTGCTCAAATGCGCCCACCAGATGGGCGCTGTGCGAGCGCATTCAACGGCTGCCCCTTCAAGCGCCGCTGAATTGTCATTATCATCATCAATGCGCCGCAATCGTGGCATCGCCCCGATGAAACCAAATGAAAAGTCGAGAGAGCGGGAAATGGCTATGGACAGCAAGACGGACCTTGAGAAGGCCGCCGATCAGTTTTTCACTGCCCTCAATGCTCTTTTCGATGGCGATCCGGGGCCGATGACGGAACTGTGGTCCCACGCGGATGACATCGTCTACATGGGACCGAGCGGAAGAACCCTCATCGGCTGGGATGCAATCCGACAGGATTGGGAGGCCCAGGCGGCCATGCGTTTGGGCGGCGAAATTCATCTCACCGAACGGCATGTGACCATAGGTCAGGACCTCGCGGTCGCCCACCATGTGGCCCAGGCGACCAACAGGGGGCAGGACGGCAACCCGACGACATTTTCGGACAGGGGAACCAACGTTTTCCGAAAGGAAGACGGGCGCTGGAGGCTGATTGCCCATCATTCCGACCCGCTGACCCACGTGCGATAGGCGACCGTAGGCGGTTTGGGTCGATGACGACCGGACAGAAGGATGTGCGACGGAACATTGTCGGCGCGTCCATTGGCAACGTCATGGAGTGGTATGACTTCGCCGTCTACGCCTACATGGCGCCGATCCTGGGCGACCTGTTCTTCCCGAGCGACGACCCGCTGGAATCGCTGATCGGCGCATTCGGGGCGTTCGCGGCCGGCTACGTGTCTGGGCCGATCGGGGCCGTTATCTTCGGCCATATCGGCGACAAGATCGGCCGCAAGGCAATGCTGTTGGTCTCGATCCTGATGATGGGCCTGGCCACCACCGCGATTGGCGCCATGCCGGTTGACGCCAATATCGGCTGGGCAGCCGGGGCGGGCCTCGTGGCCTTGCGCATGTTGCAAGGCATTGCGTCGAGCGGCGAGTACACGGGCTCGCTAGCCTTTGTTTGCGAGCATGCAGCGCCAAAGCGGCGCGGCTTTGCGGCCTCGTTCATACTGGTCGGTGCCAATGTAGGCTTTCTACTGGGCGGCGCCGTGGTGGCCTTGATCACAGCGGCCTTCAGCGATGCGGCGATGAACTCTTGGGCCTGGCGACTGCCGTTCTTGATCGGCGGTATCGTGGCTATAATGGGCCTGTTCCTGCGCGCTGGTCTCAGCGAGCCGCCGACACCCGAAGACTATCAGCCGCCAAAACGCCTGCCTCTAATCGTCGCATTCCGCGACTATTGGCGCGAAATGCTGAAAGTTGGCGGCCTTGCGCTCACGGTGAACGCCGGCTTCTACCTGATCTATGTCTACATCCTGTCCTATCTGATCACCGTCACTCAAATGGCGGAGGAGGTGGCAACCGAGATCAACATCATCTGTCTTCTGATCATGTCCATCCTGCCGATCGGTTTTGCCATGTTGAGCGATCGGATCGGTCGCAAGCCGGTCTTGATCATCGGCAATCTTGGCATCCTCGCCCTGACCTACCCGTTGTTCATTTTGCTCGATAACAGCGCCTTCCTGCCCGTGCTGCTGGGCCAGGTCGGCTTTGCCGTCGTGTTTAGCTGGATCTGGGGCGCCAACTCTGCCGTCCAGGTGGAGGTAGCCCCGCGCGCTGTCCGTGCCACCGTCATGACCATTCCGGTGAACATCGTCAGTTCCATTTTCATCGGCACCATTCCGCTGGTGGCGACCTATCTCGTCCAAGAAACCGGCGATTTCTATGCACCCGCTTTCTACCTGATGGGTCTCTCAGTGCTCACGCTGATTGCCGTGATCGCGACCCGCGAGATGGCGGGCAAACCACTGGACTAGCTTCGCGAGATAAGCGGTCCCGCTTCAAATACATCTGTCGCTTAGATCTTATACCAAGGACCGTTGATAACGACCGATGTGATGGCGGCCAAATCGGTTCACGGCAACTCGGGTTCACGCCTACTAGGGGGCGGCGGTCTTCCAACTATTTCACAACCCCATTTCATCTCCGCGCAAAAGCTCGTATAATTTACTTACTGGAATGTGGTCGCGTTGGGGCTAAAGGGCGCATTTGCGCTGATTTGTTTCTGATATCGATCTTAATCCATTAAGGGGCAGTTTGATGAAACGTATTGTTTTGACATCGATTTCTTTTGTGGCTTTGGGCTCATCAGCAGCCATGGCGCAGCCGAATACCAATGGAAATGCCGATCTTGGCAGTCTATCGGTACACACGATCACCAGTGCGGCCGTTAACAATGCGGCGGGCGCGGTCGTAAATACTGATTCTTTCAGTAGCGGCGTTATGGGATCCGTCGGCCACTACGGCACGCCAAGTGAACGATTTGATCCTGCAGGGCCAGTATTGGACGGCGTTTTCGATCGCTACGACATCCGGCTGGAATGGCAAGGCGATTTCAGCTGCGGCTTTTCCTTCGAAGATGTTCCACCAGGTTGTTCTTCGGAATAGTGGCAGGGCGTTTTCGCCTCATTTAGCAGACGGTTCGAGATTCGTTGCGCCGAGGCGATTATTCGACTGGGCGTATCGAGTGTAGGTAAAACCCGAAGATCCGGCGTCACCGCCTCATCCTGCGATCACAGGCAAAACTGGTTTGCTGTTCTCTCATTCTAACGACTAGGTGATCGGCCGCCGCGACCTGTGAAGCGCTGGCGGCTAAGGAATCTCGTGCCTGCAACGGCGGCAGGCCAGCTTCGGCCCGCCGCCTTGCTTAGGTTGCTGCAGGTCGCTGCTTAGGAGCCCACGTACCAGGTGCGCCTGAGCGAGTTGTCCGCCTGATCCACATAGGCAACCACGTCGCCTGTATCGGGCGAAATCCACATCACGTGCACGCGATAGGGGTTGGTCAAGATGCCTTCAACATCGTCACCGCCAGACCGGCACTCGACCCGCATGCTGCGATAGGTTCCGCTGGGCGTGGTGATCGATTCCGCGCCCCGAACACCGCAAACTCTCGGGCCACCATACGTACTGCCATCCGGGCTCCAGCCATTGTATTCGACCATCGCGACATTGCCGGCCTCAAGCGGGAAAATGTCGTTCAGGTCGCCACTGGTGAAATTGTTGCCACCGGCGTCCCCATTTGCGGCGCGCCACTCGTCTGAATACCACCACCAGTCGCCACGGCTGGCATACTCGAATCTCGTTGCGCCGCTCTCATCGATGAGACGGATACGTTGGGCCTCGCCTTGCGGGCCGAGATATTGGGCGGTGAGCCGTTCCGGCTGTTCGTCCAAGCTATCGCGACCATAGGTGACGCGTTCGTAACCGACGACATAGGTGGGCTGCGCCACAGGCGGGAGGGTGATGCTGGTTGGGTTGTAGCTTGCAATGGCACTAGCCGACTCAGGCGCTATCATATCGGGCCACGTTGCAATATTGCTAACATCAACTACAACTTCTGCAGTTTCTACAGGGGCCGACGTGTCCGAGCCGGAAGATGACTGGCAGGCCGCTAACATCAAAGCAGCCAAGCTCAAGGCAGCCACGGCTTGCAAATTTTCGCGAAGCGAGTGCATTACGAATCTCCAGGTTTCTTGATTTAACATCTCATTTATACACTTTTTGATATCTTCTTGATAGTCCTTCCTCGGTTTGCTCCGTATTGGGAGTTGACGGGCGTCACGGCCAACGATTTTAGCATCGGCTAGGCCGACGCCACTTGGAGGAACGGAAGCGGCATGGAAGGCGCTTAATCTGCCCGCAAGGTATTACGGCAGGGCTGCGCGTAGCGCTGTTGGCCGTCGAGACCAATACGAGGAAACGCGGGACCGCTAACGTCCCCGGCGGCCGCGGCCAGGCCTGCCTTAGCGGCCGATCAGCCGATGGCTGCCGTCCCGCAGAAAATTGGTGACAACTGCCGCGCTCTGAACTCAATCGCAGACGATGTCGACCTCGAAGGTGCCGAACACCCCATCGGTCTCACGGTGCACGCGCCCGTGACCGCCCCGGAAAACACCTGATCCGCCGTCGATAAGATAGTCACCCCGGCCGGCGACTTGGCCGACATACCGCCATCGCTGTGCAATTGACATCAATCCGGATAGAACGGTGAGCGCAGAGGATGCGGAGGGGACGCGCGCCATGGCGGATATGTTTGACCAGATCAACACCTGGCTGATCGACCAGTTGCATGAGGATGTCGATCTGTCGGACATGATGGCCGAGCTGGCGCAGCGACTGGTCATTGGCGGCGTGCCGGTTTACCGGATGGTGATCGGCCGCTCCATGCTGCACCCGATCATCGGTCTGGTTGACCTGACTTGGGACGCCGATACGGGTCTGGTCGAAAGAACCCAGATGTCGCGCGAAAAGGCGCGAGAGCTGGTGGATAGCGGTCGCTTCGCTAAGACCCCGTTCGGCCGTATCGCGGCCAGCGATGAATCAGAATATGTGGCCGATTTGTCGGACCCGGAAACGGTCGCCGAATATGGGCTGTTCCTGAAGCTGGCCGAGGCCGACGTCACCGCCTATGCGGCGTTTCAGCAGAGTTTCGGTGCCGGGCGCGTCGATCTGCCCATGGAGGCGCTGATGAAGCATGGCGCCATGCTGTCCTACTGCACGCGGCGCTTCAACGGCTTCACCGAGGAGAATTTGGAGGGGTTGCGCCGCATCCTGCCGGCCATCTTCGCCTGCGTGCGTGTCGCAACGGACCGTCAATTGGTCAACGTTTTGCTGGAAACCTATCTCGGCCGCACCTCGGGCCGTCGTGTGCTGACCGGCCAGAGCGCGCGTGGCGATATCCAGCAAATCGACTGTGCGCTGATGTATTCCGACCTCGCGGGCTCGCTGAACCTGTCCCAAAACCTGGATGGCGAGAACTACATCGCCCTGCTGAACGCCTATTTCGACTGCACGGCCGGCGCCGTACTGGACCATGGCGGCGAAGTCTTGAAATTTGTCGGCGATGGCATCCTGGCCATCTTCCCCTTCGACGACGCCATGCGCACCCCCAGCGCCATGTGCGCCGCTGCCCTTTCAGCCTCCCGCGACGCCTTCGCCCGCGCAAACCGGGCAAACCAAGCCCGCAGCGACCGCGCCGCCCCGCCTTTCAACTTCGGCATCGGTCTGCATGTCGGCCAGGTGCTCTACGGCAATGTCGGCACCAACAAACGCCTGGACTTCACCGCCACAGGCCCCGCCGTCGGCCTCGCCAGCCGCTGCGAAGCGCTGACACGAACACTAGGGCACCGGCTGATCGCGACGTCTGACTTTGCCGAGGCGTGTGCGGAAGATGGCGAGTCGATCGGAAGCCACGCGGTGGCAGGGTTTGAGCTGGAACAGGCGTTGTTTACCTATCCGGTTGAGGCGGGTTAGGGCCGGGCCGGCGGTGCCCCAAGTTGGACCTCGTCAATGACGGGCCGAAGCCAATGAAGACCCCGCCGATGTCGAGACGCAAATGGCAAC
>JBCCER010000070.1:0-21169 GCA_039030175.1 Pseudomonadota bacterium
CCTTGCGCCTGCTGCGCGAAGGCGGTGCGGGCGAGGGCGCGGACAAGCCGTTGCGCGGGGTCATTCATTGCTTTAGCAGTAGCCGGCAACTAGCGGAAGAAGCTGTTGGTTTTGGCTTCTACGTTTCCCTGTCTGGCATCCTGACCTTCAAGCGATCCGAGGAATTGCGAGAGATCGTTCGCGATCTGCCTCTAGATCGGCTTTTGGTGGAAACGGATGCGCCGTACCTGGCGCCTGTACCCAAGCGAGGAAAAACAAACGAACCATCCTATGTCGTACATACGGCGCAGGCGATGGCTCAGGCCAAAGGAGTTTCGTTTTCAGAGGTTGAGCGAGCGACAACTCAGAACTTTCTGGCATTGTTCTCAAAAGTGCCGAAGCCGACTGATCTCGCCGCCTGAGTATGACGATCGACACTGCTGGTTTGAAGGTGACCATTCTTGGCTGCGGCGGTTCGCTGGGCGTGCCGCTGGTCGGCGGCGAATGGGGTACGTGCGATCCGCTAAACCCAAAGAACTATCGGCTTCGGCCCTCGATTCTTCTGGAAACGGCGAACACAGCCGTGTTGGTGGATACCGCTTCGGACTGTCGACAGCAGCTATTGGCGGCCAGGGTGAGCTACCTGGACGCCGTCATTTACACCCATGCCCATGCCGATCATGTGCATGGTGTCGATGACATACGCCCCTTGCGCTTCGGCGCGAAGGAACTTCTGCCCGCCTATGCCGACCGCGATACGATGGACATCCTGGAAGCGCGCTTCGGCTATGTTATGGCGAGCGTCGACATGGATCGCGGCATCTACAGCCCGTTGTTGAGCCCGGTCCTGGTCGACGGGCCGTTTAGCATTGGCGACATCGATATCGTGCCGTTCACGCAGGATCATGGAAACTCGAACTCTCTCGGGCTGCGCATTGGGTCGTTTGCCTATTCGACGGACGTTGTTGGGCTGGATGATGCCGCATTCGAAACGTTGGAGGGCATCGATACCTGGGTTGTTGACGCCGCGCGCGAAGCACCCCATCCCAGTCACGCCCATCTGGACTTAACTCTGTCCTGGATCGAACGGCTGAAGCCACGCCGGTCCTATCTTACGCACATGAACCATACGATGGATTACGACCGGCTTGTCGGGATGCTGCCCAGCGGGGTGCTGCCCGCCCATGACGGGCTTGTGTTGACGTTCTAGGGCTGCTTGGCTTCGGCCACGCTCGCAGGGATGCCGGCAGGCATGACTGTGAACACGGCCAGATTTGCCAGTACTCCGACGATGATACCCTCAATATCTGCCGGCTTGCTCAGCACATCGTTCCAGACCACGGCACAAACGATGCCCGCACCGGCGGCGCCCAGAAACGCCGCAGGGCCTTTTTGCCAACCGAGGACCGTTGCGACGAGCGGTACGACGACGACCGGTGCCCAATAGGTGTAGGCATATATCAAGATGTCGAGAATGCTTGCGATTGAGATCGCAAAGCCAACCGAAGCCAGGCCGATAACCAGCGTCGATAAACGCGCCAATTTGAGGCCGTTTTTTGCACTGAGTGGCGCGCGCCGCAGTGGGTTGACGATGTCGTTTACGAACGCGATCGATGCCGAGTTAAGGAATGAGTCCGCAGACGACATGACGATCGCGATGACTGCGGCGATCACGAGGCCTTTGACGATCGGGGGCAGGGCAGTTGCGGCAACGTGCGGCAGGGACAGATTGCCGTCGATCGTCGGGTCGATGGCCAGCGCCACCAAGCCGATGGCGCCCGCAATAACAAAAAATGGGATCGAAAAGAGACCGGCAAACAGTGTCCCGCGTGCGGCCATCTTGGCATCGCGGGATATGCACAAACGCTGGACATAAGGGGGCACCAACGTCTCGCCGAGCGCGAAGACAAGGACTAGCATCAATACGCTGATCCAGGTCGCATCTGTGCCCGGGATGTCCAACCGATCCGCTGGGACCGCTGCAGTCATCGCGTCAATGCCGCCGACATACAGAATGCCAAACACGAGGGTGAGGGGAATGCCGATTGTCAAAATGACGAATTGAAACAGGTCGGTAATCACCACGCCACGCATGCCGCTTAACGTCGTGTACACGATGACGATGCCGCAACCGATCGCGATGCCCCAAAGCTGATCAATGCCGAGGAAGACATTAAAAACATAGCCCATGCCGCCGACTTGGGCCCCGACGATGCCCGCGCACAGGATCATGCCGAAGACGCCCGTCACGATCTTGCCCGGCTTGCCGAAATTCGTCGCCATGATGTCGCCGACCGAAATCGCGTTCGGGAAGCGGCTGAGACGCGGCGCGATTATGGTCGCGACCAGGATCTCCTTCAGGCTAAAGCCCCACAAGCCAATGATGCTCGCGATCCCAAACAGGAATACTCTCTCAGCAAGGCCGATCGAAAAGCCGCCGCCTATGAAGGACGCAGCCATGGTCGCGAACACGATCGTTGAGCCGAACGACCTGTTCACCACCGCGTATTCAGTGAGCGAGTGCTGGTGTCGCCCTGACCAAAGGCCGACAGCGAGCACGCAGGCCAGGTAGATCCCGACCACAAAAAAATCGATCGTATCGATCATGCTAACGCACCGATTCAGTTAATGGCCCGCACGCAATGCACCGCCAGCCTTTAGGCGCATTCGGTCTGGCGACGTACCAGCGCGGCAAAATTTCGACGGAAACCTCCGCGCGCCGCGTTTAAGGGGAAAGTGAACACGAACTGTAGAGACGACCGTGATGAGAAAATCAACTGTTCTGACCAGTGCCGCTATAGCGTTAGTGATCGGCATACCGGCAATTGCCCATGAGAGCGAGGTCACGATCACCACGGATGGGAGCTATCGCTATATCGAGTCGAACGGCATTCCCGATCATACGACGGGCCAATTTCCGAACCGCGGCAATCCGCATCAGATCAGCGAGCAGCATCATTCTTATCGAGTGACGCTTACGCCGGAGTTGGCTGACGAGCCGACAGCCATCGTTCCGGGCGCGTTCGGCGTTGCCTTAAACGGCATTCCGTTTGATCCGGGCACCGCGGAGTATTGGAACAATGATCGCAACTCCGGCTGGCACTACGACGCGCTAGGTGGCGGCCGTAACTTGGGTCTTGATCAAGCCAATGCCCATGTGCAGCCAAACGGCTCTTACCATTATCACGGAACGTCCGACGCACTTTCCGGCCACCAGGACGGTTCGGCACACTCTGCCTTGGTTGGCTATGCCGCTGACGGGTTTCCAGTCTATTCGATCTTCGGATACCTGGACGCTGAGGATGCCACGGGCGAGATCGTTGCGTTGACCACAAGCTACCAGCTGAGATCGGGGACACGGCCGGACGGGCCGGGCGGCACCTATGACGGCACGTTTAACGAGGATTTTGAGTATGTCGACGGGCTAGGCGACCTCGACGCATGCAACGGCCGGTTCACTGTCACACCGGAGTATCCTGACGGAACCTATGCCTACTTCTTGACAGAGACTTATCCGTACATTCCGCGCTGTGTCAGCGGTACGCCTGACGCTAGCTTTGCCCGTCAGCCGATCGCGGGCGATGGTCCCGGCCCACGAGGCAACCGGCCGCCAAGACCGCCGCGCGCATAACGCCAATAGGGGCTCAACTCCGCAATGCTGATAGGGCTCCGCCGGAAGTGGACTTCAAGGCCCATTGTCACCATGTTCCAACGCGACCAAACGTGAATTGGAAACATCACTGAGACGAGCGAGTGACGGAAAATAGCGCAGGGCAGTTTCATAGCTATCACACAGCCGAAGGGCACCGGCTTCCGCACGACCCACTAAAGGCAATCGTGGCGCCCCGGCCGATTTGCTGGGTGTCAACCATCGACGAAAACGGGGTCCGCAACCTCGCACCCTATAGCTTCTTCAATATGGTCAACACGCGGCCGCCGTTGGTGATGTTCTCGAGCGAAGGCGCAAAAGACAGCGTCCAAAACATCCGTGAAACCGGCGATTTCACCTGCAATCTCGCGACAATGCCGCTGTCGACGAAGATGAACCACACGAGTGCGGACGCAGCTCGCCATGTTGACGAGTTCGATCTGGCCGGCATTGAGGCCGCGCCATCGGCATTCGTGAGGCCGCCGCGCGTTGCCGCAAGCCCTGCCTCTCTGGAGTGCCGGGCGATAGAGGTGAAACAGCTTGAGGACATACACGGTGCCCAACTCGATACCTTTATGGTGATCGGTCAGGTCGTCATGGTGCATATCGACAAGCGCTGTTTGGTGAACGGCTATTTTGATATTGTTGCCGCGCAGACAATCTCTCGGGCCGGGTACCGTGGAGACTATGTTTTGGGCGACCAGGTCTTCGAAATGCTGCGCCCAAGCGACGGTGGCTAACCCTGACTGCGACGAGTCCATGGCAACAAGGACAGTCAGATGCGCGAACCCCTGATATGTGCCGTATTAGCAGGCTCACTGTTGATGCCGGCGATAGCCTTTGGCGAGAGCTGCTATTCGGACGATGCGGACTCCGAGGCCTCGCATGGTGCGGCCGAAACGGCGATAGAAACTGAGGCCTCATCCGGCAGCCTGGTCGCACATGACGTCGGTATGCTGGATGCGTTATCCACCTCAGTGACGGTTCTTGCCCCCGAAGGAGACATTGCCGAGCGTGCAGTCTCGCGCATCAGAGAGGCCCTGCCGATCATCGACAGAGCCTTCGATGAAGTCTCCATGAGTCACAGTTCGCGGGCGACGCTCACGGTTCAGCTCACCGACGTGCCGGCGCCCGGCTCGGTCGCCAGTGGAACGACGGCTGCCGATACATCCTGCCTGTATTCACAGTGCGACATAACCGTCTACCAAGAAACCTGGCACGACGAATCCGACTATTTCACGTTTGTCTTTGCGCACGAAACAGCCCATGTCGCGCAAGGGTTGGTCTATCGCGTTGAAGACTGTGACACCTATTGGTGGGTCGAAGGTACGGCGGAATGGTTTGCCAATGTCGCAATGCCGGGAAAGAACCACTCAAGCTACATAATCGGAGATTTCGAAAGGCTATCTCACACGACATCGCTGGTTAAGATGGACTATCCGGCGATGGCGTTCTTCTTTTGGGCGGGCGCTGAGTACGGGCTGGATTATCCGTTTTCGCTCGGCAGTCATGGGGACCATCTTGCCAATATTGACAGGGTGTTGGATCTGTTGCCGCCCGACGCCTGGCACAACTTTGTCGAAGTCTTCCTGGACGGCGACCTGCGCTACCCCGACGGCAGGCCCGCATGGCCGATCGTGTCGATGGGGGAGGAGGTCTTCATCGGCGATGGCGAGAGCGTCGAGATCAGCGGGCAGCCATTGTCGATCCCTCGGATTGTCGCCGATATCGATCCCGGAGAATGGGAGGTCGCGCTTGAAGGCAACAATCCGCGCGTCGGCTTTCGCCAGGACGAGGAGGGCGGCGCCGGCACTTGGTTCCGTCTCAACCCGACGGCCGGGTCTGCTACTGGGTTCTCTGTCACGGAAACCTGCGAGAACGATACGGCGTTGGTCATGGCGGCAATCGGCCAAATCAGTGACGGGTTCTCCGTAACGGCGAGCCTGGAGGGCGAGCCGGATGGTTGCGGCTGTGAGAATCCACCGCCGGAGGACCACTGCATGGTCGGCGCCTGGGTCGCGGAGGCCACCGATTTGCCGCACAACTACAATCAGATCGCGTCGCTTTTCGACCATCCGAGCCGCTGGACCGGCCAGGACATGGGCGACAACTACATGATCCTTGCGCCTGACGGCACGTTCGAATTGGTGAACACCAATTCTGAGTCAGAGTACGAGCACGAGATCGACGACGAGATCATGACCCAGAACGTCTACATTCAATATTATTCCAGCGGCCGGTGGTCACCGCTGGAGGAAGGTCGCATGGAACTATGCCCGCGAGAAGCCGAGGGCGATATGATCAATGTCATGAGCATCGGCGGTGTGTCCGAATCCAGCGGCCCAATGCCAATACCCGGTGCTGCAGAAGATGCGGGATCCGAAAGCACCTACACGTACAACTGCAACGGCGACGAGGCCGAGGTCACGCTGCTTCGATTCGGCGCGTTCCCGATGGCTACATGGTATGTATATCGCGTGCCGATGCCAGAACCTGTCGAGGAACCGTTCTAGGCCGTGGGCGGCTCGAACTGGACACAAGAATCATTTTCCATAATATATATTATCCGACTATCTGTTCTTGTTTCCAAACGCTCGATGGATCCAGCTTCTAACCACAATACAAGCGCTCCGCCGTCAGTGCCAAGCCGCTCGCGACAGCGCCCATTCTGTCGAAAGCCAGCGCTTTGGCATCCGGTGCGGCCTTTCCAATGGCCTCGCGAACCAGGGCCATGTAGCTAGTGCCGCCGGTGAACATAATCGCGTCTAGATTCTCCGGTGTGAGTCCAGCGGTACGGATGCACTCGGCAGCGGTCGTGGTGAGCCGGTCCATGTCTTCCAGATAGGCATCGTCCCGCTCCTGCCTTGAGATTTTGATCGGCATTTTGATACCGGCATAGTCGGCAGAGACTTCGGCGGTGTCCTCGCTCGATAGCGCGATCTTGGCTGCTTCGACCTGGGCGGCCAGTCGATGGCCGTGTCGGCCGTCGATCACTTTGAGCAAACGATCTATGCGGGCATCGCCGCCGGCGTTGGCCTTCAACCATTGCCAGTCTTGGCGCAAACCGGGCGCATAGAGTTGGTTGATCTCCGACCAGGTGGCGAGCTTCTGGTAGATCCAATTTGGGGACGTCAGTCGAGGGTCCTTCAGGCGCACACCGAGGCCGAGATGCGGCATTACCTCGGCAAGCGACAATCGACGATCTAAGTCGGTGCCGCCCAGCCGCACGCCAGTTGCCGCCAATACGTCGTCCGAACGATCGGCCATGTCGCGGCGTTCAGGCGACAGGCGCGAGATCGAGAAATCCGATGTCCCTCCCCCAATATCCGCGACCATGACCAGGGTCTCCTGCGACAAGGTCGCTTCGAAGGCAGCGGCGGCCGCCAGCGGCTCGAACATGAAGGTAACGTCCCGGTATCCTGCCGCTTTCGCCACTGCTTCGAGCGTTTCAGCCGCCCGGGTGTCGGCGTCATGATTGCGATTGTGAAAATGGACCGGGCGCCCCAATACGATCTGCGTAATCTCTTTCCTAACAATATCTTCAGCGCGCTTCTTCATCTGCCGAAGGAAGCCGGTAAGGATATTGGTAAAGGAAACATTGTGGCCCAGCACCTGGGTCTTGCCGCTCATCAGGTCCGAGCCGAGCACCGACTTCAGCGCTCGCATCAATCGACCTTCGACGCCGCTGAGGTAGCGCTCTATGGCCTCTGTGCCGATGACCGTTTCGGCCAGTTCCTCGTCGAAGAATAGAGCCGACGGCAAAACCCGTTCACCTGGCTCCAGCTCCAGCAGGCGCACGTCTCCCCTATTGGCGTGGGCAATGACACTATTGGACGTGCCGAAATCCAGGCCGCAGTGCGTCATGACGCAGCTCACCTAAGTCGGGCCAAACGGGAACCAATTTCGAAAGGGCCGGGGTGTTAGCACAGAGCGCGATCGCATGTCATGCCGAATTTCTGTCCCCTGCCCCTTTTGTCTGATATGCGGCTCTTGGCTCCCGTCAGATCCACACGGCCCGTGAAATTTTGCTATGAACGTTCCTTCGGATGGATCAGCCGGAGCGGTCGCTATGGACAGGTTGGAAGCGTTGAGCGCGTTGGAACGAAAGGTCCTCTGGCTCTCATGCTGGATGGTCCACAACGCCAATCATCTGCGCGACAAGTCCGACGGGCTGAAGGTCGGCGGTCACCAGGCCTCTTGCGCCTCCTCGGTATCGCTGCTGACCGCGCTTTATTTCGCCGTTTTGAGGCCGCGGGACCGTGTGGCGGTGAAGCCGCACGCCTCGCCGGTGTTTCACGCCATTCAGTATCTGCTCGGCAATCAAACGCGAGCGAAGATGGAGGCGTTTCGGGCTTATGGCGGTGCCCAATCCTATCCCAGTCGCACCAAGGACACTGATGATGTCGATTTTTCAACTGGGTCGGTCGGCCTGGGGGCGGCGATTACGGCCTTTGCCTCTCTCACGCAGGACTATGTACGCGCGAAACCCTGGGCAAAGCCAAGGCAAGAGGGACGAATGATCGCCCTTGTTGGCGATGCCGAGTTGGATGAGGGCAACATCTTCGAGTGCCTGCATGAGGGCTGGAAGCACGGGCTGCGCAACACCTGGTGGATCATCGACTACAACCGGCAGAGCCTCGATGGCGTTGTCCGCGAGGGGCTCTACAGCCGCATTGCCAGTTCGTTTGAAAGCTTTGGCTGGGATGTCGTCACCCTCAAGCACGGTGTCCTGCAGGAGGCCGCCTTTGCTGAACCCGGCGGCGAGCGCCTGCGTGATTGGATCGATGCTTGCCCGAACACGCTTTACTCGGCCCTTATGTATCAAGGCGGTGCGGCATGGCGCAGCCGATTGATGGACGAAATCGGCGACCAAGGCCCCGTCTCTGCTCTGCTTGCACGCCGATCGGATGAGGAATTGGCGCGCCTCATGGCCAATCTCGGCGGCCATTGCCTGTCCAGTATTCTGAAGACGTTCGAGAGCATCGACCATGATCGCCCCGTTGCCTTCTTGGCATACACGGTCAAGGGCTGGGGAACGCCCCTCGCCGGCCATAAGGACAATCATGCAGGTCTGATGACCGTTGATCAGATGGCCGACTTCCAGCGGCAGATGGGGATTGCCGACGGGGAGCAATGGGACCGGTTCGCTGGTTTGGAGGTGTCGGAGAATGCCCTTTCGGGTTTCCTCGGCGAGGTGCCGTTTAATGCGGAAGGACAGCGGCGATACCAGGCTGCCGTGATGCCAACCCCGGAGATCGCACCGCCTGCGGACGCAACCACCTCGACGCAAACGGGCTTTGGCAAAATTCTGGACGCCTTGGCTAAGACTGACAGTGATCTGGCAGCTCGAATTGTGACGACGTCTCCTGACGTCACGGTCTCCACCAATCTCGGCCCTTGGGTCAATAGGCGAGGTCTCTTCGGCCTCAACGACATTGCCGATACCTTCCGCGACGAACGGGTACCCAGTACCCAGAAGTGGCGGTTTTCGTCTGAGGGGCAGCATATCGAACTTGGCATCGCCGAGATGAACTTGTTTCTCTTGCTCGGGGCTGCTGGCCTCAGCCATTCGCTGTTTGGCGAACGTTTGCTTCCGATCGGCACGCTCTACGATCCGTTCATCTCCCGTGGCCTCGATGCCCTCAATTACGCCTGCTATCAGGACGCGCGCTTCCTGTTGGTCGCCACGCCATCGGGGGTGACACTGGCGCCCGAGGGTGGCGCACACCAATCCATCGCCTCGCCGCTGATTGGCATGTCGCAAGACGGTTTGGCGTCGTTCGAGCCCGCCTTTGTCGACGAGTTGGCAATCCTGATGGGCTGGTCCTTTGACTATATGCAGCGCGATGGCGGTGGCGACCCGGACGAGCGCACATGGCTGCGCGACGAGACGGGCGGTTCGGTCTACCTGCGACTTTCGACCCGGTCGATTGACCAGCCAAAACGTGAGCTGCCTGACGATTTCCGGCGCTCTGTCGTCGACGGTGCCTATTGGATGCGTCCGCCCGGCCCTAACAGCGACATCGTCATTGCCTACCAAGGCACCGTAGCAACGGAGGCGATTGAGGCGGCCGGTATCATTGGCGAGGACCGGCGCGATGTCGGCGTTTTGGCGATTACGTCGGCCGATCGGCTAAATGCTGGCTGGCACGCAGCACAGCGGGCCCGAAAACGCGGCTTTGCCAATGCCTCAAGCCACGTTGACCGACTGCTGTGGGATTTGCCGCGTCACTGCCGGATCATCACGGTGATTGACGGCCATCCGGCGGCGCTTGCCTGGCTTGGCGGGGTTCATGGCCACGCAACCGTCAGCCTTGGGGTCGAGCATTTTGGCCAAACCGGCACGGTTGGGGATCTCTATCGGCACTATGGCGTCGACGCGCAGTCGATTGCCGCCGCGGCTTCGGCCTTGTCGCCGGGCCGCCCTGTGCGCCACATGCGGTCGGTAGGATAACGATCGATGGATATGAAACCGCAACCCCAATCCGAGATCGAACAGTTGCTCGAGGTGATGGCCAAACTGCGCGATCCCGATGGCGGTTGTCCCTGGGATTTGGAGCAGGATTTCGCGACCATCGCACCCCACACGATCGAAGAGGCCTACGAGGTGGCCGACGCAATCGAGAACGGAACGCCGGATACCATCAAGGACGAGTTAGGCGACTTGCTGTTCCAGGTGGTTTTCTACGCCCAGATGGCGCGCGAGCGTGATTGGTGGAGTTTCAACGACATCGCGGCCCATGTCGCGGAGAAGATGATCCGCCGCCACCCGCATGTGTTTGGCAACGAAACAATTGCCGACGCCGAAGCCATGACCGGGCGGTGGGAAGCCGACAAGGCGGTGGAGCGTGCAAAAATGGCAGCTGAGCAAGGCAGGTCCCCGAGCGCGCTGGATGGCGTGATCGCCGGCCTACCTGCCCTCACCCGCGCACTAAAGCTTCAAAAGCGCGCCGCCCGCGTCGGCTTCGATTGGGGTGAAGCGGCGCCGATACTCGACAAGATCGAAGAAGAGGTCGGCGAGCTTCGCGCGGAGATGACGGCTGGCAGTTCCCAATCGCGTTTACAAGACGAACTGGGCGACCTGTTATTTGCCGTGGTCAACTTAGCGCGGCGGCTGGAGGTCGATCCGGACACTGCCTTGCGCCAGGCCAATACCAAGTTCGAACGACGATTTCGCGCTGTGGAAGAACGGCTTGCAGCGAACGGTACAGCCGCCGAGGAAGCATCATTAGCGGTGATGGAGTCCCACTGGGAGGCCGCCAAGCAAAACGAGTAGTGCAAGGTAGGGACTAAGCTGAGCGGAACCACGCGTCTCTCCGTGCATGGCTGCTCGGCCGTTATGCGGTGCTTGGCGCCTCTTCGATTTGCATCAAACCGGCAAGCGATTGCCAAAGTTGTTCGCTCGAAGCCCCGATCATCGGGCCCCTGCGGTGAACAACGGTGTAGTTTTCACCATTTGCCAAGCGTGCGACACCACCCGCCTCCTCAATCATCAGGCTGCCAGGGGCATGATCCCAGGGGTGCAGATTGTGGAAGAGTACGAAATCGACTACACCACGGATCAAATTGAGATAGGACGATCCCGCGCAGCCAATTGGTATCTGTCGATCCGTCGCTTCACGCAGCGGCAACAACCTCTCGCGACGCGCCCCCTTAGCCGGCAAATTATAGTTCCCGGTCAGTGACGAGACTGATTTATCAGCCGAGAATGTCCGTCTGGCTCCATCGATAGACACACCGGCGCCGCGTTCGGCAGCACTAATGATGCCGGTCGATGGCAGGTAGATCCATCCGCCGACCACCTCCTGCCTCCGTACCAAGGCGACCATAGAGGCGAAATCCGCCGACCCTTCTGCAAAGTTCTTTGTTCCGTCTAGGGGATCGATAAGCCAAGCGTCGTCATAGCCGTTCAGCCGGTCCAGCACCGTAGAGTTAGCCGCGACCCCCTCCTCCCCGACAACAACCGACCCAGGCAGCAGGCCTGTCAGGGCCGCGCTTAGCCTCTGCTCGCAAATGGTGTCCACGATCGTGACCACGTCGCCGCCATCCTTAGACCCGATCTCCGACGGATCCAGCGCTCTGAACCGTGGCACCATCTCCTCAGTGCAGATGGAGATGATCGCCTCGGAAACGGTCTCGATCAAATTGCTCATGCGGGCCCCACGGGTCGGTCGATGAGGCGTTCTAGCCTGGCAATGTCAGCGGGGTCCAGTTCCACCTTATATCGGGTCCTTTCCCCCTCCTCGCACTGATCGACGACACTGCCGTGAGCATGCAACCAGGCAATCATTTTTCCGTCTGCAACCGGCAGGTCGACTTCGACCGTGCGCCGGTGGGCGGTCAAGCTGGATTCGATCGTTTTAAGCAGCCGATCGCATCCCTTGCCGGAAACAGCCGATACTGCAACCGGCGGCACCCCGTCGGATTGCTTGGCATTGAGCGCGGTCAGGAGCGATCCTAGGTCACCGTCAGAGAGAAGATCGATCTTGTTCAACACCTCGACGACGCGTTCGTCCTTCTCGGCATCAATGCCCAGTTCGCTAAGCACTTCATTCACATCGTCGCGCTGCGCGTCGGTGTCCGGATGAGCGATATCGCGAACGTGAAGGATTAGGTCGGCGGATTGGACCTCCTCCAGCGTAGCGCGAAACGCTGCAACCAACGTCGTCGGCAAGTCTGAGATAAACCCCACCGTATCGGAAAGAATCGATTTTGTACCGCCTGGCAGATCAAGCGACCGCATGGTCGGATCAAGCGTGGCAAACAGCAGGTCCTGTGCCATCACGCTGGCCCGCGTCAGCCGATTGAACAAGGTCGATTTGCCGGCGTTTGTGTACCCGACCAGCGCCACTACCGGATATGGGACCCGGGCGCGAGCGCCGCGATGCAGCGACCGAGTGCGCCGGACATCGCCGAGGTCTTGCTTCAGCCGCACGATCCGCTCGTCGATCAAGCGTCGGTCCAACTCGATCTGGCTCTCGCCGGGACCGCCCATGAAGCCGGCGCCACCCCTTTGCCGCTCCAGGTGCGTCCAGGAGCGAACGAGGCGTGAGCGCTGGTAGCTGAGATGGGCCAGTTCGACCTGAAGCTGGCCTTCCTTCGTACGCGCCCGACGGCCGAAAATCTCCAAGATTAGCCCGGTACGGTCAATCACCTTGCACCCGCAGCGTCGCTCCAGATTTCTTTGCTGAACCGGTGTCAGCGCCGCATCCACCACCAGGAGCTCGATCTCGCGCAGTTCGATCTCATCGGCCAGCTTTTCAATTGCCCCGCCGCCTAGCAAGGTTGCGGGAAGCAGGCGGCTAACCCGAACGAGCTGCGCGGCCTTGACGTCCAAATCGATCGCCATGGCCAGCCCAACGATTTCGTCCAGTCTAGCCTGCGCTGAGCGTCGGCTCGACGGTGCGGTGGGCAATATTGGATGAACGACGATGGCGCGCGCGCTTGCGCTTCCGGTGCCTCCAGTCTTGGCGGCCGTTCCGTTAACCGTATTCAAGCCTCGTCCTTGCCCGCTTCATAAAGCTGAATTGGCTGTGAAGGCATGATCGTTGAGATCGCGTGTTTGTAAACGAGTTGGCTGTGAGCATCTCGGCGCAGCAAAACCGAGAAATTATCGAACCATGTTACAATGCCCTGCAGCTTGACGCCGTTCACCAAAAAGATGGTCACCGGCATCTTGTTCTTACGGATGTTGTTGAGGAAGACATCCTGCACGCTTTGCGATTTTTCAGACATTCAGCTGTGCCTTTTCATTGCTTTTGGAACTCACCCACCAGAGGCGCGGGCGTTCGGCAAACCGTCGCCGGTTAATGTAGAACAGCTATATGGTGCACTGCACTGCAAATAGCCACCGGCTAGGTCGCATTTGCGGGTCACACTTCCGCGTTATCGCCGGAAGCATAGGCCCAATAGGCTTGTCTCAGTCGCTTAGCCAACGGGCCGGGCCGGCCGTCGCCAACCGGTTGCTCGTTGATCCTTGTGACTGGCGTCACGTAGGTCGTTGCGCTGGACAAGAATGCTTCTTTGGCGCTTTGGGCTTCCTCGACGGTGAATGGCCTTTCCTCGAATGTGATACCGGCCTCTTCCGCCAGACGAAGGATCGACAGTCGGGTTATGCCGTTGAGAATTCTCGTACTCGCTTGACGGGTAACCAGAACATCGTCCTGGGTGACGATCCAAGCGTTTGACGAACAACCCTCTGTCACACTGCCATCATCATCGACTTGCCAAGCTTCAAACGCGCCAGCTTCGGCTGCCTGTTGCTTGCCTAATGCTTGAGGAAGCAGCGCTACTGATTTGATATCTCGTCTTTTCCAGCGGATGTCCGGGATCGTGACGACATTGACGCCGTTTTCCATCCGCCCCGCGGGACTCAAGTTCATCTGGCGGGTGGTCATGACCATCGTGGGTGTCGCGGCCTTTGGAAACCGAAAGTCCCGTGGAGCTACCCCACGAGTGATTTGAAGATAGATGATCCCATCTACAATGGCATTGCGCTGAAGAAGGGTCCGCATAACCAACTCCAACGCCGTTCGTGACATTGGCCAGCTGATCTGCAGTTCGTTCAACGACCTGTCCAATCGATCGAGATGTCCGACTTGATCAACGGGTCGACGATTTTGGATGGCCACAACTTCATAGACGCCGTCGGCGAATTGAAAGCCGCGATCCTCAATATGGACCGCGGCGTCGCGATGGCGGACATATCGCCCATTGACATAGGCAAAGCGTGGCATCGAACGCACTCTCCTGGTCGGGTCTCGAGCCGGACTGCGGCCCTGATGAAGCGAATGCTCCTAAAAGAACTCCAGGCGCACCGCAAACATCTTTTCGATTTTGCGAACGGATTTTGCGCCTGCGAGGAGAATTACTCGGTCATGAGGTTTAACAATGCTCGAGGGCCTGGCGATGATCACCTCGTCCTCGCGAACGATAGCGCCCACGATTACCTCCGGCGGCAGCTTGACCTCGCGGATTGGCTTACCGACCAGTGGCGAGGTTTCCAGTGCCTCAGCCTCTATTACCTCAGCAAAGCCGTCGCGCAGAGAGTGCACCGACTTGATACGCCCCATCCGAACATGCTGCAGGATCGTCGATGCCGTGATGGCACGCGGGCTGACAACCGCATCGATACCGAGCGTTCTGATCAGCGGCCCATAGGTATTCTTGTTGATCAAGGTAACGGCGCGCTGGGCGCCGTAGCGCTTAGCCAGCAATGACGACAGGATGTTCGCCTCATCGTCATTCGTGACCGCTACAACAATCTCGGCGAGATTGACGCCAGCCTCGTCCAAGATCTCCGGATCGAGCGCATCGCCTTGCAACACCGTCGTGCGGTTCAGACGCCCGGCAATGGCGCCGGCCCTGTCGGCGTTGAACTCGATCATGCGGACGGTGACGCCGGGATGGTGGGTTTCGATCTCCTCGGCGAGGCTGAGGCCGATATTGCCGCCGCCGATAATAATGATCCGACGCGCTTCGGGCTCTTCATGACCAAACGCAGCCATAGCACGGGCTACATGGTCGGACGCGGCAACGAAATAGACCTCGTCACCTGGAAACATTTGATCGTCGCTATCGGGAACGATCGGCTTTTCATCCCGGACGATGGCCAGGATTTCGATTTGTAGGTCTGGAAACAGACTGGTCAATTGCCTCAAAGGCGTTTGGATGATCGGACAGTCATCCTCACAGATAACGCCCAGCAGCCTTACTTTGCCGTCGGCCAGAGGAATCATATCGAAAGCGCCGGGAACCTGCAGGCGCCGAGCGACTGCGTAAGCGACCTCCATCTCCGGGGAGATAATCACGTCGATCGGCATATTGTCGCGGCTGAACATGTCGGCCCAGACCTTGTCGAGATAGGCCTGGTTGCGCACGCGGGCGATCTTGGTCGGCACGTTGAACAGCGAATGGGCTACTTGGCACGAGACCATGTTGACCTCGTCCGACTGGGTCACCGCGATCAGCATATCGGCGTCGGCGGCGCCGGCCGACTCCAAGACCGGCGGTGTCGACGCGTGCCCCAAGATCGCCTTGACGTCGAGCGTGTCGGACAGCTTTTGGATGAGCACCGGCGATTGGTCGATGACCGTTACGTCGTTGCTCTCGGTGGCCAGATAGCTGGCGATATTGGATCCGACCTGGCCGGCCCCGCAGATGATGACCTTCACCAGGAGCCCTCGCGACTAGCGATCATCCGAGACAACTTTGGCCACACGATCGGAAATGTGAACGCCTAGGCTCTTGAGCTTCCGATGTAGCGCCGATCGCTCCATCCCAACGAATTCGGCCGTGCGGCTGATGTTGCGATTGAATCTGTTCAACTGAGACATCAGGTATTCGCGCTCAAACATCTCGCGCGCGTCCCTCAAGGCGAGTGACATTAACTCGGTACCTTTATCCCACTTCAGGACTGCTGGGGTGATCGAGCCTATCTCTGGCGGCAGCATATCCGCATGGATCGGCGTTTCCGTGTCACCGCCGGCCATAATCAGCAGCCAGTCGATGACATTGCGAAGCTGTCGCACATTGCCCGGCCAGCCATACGCTTGAAGGGCAACCATCGCGTCGGCGCCGATGGTACGGGCCGGCAATCCCTGCAATTCGGCCGACCGTTCCATGAAATACTCACACAGGTCCGGAATGTCCTCAGTTCGTTCGGCTAGCGAGGGTACCCGTATCGGCACCACGTTAAGGCGATAGTAAAGGTCCTCGCGGAACCGGCCTTCTTGGATCTCCGACGGGATATCGCGGTTCGACGAGGCAATCACCCGAACATCAACCTCGATACGTGTGTTGCCTTCTTCTCGCACGAAGGATTGGTCCTGAAGCACGCGGACGATCTTGCCTTGCGTCGCCAGCGGCATGTCGGCGACCTCGTCCAACAGCAGGGTGCCGCCGTCGGCCTGCTCCAAAGTACCGATCTTCCGCGGCCCCTCCCCGTCGTCATTCTCGACACCGAACAGCTCTTCTTCCAGCCGGTCGGGATGCAAGGCAGCGCAATTGAGCACAACGAATGGTCCGTCCGAGCGCTTCGAACGGGCATGAAGAAGCCGCGCCAGAACCTCCTTGCCGGCTCCGGCTGGCCCCGTAATCAAGACTCGACTGCCCGTTGGGGCAACGCGGTTTAGCTGTTGATTGAGATTGGTCACCGCTGTCGAGCGGCCAATTAATTCGACATCGACACCGGCGCGCTGCTTGAGTTGGGCCACCTCGCGCCGCAGATGCGCAGCCTCGATGGCGCGCTCGACCAGCAGCAGCAGCCGATCGGTTTTGAACGGCTTTTCGATAAAGTCATAAGCGCCACGGCGAATCGCATTGACCGCCATCTCGATATTGCCGTGGCCGCTGATCATCACGACAGGTACAGACGGGTATTGGCGCTTGATCTCGTCAAGCAGATCCAGGCCATCAAGCCGGCTGTTCTGAAGCCAGACATCAAGGATGACCAAACTGGGCACGCCGGCGCCAAACGCCTCCAAGGCGTCGTCGGCATTGGCGGCTTGCCTCGTCCTGTAGCCTTCGTCGTTGAGAATCCCGCTGAGCAACAGGCGAATATCCGCCTCATCATCAACGACCAGAATGTCGTGCGCCATGAAGTTCCTGTTTGGTTACCCTTGGTCCCGATCGCCCGATACGGGTTGTTCCGCTGCTGCGGCCGACAGACGAGGCAGCGAGATCGTCACACGAGCGCCGTCGCCATCGCGATCGTCGAGCTGTAGCCGACCGCCATGATCTTCGACGATCTTCTTTACAATGGCCAACCCTAATCCGGTTCCCTTTTCTCGGGTTGTCACATATGGCTCTGTCAGTCGGTCGCGATCATCGGATGGCAGACCCTTGCCATTGTCTTCAATGATTGTGGCGATTTCCCCGTCCGTTTTCTGAATCGACAATGTGATATGGCCTGCCGGCAGCGGATTTCCATCGTCTGACGGCTTTCTCCCGTCAATCGAGTCGAGGGCATTTTGTAAGATGTTTGTTAGCACCTGTTGTATCTGCCGCGCATCGCAAAGAATGGGGGCGTCGCCCGTTCCAGTGTCCAGGTCAAACTGCACATTGGGATAAGCATTGCGTTGTAGAGCCAAAGCGTCGGCCACCAGCTTGCTCATATCCTCGCGTTGCATCACCGGGTTGGGCATTCTGGCAAAGGACGAGAACTCGTCAACCATTCGGCCGATATCACCAACCTGACGCACGATGGTGTCGGTACATTCGACGAAGGTTTCTTGATCGCTTTGGATCTCTTTGAGATAGCGTCGCTTTAGGCGCTCCGCCGAAAGCTGTATAGGCGTCAGCGGGTTCTTTATTTCGTGGGCGATACGGCGGGCGACGTCGGCCCAGGCCGCCTTGCGCTGTGCCGACAGCAATTCGGTGACATCATCGAATGTGGCGACGTAACCCTGAACCTGTCCGTCCGATCGTTCGGCAGCGATACGCACCAGTAAGGTTCGGCTTTCGGCGCCTCGATTGATCTTGACCTGTGATTCGACGAGTCTCGACGGCCGCCGACGGATCGTGCGCATTAGTTCCGCCATCTCAGGAACGGCGTCGCCGAGGGGGCGCCCCACCAGTTCAGTATCCGTTTGGCCCAGGAGTCGCAGTGCCGAAGGGTTGGGCAACGTGATGGAGCCATCCGCGTCCAAACCGAGGACACCGGCGCTTACGCCGGTCAAAACGGCCTCGGTGAAGCGGCGCCGCATGTCGAGCTGGGCGTTGGCTTCGACCAATTCGTGACGTTGGCTTTCGAGCTGGCTGGTCATGCGGTTAAACGCCCGGCCAAGACTATTGAGTTCGTCTCGCGCTTCGCTTGGTTCCACCCTGGCGGTCAAATCGCCCGACCGGACCCGTTCGGCCGCCGTGATCAAGGACCCGATTGGCGTCACCAGCGAATCGGCGAACATGAGCCCGATCCAAACCGAGATCATGAGCAATAACAAAGCAACAATCAGATAGATCAGGGTGAACGTGATCTGCAAATCGGCCGATCGTTCTTGCAGGTCCTGATACTCGGCTACAGCTCCCTGGGTTTGCTCCATATGGCCAATGACTTGCGCCTCGACAAAACGGCCGACGACCAAAAACGTGTCTACCAAATTGTCTAGCCTTACAACGGCACGGACGCGATCGTCGATTTCGTCGGGAAGCAGCAGCACCTGATTGTCGCGTGCTGCGTTCAAGACCTCGTCAGGTAACGTGACGAACTGGATCGTGAAGGCCAGCCTGGTGCGCGCCAAGACACGTCCCGAACCCTCGACGACCATGGCTTCCGGAATATTTCGCACATCTGCTAGAAGATTGAGATAGAGGTTAAACCGGTTCGGGTCAGCGATGGTCTGCGGCGAGACTTGGGCCTGGTTTTCAATCTCGCTCGCCATTTCCAGCGCGTCGCTTCGCAGCACCTGCTGGTGTTCGGCAAGATAGGCTTCGGCAACCGACAGGGATTCGTTGATAGCGGTACTGACTCGGTCGGAAAACCAGGCTTGGATGCCAAACTGGAAAAACAGGGCCGAGAACGACGCCACAACGATCGCTGGAATAATGGCCACGACGCTAAATCGCGCAGCCAACCTGATATGCAGGCGCGACCCCGCCCTGCCCCGCCGCCGCTCGATCAGCAGAGCGGCAAGCCGCCTGGCGATCACCGCGCCTAGCAGCAACAGGATCACGAGATCGATGTTCAGAAGAAGAAAGACGGTCTCGGGATCTTGCCCGAAGGGCGGGCTTTCGGTGAGCGCAAAATAGGTCGCAATACCGGCGACGAGTGCCGCGATCGTCAGCAAGAATGCCAGACGTGAGTTGAAGCTGCGCCCGCCCGTCCGGGCGATCAGCCGACGCCAGAAGCTGACAGGTTTTTCGCCGCCAAGATCGCCGCTGGCGATGTCAGTACTCATCCGACTCTAACAAGTCCTTCGCGGCTGGCATCGTGGAACACACTGTCGCGCGGCGACAGACAGCCGCTACTTTACGCCTCGGACCACCTGGATGTCTAATTCGCGAAGTTTTTTTCTCAGCGTATTTCGGTTGATGCCGAGAAGCTGAGCGGCCTTGATTTGGTTGCCCCGTGTGGCGCCGAGACTGAGATTCAGCAAGGGACGCTCGACTTCGGCCAAGACCCGATCATAGAGGCCAGGTGCCGGTAAACCGTCGGCGTGCGCCTCGAAATGATCGCGCAAATGCCGCTCGACCGATTCGCTCAATGTCTCATCGGGTAGCGCATTCGCGTTAACAGCTGGATTGCTCGGCAAATCTCTTAGCTCGCTGGCAATCACGTCCGCGCTGATCACCTCTTGGCTGTAGAGCGCAGCGAGCCGGCGCACGAGATTCTCCAACTCGCGCACATTGCCGGGCCAACTGTAGCTCGTGAGCTGCTCCAAGGCGGCCTTGTTCAACGTCTTCAGCGGCAACCCTTCGCGGCTGGCCTGGGCCAAGAAGTGACTTACGAGCGCCGGAATGTCTTCCGACCGGTCACGTAGTGCAGGCAGTTTGATTGGGACGACATTCAGCCGATAGAACAGATCCTCTCGGAACAACCCTTGGCGGATATGGTGTCGCAAGTCCCGGTGGGTGGCGGCGATAATGCGCACATCCGCACGAATAGGCGTGCGGCCACCGACGGTGGTGTATTCCCCTTCCTGCAAGACCCGAAGAAGCCTTGTTTGGGCCTCCATCGGCATATCGCCGATTTCGTCCATAAACAGGGTGCCGCCCTGCGCCTGTTCGAACCGCCCTGTCGAGCGCTGCGTTGCGCCCGTGAAGGCGCCGCGTTCATGGCCAAACAGTTCGGATTCGATCAGCTCTCGCGGAATCGCTGCCATGTTGATGGCGATGAACGGCCCCGACCGTCGCTTGCCATAATCATGCAATGCGCGCGCGACGAGTTCCTTCCCCGTGCCGCTTTCTCCAGCGATCATCACCGTAAGATCCGTGGCCATCAGCCGTGCCATGATCCGGTAGATGTCCTGCATGGCTGCAGAACGCCCGATTAGGGGGAGTCTGTCTTCCTCCTCCTCTTCTCCGCCAGCCGGCTCGTCAGCGCGGTATTGAGGCGCGGTAAGCGCCCGCTCAACCACCTCGATAAGTTCCTTGAGGTCGAACGGCTTTGGCAGGTATTCGAAGGCGCCCCTTTCGGTCGCCTTGACCGCCGTCAGCAGGGTGTTCTGGGCTGACATGACCACGACACGCAACTCCGGCCGCAGTCGTTTTATGCGAGGCAGCAGGTCCAGACCGTTTTCATCGGGCATGACCACGTCTGTTATGACGAGATCCCCCTGCCCCTGCTCTAGCCAACTCCATAGCGAGGCGGCTGCCCCGGTCGTTCTGACTTCATAGCCCAATCGGCCCAGCGCCTGAGAGAGGACGGTTCGAATGGCGCGGTCATCGTCAGCGATCAAGATAGTCGAACTGGCTGCCACGTCTAACTGTCCTCTCGGAAATGATGGGCGGCGGCCTGCTCGACAGCAACCGGCAAAGAGACCCTGAACGCGGTGCCGTGCGGTCGGTCGTCAAAACCAATAATGCCGCCATGGTCACCGACAA
>JBCCER010000071.1:0-20593 GCA_039030175.1 Pseudomonadota bacterium
GGATCTGGAAGCAGGCGAGATGGATTTTCCTTGCAGGACCTTGCCCGAGGCACTTGGGGCGGTTTGGCAGGCGTTCGAGTCCGGCGCCCGGGACCGGCGGCACGCATTCCACACGCCGGGCTTGGTAACAGTTGGTCTAGACGGATCGCCAAAGGCCAGGATCGTCGTGCTGCGCGCTTTCGACCGGCAAGCAGCGACACTACGTTGTCACACCGATCTTCGTTCTCCGAAAGTCTCAGAACTGGCAGCGGATCCGCGTGTCAGCGTCCTCGCCTATGATTCCGGTGCCAAGCTGCAGGTTCGCCTCGAAGGAACGGCCGAGGTACAAACCCAAACCCCGTCGGCAAATGCGGCTTGGACGTCTTCCACATTGTGGGCGAGGCGCTGCTATTCAGCGCCGTTCGCTCCTGGGGATGAGACTGGCGAACCGCACGGCAACCTACCTGACGACCTTTCCGGCCGGCAACCGACCGAGCAGGAAGCCGAAGCGGGGCGCGACAATTTCGCCATCGTCCAGCTAACGGTGGAGAAGGTCGACTGGCTGTTCCTGGAGGCGACGGGTCATCGCCGCGGTCTTCACGTTAGGTCGGGCAGCGGCGGCTGGACCAGTTCGTGGATCGCGCCGTGAGGTGCCTATTGAAGCCTTTGGGCGGCTGAATAGGCGGCCGTAAAGCCGATCAATGACATCGGGATGACAATCTGGCGCCCGGTGGTCTCGGTTACTGCAACTTGCATTTCGACGCCCGCCTGCATGGCACCCAGCATACTGGGCTCTAGTGAGCGCCCCGCGCGGCATCCGTCTTCCTGGCAGCTTCCATAGTCGAACTCGATCGGCCAGCTATTGTCGATTCGCAGCTCCAGCCCGGCCGGTAACGAAACACCCAACGGTGCGATGATGATCGCAACCGGGTCCTGGTCTTCGTTGGCACTACCAATGGCAACGTGAAGGATGCGCTGCTGATTTTCTGCCAGAAAAAGGCTCTGATATGCTTCGCAGGCTGTTGCCTCGCCACCCTCGCCCGTACAGCGTACCGACCACTCGCCATACACCTGTGGGTTACCGGTAGTGGGGTAGTTGACCTCAATCGGCTCCTCGACGGCCTCTTCCGTTGGCTCCTCGGCGGCAGGTTCGTCCTGCGCCCAAGCTCTTGGTGCCAAAGCACCTGTCGATGGAAGGCTCGAGACGATCGCCAGCGCCAGCCCAAGCGATAAACCCCAAAGAAAGCTGCTCACGCCCATCATTCGTCCCCGTCGGTCGAGATTTGCTCAGCCATAGCACAACCGCGTCACGACGCCATACCCATGATGTCTCCGACAGCCTTTCTCAGTTCGACAATCGGTGTCTTTTGGTGGCGGCTAGGATGGACCCGATTGGTCAGCAGCGCCCATGCGCGTCCGTTCTCCCAATCGATCCACAACCCGGTGCCGGTGAAGCCGGTATGGCCAATCGTCTCCCGCGAGCACGTGGAACCGCCAGACCAGCCTTCATGGGCGACCTGCCAGCCCAAGGCGCGCTCTGCACTGACGGGCTTGCGCATTTCGGTTAACACGGCTGCTGACAGAATGGCGCCCGTCATCAGCCGATGGGCGAAATCCAGAACGCCGTCGATTGTACCAAAGAGACCGGCGTGCCCGGCGAAACCCCCAAGCGCATAGGCATTCTCATCATGAACCTCGCCGCGAATCAGGCGCTCTCGCCAGGTGCAGTGTTCTGTGGCAGCGCAATGTCGTGATGGTGCGCCAATGGACAGCCCGGGTCCGTCGATCGCGTCGGGAATACCGAGGTTGGCGAGCCGCTCTACAAGGATGCCGAGCAGGATGAAATTGATATCGGAATAGACCGGCGTGCCCAATGTCCATAGATGCTGCAGAACATAGGCCTTTAACGTCGCTGGACTGGATCCTAGCGTGTAAAGAGGCGCCCAGGCGGGCAGCCCGGACTGATGCGACAAGAGCGACCGCACCGAGCAGGACCTCGCCGGGGCCTCGGTCTGCACCTGATTCATGTCCGGCAGATAGTCCGAGATCGGCTTGTCGAGCTCAATGGCGCCCGATTCGACCAGGCTCATGACGGCGGTCGTTGTTGCCATCACTTTGGTTAGGCTGGCGAGGTCGAAGTATGTCTCGCGCTTGAGCGGTTCGGGTTCGGGTTCGGGCACCAACGTGGCCGAACCGCCAAACAGTACCTGACGATCCCCACTCTCATCGACCACGCCGAGCGCGGCGCCTGGCAACTGGCCGGACTGTAAAGCCTCCGCAACCGGTTCGAAGGCTTTGTGCGCAAGATCGGAATTCTGAGTCATGGGGTCGCTTATCTGATTCGCGGAATCATCTGGGAACAGGATTAAGAGTCAGTCATTTTCAATGGATTCATAACGCTCTACATCAAATCTCGACATCTTGATCGGTCAAACTTGATTTTACCATCGGCGTGATTTCTATTGGCGCCAATCGGCCTTGCAAGCTGCGCGGAGAGCACGACCCGTGACACGTTCCATTGTTCAAATGCTGGCAGGACTGCTGGGCAATACTAGCCGCCTGGTCTGCATCTCGTTCATCCTGATAGCGATCCCGATTGGACATTCAAGCGCGCAAGACCTGCCGGGCGACCGGACAGGCGACGGTGTGTTCACCATCGCTGTCTACGGCGACAGCATGGCGGACGGAATTTGGACCGCGCTCTATCGTGCTCTCCAGCGAGACGAACGGTTCGAGGTTTTGGACCGAGCGCGTGCCTCGACGGGCATTGCGCGCCCTGACTATTACGACTGGCAAGAGGAACTGGAGCAGTTCCTGATCGATGATCCGATCGATGCTGCAGTCTTTTCCGTTGGCCTCAACGACATGCAGTCAGCGGTTTTGCGCGAAGGAGGTCATCACGATTTTCGCACCCCGGAATGGGATGAGACCTATCAGGAACGCGTCTCTCTCCTGATGGAAACGCTACGCGCCAATGACGTGCCGACCTTTTGGATCGGGTTGCCGATCATGCGCAGCGGCAACTACTCCAACAACATCGCCCATCTAAACGGTTTTTTTGAAACACTCGCACCGCAACATGGGGCCACATACGTGCCCCTTTGGGACCTGACGGCCAGCGAAACAGGCGAGTATACGTCGCATTTCCCGGACGAAACCGGTCGCACGCGACGCATGCGCAACGATGACGGCATCCATTTCACCACCAGGGGGTATGAGATGCTGGGTCGGGAAGTACTGGAGGCGATGCACCAAGAACTACAGGTATTTCAGACAGGCGCCGCTGAATGACGGTTGGCCGACGCTGGGCGTCGCTGGCGCTCACAGCATTTGCCTTCGCCGGTGTGCTGACCGGCTGTCAGTCCTCCTCGCCAAACGCGCCTTCTCAACAGCAAACCTCCGCTAGCGCGCTCAACGCCTTCTATCGCGACCTCAATGCACTTGAGACCGGGCGCAGGGAGGATCCCGTCGTAGTCTTGCAAATTGGCGACAGCCACACCGCCGGAGACCGCTTCACCGGCAGGTTGCGGGCGCAATTGCAAAGCCGATTTGGCGATGCTGGGCGCGGCTATCTCCAACCCGGTGTTCCCTTCGCCTATTACAATCCGTCAGGTGTTTTCGCCGAGCAGTCAGACGGGTGGGAGGCCGTAGGCAGCCTTTCACGCAATGCGCCGGGGCCATTTGGCCTTTCGGGCTATCGGCAGACTGCTGTCGACGCAGGCGAGGTGATGCGCCTGACCTCGGATACGTTCGCGGGCTTTGACTATGCCTGGCTCCAAATTGCCGCTCGACCCGGCGGGGGGCGCTTGTTTGTCTCAGCAGACGGTGGTGGCATCGGAGAGGTTGCGACTGACAGCGCCCGTCCCGAGTCGCGACGGGTGGAACTAAGCATTCCAGCCGGCACGCGCACGTTGCAGGTCGAGACACTTGATGATGCGCCGGTTTCGCTGGCCGGGTGGGGCGTTGGGCGCAATCAGCCTGGCGTGGTCGTCGACGCTATTGGCGTTGGTGGCGCGACTGTTTCCGTTGTCGACAATTGGTCACCCGACCGGGTTGCAGACGAGGTTGCAGAGCGCGACCCAAGTCTCGTCATCCTGTCGTTTGGCACCAACGAGGGATACGACAACACGCTCGATCTTGATGCCTATCGTCAGGTTTGGCGCGCCCGCCTGAACCAGGTGCAGCGCTGGGCGCCCAACGCGTCGATCGTCGTGATCGGCGCGCCAGACGGCAACCGGAGAGCGCGCGGCTGTCCTGACCTTGATGACCCGTCTGATGGGATCTGCGCGCCATTGGCTCCCACTGAGGTCGAGACCTATTTGGATCTGCTGGCTGATGACAGTGATGGACCGGACATTTGCCGATTTCATCCGCCGCCCAATCTTGGCTCTGTCCGCGCGATCCAACGGGAGGTCGCGGCGAGCCAAGGCGTTTGGTATTGGGATTGGTCGACCGTGATGGGCGGCGCATGCGGCATCCACAACTGGGTTATCGCCTCTACACCTCTGGCCTACAATGACCATGTCCATCTTCGCGACGAGGGCTATCTGATCAGCGCCGATGCATTCTACTCAGCCCTGATGGAAGGATACGCTGAATGGTCCAGCGGTCCAGTCGCTGAACTACCGGCACATCAGTTGGCGGAGGCTGGGCCGTCACACTGACGGTCCGTATGGCGGGTCATGCTGTTTCCGACCCTCGATTTCGGGCTCTTTTTTCTGATCGTCTTTGCCCTGGCATGGGCATTGAGAAACTCGCTCACCGCACGCAAAGCAGTTCTGATCGTCGCGAGCTACGTCTTCTACGGCTATTGGGACTGGCGGTTTTGCTTCCTTCTCGCCTTTAGCTCTCTTGCCAACTACACCGCAGGCTATTGGATCGACAGGCTTGAGGACCCAAGGCAGCGTAAGCTGATCCTGATCCTGGCGGTAATCGTCAATCTCGGCCTGCTCGGCTACTTCAAATACACCGGGTTTTTCATCGAAAGCGTTAATGACGCCGCCTATTCGCTGGGCCTTGAGCGCGAGATCCCCTTCCTGGAGATCATTCTGCCGGTCGGCATCTCGTTCTTCACATTTCAGGGCATTTCGTATGTGGCGGATGTCTATCGCCGCGTGATCCCAGCCTCGCGCTCTATCCTAAACGTCCTCCTCTACATCTCTTTCTTTCCACAGCTTGTCGCTGGGCCGATTGTCCGGGCCCAGACCTTCTTGCCTCAGATAGAAAAGCCGCCCGAGCCCAATCGCATCTTTGCCAGCATCGGCGTGACCCTTATCCTGGTCGGCCTGTTCAAAAAGGTCGTGATTGCGAACTACATCGCGACCGAAATGGTCGACAATGTGTTCTACGATCCGTTTTTCTACGGACCAATCGACCTGCTGTTGGCTGTCTATGGCTATGCCATCCAGATCTATTGCGATTTCAGCGCCTACTCAGACATCGCAATCGGTGTCGCTTTGTTGCTGGGTTTCCGGTTCCAGAAGAACTTTAACCAGCCTTACCGCGCCCAATCGATCCGCGACTTTTGGCATCGCTGGCATATCAGCCTGTCCAGCTGGCTTAGGGACTATCTCTATATTCCTCTCGGCGGCAGCCGCCTCGGCCCGATCCGTACGCGGATCAATTTGATGGTCACCATGCTGCTTGGCGGCATTTGGCATGGCGCGGCTTGGACCTTCCTATTCTGGGGATTCCTGCATGGGCTGGCTCTAGTGGTCGAACGCGCGCTCGGATGGAGCGAGGGTGGGGCGGATCGGTCGCTATGGCGCAAAGTTCTGGCGACTGTCCTGGTTTTCCATTTCGTCTGTTTGACCTGGATCTTTTTCCGGTCTGAGGATTTCGCGACGAGCCTGACCTATCTCGCGGGCTTTGCGAACTTTTCCGCGCCCATCGAGTTTGCGACACCGTTCATCATCGGCCTGTTGGTCATCGGGGTGTCTTTCCATTTCGCCCCCCACGACATGGTCGAGCGCACCGCTGCTGGCCTGCGGCGCTTGCCGCCGGTCGCCCAGGGCGTCCTTGGCGGTCTGATCATGGTGGTGATTGACGCGCTCGGCCCCGAAGGCGTCGCTCCGTTCATCTACTTCCAGTTCTAAGGAACGATCAGTTGACCACGGACCCCAACATCGATGCCAACGCCGTCTTTCAGCGGCACAAGAACGAACTGGACATTACTCTCGGCGCACCCGGCCAACCGCTTAAGGCCGTCGTTTTCTTGCTGATCGGTGGTGTGATTGTTGCGGCAATGTTGGGGTCCGCTGCGCTGCGCGACTGGGCTTTTGAGCTTACCTTGCTGCCAATTCCTGGCGCCAATCTCGTCTTTTCGGCGGCCGACCAATGGCATGGGTGGATGGAAGCAATCGGCGTTACACAACTGTTCGACGCGGTGCATGCCTGGATCGAAGGGTGGCGGCTGGGCTAGTCCGCCCTGTTCTGAATAAACCGCTCGAACGCCGCCAGCGTGGTCTCGCTGACATGGTGCTCGACCCCCTCGGCATCTTGCTCCGCTGTGGCCTCGTCTATTCCCAGCGCCATCAGGAAGTCGCGGACAATTCGGTGCCGCTCTCGGCTTTTTTCCGCAAGCGCTCGACCTTTGTCTGTAAGGAAGATCGAACGATAAGGCGCGCTGTTTAGGTAACCGTCACGCTCCAGACGCTTCAGCGTGTTGTTGACCGTGGCTGGTGTCACGCCAAGGCGGCGCGATAAATCCACCGCACGCGCCTCGCCCGCGTTGTCAGTCAAGTCAGCGATCAGCTCGACATAGTCCTCGACGATTTCCAGCGCGTGGGCATCGCGGACGATCTTAAACGCGCGGGCATGTTGCTCAACGGACTTCATCGAATCGCTTGTCTCAACAACTGGCTGTTTCACGATGCGAACCATAGACGAGCTACGTCAAAGACGCACGAATTTAGCCTTGACTTATTTTCTCAGGCTATACATTAATTAGGAGAACTTGCTGAAAAGGTCACCTTGGCCTATCATTTTCAGGCGTGGGAGAGTTATGCGTAAACTGCTTGGAACAATGTTGGCTGTCGCGGCGCTTGCTGTCGGCCTCAATGGAATGGCCGCCGCCGAGCCGCTGCGTATCGTGGCAACCACATCGATGATTGGCGATTCCGCGCAGCGGGTTGCCGGCGACCGTGCTGAGGTCGTCGCGCTGATGGGACCTGGCGTCGACCCGCACGCCTATCGCCAGACTCGCTCTGACATCGCCAACGTCGTCGGCTCCGATCTTGTGCTGTGGCACGGGCTCTATTTGGAGGCTCAGATGGAGGAGTTCTTCCTCGATCTCGGCGCCCGCATGCCCGTGGTTGCGGTTGGCGAGGGAGTGTCGGAAGACCAGCTTCTCAGCCACGATGACTATGCCGGCCGTTATGACCCGCACGTCTGGATGGACCCGGATCTCTGGCCGCAGGTGGTCGTAACGATCCGCGATGCGCTGATCGAAATCGACCCTAAGGGTGAGACAGTTTATCGGGCGAATGCAGAGGAGTATTTGCAGAGTATCTCTGATCTTGCTGACTACGCCCAATCCGTGCTCGGTAGCATCCCCGAGGACCAGCGGGTTCTGATTTCCGCCCACGATGCCTTCAACTATTTCGGCAATGCCTTCGATTTCGACGTTGTGGGCATACAGGGCATTTCGACCGAAGCTGAGGCCGGTCTGCGCAGGATCGAAGATCTGGTTAGTCTCTTGGTTGAGAACGAGATTTCGGCGGTGTTTGTGGAGAGCTCTGTGTCGGATCGCAACATCCGGGCGCTGATCGAGGGTGCCGCGGCACGCGGACACGAGGTCGCAATCGGTGGCCAACTCTTCTCCGACGCGATGGGCCAGCCGGGTACTTATGAAGGCTCTTACATCGGCATGATCGACCATAATGCCACGACGATCACCCGCGCGCTCGGCGGCGATGCGCCGGAGCAGGGAATGCAAGGCCGCCTTGGGGCGGGGTCGTAATGGCCATCACAGCCTCGGCCGCGGAGAGGGTATCGCCGGAACAGATTGCCCCGGAACTGATTGCCAGGGATGGCGAACTCGTCGGGTCTGCTAATGCTTCGATATGTCCGATGAGCATTCGCGGACTAACCGTGTCCTACGGTGGCAAGCCGGCGGTCTTTTCGGTCGACGCCGACATGCCTGCCGAGACGATGACGGCCATTATCGGCCCGAACGGTGCCGGCAAATCGACCCTGCTGAAGGGCGCGCTGGGCATCGTTCCCAAACTGTCCGGCGAGGTGCACATCTTTGGCCAGCCCTTTGACAAGACCAGGCATCGCGTCGCCTATGTGCCGCAGCGCGCCAGCGTCGATTGGGACTTTCCTGCTCGGGTGATCGACTTGGTCGTCATGGGGCTGTATGCCCAGATCGGCCTTCTGCGCTTTGCCGGCTCGCGCCATCGCAAGGCCGCGCTCACCTGTCTTGATCGCGTCGGGATGGCGGAATTCGCCCATCGCCAGATTGGGCAGTTGTCCGGCGGCCAGCAGCAGCGCGTCTTCCTAGCAAGGGCATTGGCGCAAAATGCTGATCTTTACCTGCTGGACGAGCCGTTCGCCGGTGTCGATGCGGCAACAGAAAAGGCGATCGTGTCGGTTCTGAAGTCCCTCAAGGAAGACAAACGCACGGTGGTTTGCGTTCACCACGACCTGACAACGGTTGCCGACTATTTCGACCGCACCCTGTTTATCAATGTCCGCAAGATCGCCGAGGGTCCGACGGACCGCGTCTTTACGGAAGAAAACTTGCAAGCCACCTATGGTGGGCGACTGGCCGCAACGCATATTGAGGATCTGAGGCTCGGTGCCGGGTGAATGGTCTCGACATATTCTTTGAAGCGTTAACGCTACGGGCCGGGTATAACTCGGCCCTTGTCGCGATTGGCGCGGCGTTGCTCGGAATCGCAGGCGGCGGGGCGGGTGCCTTCATCTTTCTGCGCAAGCGGGCGCTCGTTTCCGACGCTGTCAGTCATGCAACCCTGCCCGGGATTGCGATTGCTTTCATCGTAATGGCCGCGCTCGGCGGTACTGGCAGATGGATGCCCGGATTGCTGGCAGGGTCCGCGATCTCAGCTGCTGCCGGCCTGCTAATCGTCGAGTGGATGGCTCGGCGTACTAGATTGTCGGAAGATGCAGCGATTGGCGCCGTGCTGTCCGTGTTCTTCGGTCTTGGCATCGTCTTGCTCACGGTGATTCAGACATCGTCGTCCGGCCAACAGGCTGGCCTGGGATCATTTCTTCTAGGCTCGACCGCTGGCATGTTGATCAGCGAGGCTTACACGATCGCGGCGGCGGGCGCCGTCGCTGCCATTCTGGTCTTCGCCATGCGCAAACCCATGACGCTGGTGGCCTTCGATCCCGATTTCGCATCTGCCAACGGCTTCAATGTCCGCCTGACCGACATTGCGATCTTGACCTTGTCTCTCATCGTCACGGTCATCGGGCTCAAGGTCGTCGGCCTTATCTTGATCGTCGCGCTTTTGATCATCCCACCTGTCGCAGCGCGATTTTGGACCGACCGGGTCGATTGGCTGATTTTGATCTCGGCCGGGATCGGTGGGGCTGCTGGCTATCTAGGTGCCGCGGCCTCATCGGCCTTTGAAGGATTCCCTACTGGGCCGGTAATTGTTCTTGTCGCATTCTTCCTTTTTCTCGGCTCTCTACTGCTGTCGCCCCTGCGCGGCGCTTTGGCCTCGGCGCTTCGCCATTGGCAGTTCCGGCGCCGTGTGCATGAGCGACAGGGTCTCCTGGCTCTCGCCCGAAACGAACCGATCCTCGACGGCCTGACGCTGTCAGTTTTGAGACGCGCTGGCTCCATACGGCGCGACGGGGTAGCGACTCTATCGGGCCGAGCGGCGGCGGCCAAAGCATTGCAGGACGAAGCGCGCTGGGCAGAAGCACTGCGCGGTAAGACCGACAATCCCATCCTGGAACAGTATGACGGCCTTACCCCGATAGAGGATTTGCTCACCGCTGATCAGATCGCCGAGCTTGACCGGCGTCTGGCGCGGCTGGAGGCCGCGACCTGATGGGGGGGGCGGAATTTGTCCAACTGAGTTTGACGCCGATCCTGATCGGCCTCTTCGCCTCAATTGCCTGCGCGTTGCCGGGGAACTTCCTACTGTTGCGACGCCAGGCCTTAATCGGTGATGCGATCAGTCATGTCGTACTACCAGGCATCGTCGTCGCGTTTTTGATCACCGGCACTGTTGCGGCCTGGCCGATGATGGCAGGTGCGGCGGTCGCCGCCATCGTCGCCGTGTTGCTGATTGAGATTATCAGGCGGCTGGGGCGGATCGAATCTGGCGCGGCCATGGGCGTGGTCTTCACCACCCTGTTCGCCGCCGGTGTGCTTTTGCTAGAGCAAAGCGACACCAGCTCTGTACATCTGGACGTCGAGCACGCCCTTTATGGCAACTTGGAAAGCTTGATCTGGTTCGACGCGACCGGCTGGGGCTCGCTTTTTGATCCAGAGGCCTTGGCTGGCCTTCCGCCGCAGCTTCCGCGCATGGCGTTAGCAGTGGTCGGACTCGTGCTGTTCACTCTTCTGCTGTGGAAAGAACTGGCGATCTCGACCTTCGATGCCGTCTTTGCCCAGGCGATCGGGATCCGCACCGGCCTTGTGAGCTTCGCGCTGGTGGTAGCGACCGCGATCGCAGCGGTGGCGGCCTTCGATGCCGTTGGCTCGATCATCGTGATCGCAATGTTCATTTGCCCGCCTGCCGCCGCGCGCCTGATGACTGATAGTCTACCGCGACAGGTGTGGTGGAGCGTTGGTTTCGCGTCACTTTCTGCTGTTCTGGGCTATGTGCTGGCGGGATATGGGCCAGGATGGTTCGGCTCGCCACACTCAGTCAGTGCTGCCGGGATGATTGCGACCGTCTCGGGCGTAATCCTCGCCATCGCTTGTCTCTTTGGGCCAAAGCGCAGGCGGGTTGGCCAGGCTATAGAGGCGCGGTAGCTGGCAATTGCCATCTTCCGAGGATGGCTGTAGGACAGCCCATCCCCTTCAATCGTTAAGCAAGAGATCGTCGGTGAGTCAGCCAAGCAGCGAGCCGCAAGAGTTCATCCTGACCCTGTCTTGCCCCGACGTGATCGGCATCGTCGCCTCTGTTTCCGGATTTCTGGCGGAACGAGGCTGCAACATTCTTACCAGTGCCCAATATGGCGATCCCGACAGTGGCCTCTTTTTCATGCGTGTCTCGTTCGCCGCACCATCTGGCGTTAGCGTTCATCAGGCTCGAGACGGGTTTTCAGAAATCGGCGATAGATACGGCATGACCTGGTCAATCGACGACGCGACAATTCGGCCCCGTGTCCTGATCATGGTCTCCCGCTTTGGCCATTGCCTCAATGATCTGCTCTATCGCTACCGCATCGGCGCCTTGAAGATCGAGATCCCTGCAATTGTCTCAAACCATCGTGACTTCTATCGGCTTGCAGCGTCCTACGACATTCCGTTCCACTATTTGCCGGTTACCAAGGACACAAAGAACGAGCAGGAAGCCCGCCTATTGGAGATTGTCGAACGCGACCGGATCGAGCTTATCGTGCTCGCGCGCTACATGCAGGTGCTTTCGGACACGCTGTGCGAGCGGCTGTCTGGCAGAATTATCAATATTCACCACAGTTTCTTGCCCAGTTTCAAAGGTGCGCGGCCCTATCACCAGGCGCATGAGCGTGGGGTGAAACTGATAGGTGCGACGGCCCATTACGTCACCGCCGATCTGGACGAGGGCCCGATCATCGAGCAGGACGCCAGGCCCGTCGGCCACAGCCAGACGCCTGAGGATTTCGTTGCCATCGGCCGGGACATCGAGAACGTTGTTCTTGCGCGGGCCGTCGCATGGCATGCTGAGCGGCGCGTTTTGCTGAACGGCCAGCGAACCGTTGTCTTCCGATAGCTGCTAGTCGACGATCTGCAATCTCATCCAGGCTTGCATAACCGCACCTGCCGCCAAGTCGACTAAGCCAGTCTCGGTGCTGCCGCGGCGGTTCACCGCGTTGTTGATGTTGCTGACCGGTTCGGCGCAGAAGAAATCCGCGTCGGGAGGCGCGTAAACGACGAACTTGTCTAGGTTGTCGCTGGCCGTAAGTCGCAGTGTTTTGTTTGTTCCCGGTACGGTGATTTCGGCGTGCCCCGACCAGCCAGTGAAACAATGGTCGAGGAAATCAGTGCCCTTGGGTAGCCAACCGTCCAGCAGGTCGTTCGGCGCTTCTATATCAGCATGGTCCGTCGGCAGCATATCGACGCCATTGAACCAAACCCCATTCACATTGGTGAGTAGACCGCCCGTCGTCGGACGTAGAAAGTAGGGGTGGAAGCCCAATCCTGCGGGTTTCGTTTCGCTACCGCGATTTTCGACCGAAATCGAGGCCGTTAAACCGTCCTGGTTCAGCGTGTACTGTATCTCAGCGCGGTAGGCGAATGGCCATGCTCCGGGAGCGTGATCGTGACGGATCGTCACGCTGGTCTCGGTCAATTGTCCAACCTTCCACGCGCTTTGCCAGCCCTGACCATGTATGGCATGACCTCCTTCGATGTTCGCCGGCAGCCGAATAGTACGACCGCCCCATTCGAACCTTCCCAGAGCGATGCGATTGGAAAATGGGACCAGCGGGAAGCATCCACTGTCCAACGGATCGGTCGAATCGGGAGGCGATGGTCGCAGTAAGTTTGTTACCGCGCCGTTATCGTGCATCGCGAACCGGCGAATGACGCCGCCATGAGCAGGATCAACCGTTAACGCGAATTGTTCCGATAAGATTTCGATCGATGATGGAAGTTCTTCAGCGTCTATCGTCATAACCGTACATGTCTCTGCGATTTCGACATACCAGCGTTGCGTAGGGGGTTGTCACGCCCCTCTCGGGAGGCTAGTTACCGCGATTGTATCGACACACTTCACAGCTGCGGTCCGACAGCGCGAACCTCCGCAACGTATGGACCCGGACCAGAGACCTCTCCTTAGCATATGGAATATTTTCTGCAGCAGTTGATCAACGGGCTTACGCTCGGGGCCATCTATGGGCTGATCGCGATCGGCTACACGATGGTCTACGGCATCATTGGCATGATCAACTTCGCCCATGGCGACATTTTCATGATCGGCGCCTTCATCTCGCTCATGGGCTTTTTGCTGCTGGGCATTTTGGGGGTCGGGTGGCTGCCGCTAACTCTGCTGATCGTGTTGATCGCCTCGATGATGCTCACGGCCGCCTATGGCTGGACGGTCGAGCGATTGGCCTATCGGCCCTTGCGCGGGTCGTTCCGGTTAGCGCCGCTGATCTCGGCAATCGGTATGTCGCTGTTTTTGCAGAACTACGTGCAGCTTCTACAGGGTGCGCGCGCAAAGCCGCTGCCGCCGGTGATCGAGGGCGGGTTCGAGCTAATGCGCCGACCTGATGGGTTTGCGGCGACGATCAGCTATCTGCAGATCCTGATCATCGTGCTGACCGTCGTCTTGATGATCGCGTTCACCTTCCTGATCCAGCGCACCTCTCTCGGCCGCCAGCAGCGCTCGTGCGAGCAGGACAAGACAATGGCTGCGCTGATCGGGGTCAATGTCGACCGCACCATTTCGATCACCTTCGTGATGGGCGCCGCGCTCGCGGCGGTCGCCGGCCTAGTCTACCTGATGCGCTACGGCGTGATCGATTTCTTCGAGGGCTTCCTGGTCGGCATCAAGGCCTTTACCGCCGCCGTGTTAGGAGGCATCGGGTCGCTGCCGGGCGCGATGCTCGGGGGTCTCCTGATCGGCCTGATCGAGGCACTGTGGTCGGGATACTTCTCGGTGCAGTACAAGGATGTCGCCGTCTTCGGCATCCTGGTTCTGGTGCTGATCTTCAGACCTAGCGGCCTGCTCGGCAAGCCTGAGATCGAGAAGGTCTAAGCACCATGGACGCACAGCTAAGACCCTCTGTCGACGAGGCGCTGCCGCGGGTTGGTCGCGAGGCTGCGCTGGCCGGCCTGATCACCCTGGCGCTGACCGCGACCATGGTCGGGCTACATACCGTACCGGGGGAACAGAGCCGGCTCACGCTGGAGTTTCGCTTTCCGGAAGTGATCATGGCCGTGGTCCTGGTCTTTTTCGGGCGGCTTGGACTGTCATTCACACGCGAGGGATTTGGCACATACGGCCTTGCCATCGGGATTGTGATTGCCCTTGGCAGCCTGTTCTTTCCGGGTCTTGCCAGCATCGTTCAGATTTTGGGGGTCGGTGCCGGTGCGATCGTCGCCATCAATGCCCTTTGGAAGATTGCCCGGCCGGTAAGGCCAGATAGACCTCTGCCGAAATCAAGCGCCCAGATGATGGATGACGTCGCTGCCTGGGTGCAGCGCAAGTCCGTGCCGATCGGCGGCGCCGGCATCGTTTTCGCGATCGCCTTGCCTTGGTTGTTCCCAGACCGATCATCGGTCGATCTGGCCACGCTGGTCATGACCTACATCATGCTGGGCTGGGGCTTAAACATCATTGTCGGCCTCGCCGGCTTGCTCGATCTCGGATATGTCGCATTCTACGCCGTCGGCGCCTATTCCTACGGCCTGCTGGCCCAGTATTTCGATTTCAGCTTTTGGCTGTGCCTGCCGCTGGCTGGCATTCTTGCCGCCTTCGCCGGCCTGATCCTCGGGTTCCCCGTTCTGCGGCTGAGGGGTGACTATTTCGCCATCGTCACGCTCGGCTTCGGCGAGATCATCCGCGTTGTCCTGCAGAATTGGTCCACATTCACGGGCGGACCGGACGGCATCGCGTCCATCCCGAGGCCCAGCTTCTTCGGCATTGCCGAGTTCACCAGCGCACCCGAGGCCGATGGGCTGCCGTCTTTCCACACCCTTTTCGGGCTCGAATTCACGCCACTTCATCGGTTGATCTTCCTCTACTACTTGATCCTGGTGCTGGCGCTGATCGTCAACGCCGTGTCCCTACGGGTGCGCAAGCTGCCCCTTGGGCGATCTTGGGAAGCGCTGCGCGAGGACGATGTCGCCTGCCAGTCGCTGGGGATCAATCGACGCAACATCAAACTGGCGGCGTTCACGATCTCGGCCATGTTCGGCGGCTTTGCAGGATCGTTCTTTGCCACAAGGCAAGGCTTCATCAGCCCGGAAAGCTTCACCTTCATCGAATCGGCGATCGTCCTCGCTATCGTCGTGCTCGGCGGCATGGGCAGCCAGACGGGGGTCGTGCTGGCAGCGATCTTGATCATCGGCCTGCCCGAGCTGTTCCGTGAACTTGAAGAGTACCGAATGCTGATCTTCGGTGCTGCCATGGTCATCATTATGGTCTGGCGGCCGCGAGGTCTTCTGGCGCATCGGGAGCCGACGGTCAGACTGCACGGCCGACATGGGCCTAAGGCACCGCCAAAGGGCGGGCAGGCTCAGGAGGTGGCGGCCGAATGATCGAGGTCCAAAACCCAATTCTGACGGTCGACCACCTGACAATGCGGTTTGGGGGGCTGACCGCCGTCGATGGTGTGTCGTTCCAGGCCGGGGCCGGCGACATCACCGCGGTGATTGGACCGAACGGCGCCGGCAAGACCACGATGTTCAACTGCCTCACCGGCTTCTACAAGGCCACCGAGGGCAGGCTGGCGCTGCAACGCAACGGCACCACTCATTATTTGGAGCGCATGGAGGGGCATCTGATCGCCGCCAGAGCAGGCGTTGCGCGCACCTTCCAGAACATCCGTCTTTTCGCGAATATGAGCGTGCTGGAGAACCTGTTGGTCGCTCAGCACAACAAGCTGATGAAGGCATCGGGGTATTCGATCGCCGGCCTGCTTGGCCTGCCAAGCTTTCGCAAGGCTGAGCAGGAGGGCATCGAACTCGCGCGCTATTGGCTCGACAAGGTGCGCCTGACCGATCGGGCCGATTGGGAGGCCGGCAATCTGCCCTACGGAGATCAGCGTCGCCTCGAAATCGCCCGTGCCATGTGCACCGACCCGTGCCTTTTGTGCCTTGACGAACCAGCCGCTGGATTGAATCCCAGAGAAACGGCTGAGTTGAACGACCTGATCCTGTCGATCCGCTCCGATCACCAAGTCGGCGTGCTGCTGATCGAGCATGACATGAGCGTGGTCATGAAGATCTCCGACCATGTCATCGTGCTCGACTATGGACAAAAGATCGCAGACGGCGCCCCCGAAGAGGTTCGGAACGACCCGGCGGTTATCCGCGCCTATCTGGGCGAGGAGGAAGACGACGAACTGCCGCCTGAGGTTGCGGCCGACCTCGCCCGCGATGCCGAGGAACATGGAGGCCGCGCCCCATGATCCTGACGGTCGAGAATGTGCACACCTTCTACGGTGCGATCGAGGCGCTACGTGGCGTTAGTCTTGAGGTCGACGAAGGTGAAATCGTTACGCTGATCGGCGCCAATGGAGCCGGTAAGTCGACCTTGCTGATGACGATCTGCGGCAACCCGCAGGCAAGAGCGGGAAAGGTCGTCTTCGACGGCCAAGAGATCACCAGGACGCCGACCTTCGAGATCGTGCGCAAGGGCATCGCTCAATCGCCGGAGGGGCGCAGAATCTTTGCCCGGATGACGGTCATGGAAAACCTGCAAATGGGTGCGCTGACGAGCGATCCGACCCATTTCGACGGTGATCTTGAGCGGATCTTCGAGCTGTTTCCGCGCCTGCGCGAGCGGCAGCATCAGCGCGGCGGAACTTTGTCGGGCGGCGAGCAACAAATGCTGGCCATTGGCCGGGCCATGATGAGTCGGCCGCGCCTTTTGCTGCTGGATGAGCCATCCCTCGGCCTTGCCCCCATGATCGTGAAGCAGATCTTCCGGGTCATCGAAGACATTAATCGCGAACAAGGTGTCACCGTGTTCCTAGTGGAGCAGAACGCCTTCCACGCGCTGCGTCTGGCAACGCGCGCCTACGTTATGGTCAATGGCGAAATTACCTTGACCGGCACGGGCGCGGAATTGCTGGCGAACGAGGAGGTGCGCGTGGCCTATCTGGAAGGAGGGCACTAAGCGATGGCGCAAGTTTGGCGACTGCTCCGTCCTCTTGTCCTTCTAGTTGCCCTCTTCGGGGCACTGCCGGCGGCGGCACAGGACTCCGTTGTGGGACTTTGGGTCAGCGACGATGGCGCGATCACGTTCCACCTGACCATTGACAACACGTACGAGCTATCCGGCGATCTAGTTGTCGAACAGCCGCTATTAACCGGCCGATACGTGGTACCGGAAGGCAGTGGTGAGATCATTGCTCGCGCAAGCGAGCGGCCTGGCGCGATGCGCTTCACCGTTGTCGAACTAGGCCAATCACACTTGGTTCTGACCTCAGACGAAATCCTCGGCGGATCGGTCACGTTCTCGCAGCCTTCGGCCTTTTCGGTGGCGATCGATCGAGCGCTGAGTTCCTACGCCTTATTCTGGCTTTTGGTTATGGCAGGCGGCGCTGTGCTAACCGGCCAAGCGCTGGCACGAACTTGGCAGCCATTTTGGAAGACCGTGCCCTACGCAGCATTGATCGGGCTCGCGGATCTATGCCCAAGCCTGTTCGATGCAAGGTTGATCCATCCATTGGATTCCGTCGTGCTGTTTGCAATTCACGCGCCTGTATTGTGGATCGTGATGTTTGTTGCTTTTTTTGCGACAAAAGCGAGCCGTATGGTGGCACAATATCCCTGGCTCTACACGCGTCGAGGGATGTTTGGCTGGCAAGTCAAGGAAGGCCAGTCGGAGAGTTGAGGAAGGTGCAGATTTAGAACAAAAATGCGGCTTCCTTATTTGTGCCACGCAATCTGAATAGCGTGGCAACACCCATGCCGGGTCAAACGATCAAGGGATGAGCCTTGTCTTCATGGTCCGGCATGCAGAGAGGCAAAGCTAGAGGAGTAACGTAAATGACCATCACAAAGGTAGCGCTGCTGACGACGGCAGCTACGCTGGTACTTGGGACTGCGGCTGCGCAGGCTCAGATTCAAATCGGTACTGCCGGTCCCATGACCGGACAATACGCTTCATTCGGTGAGCAAATGCGTGCCGGTGCCGAGCGTGCAGTGGCCGATTTGAATGCTGCTGGCGGTCTTCTTGGCGAACAGCTTGAGCTTTATGTCGGTGACGACGCCTGCGATCCGCGTCAGGCTGTCTCGGTTGCCAACGAAGCGGTCAATGAAGGCGTCATCTTCATGGCCGGGCACTTCTGCTCCGGTTCGTCGATCCCGGCGTCTGAGGTCTATACTGAGGAAGGCGTACTGCAGATCTCGCCGGCCTCGACCAATCCGGCCCTGACGGACAATGGCGGCCCGAATGTCTTCCGTGTTTGTGGTCGTGACGACCAGCAAGGTCTGATCGCCGCGCAGTACATTGAGGAGAACTATCCGGACTCCAACTTGGCGATCGTCCATGACCGTACGGCCTACGGCCAAGGTTTGGCCGACGCGACGCGCATCGCCCTAAACGCTACTGGCTATCTGGAGGCCATTTATGAGGCCTACACGCCAGGTGAGTCCGACTATTCGGCCTTGGCGACCCTGCTGAACGACAACAGTGTCGATGTCATCTATGTCGGTGGCTATCACACCGAGGCCGGCCTGCTGGTGCGTCAAATGCGCGAGCAGGGCATGGAAACCCAGCTCATATCCGGTGACGCGCTAGTGACTGACGAATTCTGGTCGATCACTGGCGATGCAGGCGAGGGGACGTTGATGACGTTCGGTCCCGACCCGCGCAACTTCGACGAGGCAGCTGACGTTGTCGAGGCTTTCCGCGCCGACGGATTCGAGCCGGAAGGCTACACGCTGTACACCTACGCGGCGATCCAGGTGTTTGCCGCGGCAGCGGAGGCCGCCGGTTCGACCGATCTGGACGCGATTATCGCAGCGTTGCACGACCACGAATTCGATACCGTAATCGGACCGATCAGCTTCGACAGTCAGGGCGATATCCTGCAGCCGGCTTATGTCTGGTACGAATGGTCGGACGGCAACTACTCCGAAATTAACTAGTTCATACGCAGCCCGGATTTGGTTCCGGCAAATCTACAGGGGGCCGGCGTTCGACGTCGGCCCCTTTTTGTTGTTTCGCGATTGATTTCGATCTTTTGGCAGGCGCGTTGAATCTCAGGACCGTCGCTGTATATATGGCGCTGCCTCTCGGCGGGTGCCCCTCGCACTTCGTCGACTCGCGGATTATCAAGGCGGATGAAAGTTAGTTGGTATGGATGTAGGCAGTCTTCCTGTCGGATTTGATAAGCGTGGCCTGGATAAGGAAGCGCTCAAACGTTCCTTTCTTGAATGGTTAGTGTACGCGGTTGGCAAGGATGCCGAACACGCCAAGCCGCACGATTGGTTCGTATCCGTCGCCCTGGCTGTTCGCGATCGGTTGGTCGACCACTGGATGGCCTCCACGCGATCCTATTACGAACGCGACCAGAAGCGGGTTTACTACCTGTCGCTCGAATTCCTGATCGGCCGGTTGCTCGAAAACTCCATGGCCAATCTCGGGATCGTGGATGTTTGCCGCGAAGCTCTGGAAGAGATCGGCGTTGACCTCGACATGGTGATCGAGACGGAGCCCGACGCCGCCTTGGGCAATGGTGGGCTCGGACGACTTGCGGCCTGTTTCCTCGACAGCATGGCGACGCTGGGTATCGCCGGCTATGGCTACGGCATCCGCTACGAATACGGCCTGTTTAAACAGTCATTCGATCAGGGATGGCAAGTCGAACAGCCGGAGGACTGGCTGACTTTCGGAAACCCGTGGGAGTTCGAACGGCCTGAAGTCTCCTATCCAATCGACTTTTACGGCCACGTCGAACCCATTGAGCCTCGTGACGGCGAGCCGCAGTTCCATTGGTCAGGCGGCCAACGGGTTATGGCGACCGCCTATGACACGCCCGTCGTGGGCGAGGGCGGCCGGCTGATCAACACGCTGCGGCTTTGGTCGGCCAAGCCGACGACGGAGTTCGATCTGGAGAACTTCAATCGTGGCGACTATCTGGGCGCCGTGCAGCAAAAGGTCGATGCCGAGACGCTAAGCCGGGTGCTCTACCCCAACGACATGACCGAGCAGGGTCAGGAGTTGCGGCTGAAGCAGGAGTACTTTTTCACGTCAGCGTCCTTGCAGGATCTGTTGCGACGCTTCAGGACCCACCACGACAATTGGGAGATGCTGCCCGACAAGGTGGCGATCCAGCTTAACGATACCCATCCGGCAATCGCTGTGCCGGAACTGATGAGGTTGCTAATCGACGTCTATGGCCTGAACTGGTCTCGCGCCTGGACGCTGACCAGCCGGACGATCAACTACACCAACCACACCCTGCTTCCCGAGGCGCTGGAAAGCTGGCCGGTTGGCTTGGTCGAGCGCGTACTGCCGCGGCACATGCAAATCATCTACGAGATCAACGCCCGGTTCTTGCGAGAGATCACCAGGAAGTCGGCGCCGGATGGCGCCCGCCTCGATCGACTTTCGCTGATCGACGAGCATGGCGACCGGCGGGTCCGCATGGGCAATCTGGCGTTTCTCGGCAGCCGACGTGTCAACGGTGTCTCGGCGCTTCATACCGAGTTGATGAAAGAGACGGTCTTTAGCGACTTCAACGCCATCTATCCCGACCGGATCGTCAACAAGACCAACGGCATCACGCCGCGCCGCTGGCTCTA
>JBCCER010000072.1:0-20381 GCA_039030175.1 Pseudomonadota bacterium
GATTAGGCCAGCGGCAACTAGGGCGCTGCTGCCCAGAAGAATTTTCTTCATCCTTCAACCTCCATTTAAGGCCGTTGCCCGGCCCCAAGTTACAAGCGAATCGCTTCAGAACGCGGCTGCCGCGGACAACCACGAAAGCCTACAAAGCGTATACCCACCCCGACCGCCCGACGACAACAAGCAAAGTGGCGGATAAGCAACATTCGTTCGGCACTGTGGCCGATCTGTCACAGTTTGGGCAATGATCGGTCTAAAGCCGTTAGATTTCGGAGATCACCTCCATGTTGCTGAGGTTCTGAAGAAGAGTCTGACGCGCTTGATCGGTTAATCCTGGATGGGCGCTGGCCAAATCGTCGGCATGAAACGTCTTGGCCTTCAAAATCCAGGCGATTGGCTCCTCCAACCCAGCTGGAATCGGTACCGCCTGTTGTTGGCGCACCATGCAGCGTTGGCCGGAGACGGTTGCGATCCGCAGGTCCGGCAGATCCACCCGATAAGTCGCCCCCTTGCCGCCATCTTCAGGCAAGGACAGTTCGGAACGGTCATATCGGAAGCCGCCGACGAAGTCGGCAAGCTGATCGATCAGTGCGGGGTCCTGGGCGAGCGTGGCCAGCCGTTCGGCGAGTTTTTTGAGATGCTCTTCCAGGGCTGGGCGACCGGAATGCGGCAAGCGGGCGCGGAATAGATCATCGTCGACCAGGCGATGGTGTAGAGGACCAATCAGGTCGAGCCCAATCGGAAATGTAACGCCAAACGCGATGTGAACCGCAGCGTGGCTTTCGGCTAGGGCGTCGTGATAGAAGCCGCGCGGCAGGTATAGGAGGTCGCCTGGTGTCAGCCGAACCTGTTGGTCGAGGGCGCCTTTGTGAGCCTCATCGAAGCCGTGGTCCAAATTCTTGAACCTCGGATGGGCGATCGGATCCACGAAATGCCGTTGATAAACATTCCAGACCTTTTCGCCGGCAACATGAATCGCAAAGACGTCATGGGTGTCGAAATGCGACCCAAAGGCCGGGTGCGCCTTCCAGGAGCAGTAAAGATTGCCTTGCGCCTTTCCATTGAGCGCCGTTTCAAGCGCGTTGGCCGCGGCACGCAACCCCGGGGTTAGCTGGTCGACCTCGTTCAGGACCATTGACGCGCCTTTGCCAATCCAGCTTTTGACCTTGGGCATGTCGGCCATCATCAGTTCCATGCCGTGGCGCGATAGGTTTGGGCGGCAATACTCCTCCGGCGCCAAACGTCGGCCATCCATCACCAGCGCAAGCGACTTCGAGGACCAAATCGCCGACTGATTGATAAGATCGGTAAGCGAGGACCAATCCATGACACCCGCAAACTTGTCGTCCGAACCTTTCAGATGGAGGGGCTTTTTGCCGAAATACTCTTCAAAGAACTCCGCCTCATCCATCGGTGCCAGAATCTCGGCGAGAGAAGAAATACGCTTGGCCATGTCAGTCTTCCTATTCATTCGGTCGTCCACGGGCGGCACGGCGCTGTTTTGTCTTAGTGCGCTTGGGCTTGCAACCCGGTCTGCTAGCAATCAGGTTCCAATGGTATGAGCGTATCGGAATCCCTTAGCCAAATAACTGACCGTATCGCCAGCGTCGCAAAGAGTGCGGATCGCGAACCGTCATCGGTGGAACTGGTGGCGGTGAGCAAGGTTCAGCCGTCTGAGCGGATCGAGGCCGCATTAGCCGCCGGCCACCGGCTGTTCGGCGAAAATCGCGTTCAGGAAGCTGAGACCCGCTGGAAGTCGCTAAGGCCGCGCTTTGCAGACCTGCGATTGCATCTCATCGGGCCGTTGCAGACCAACAAGGTGCGTCCTGCTGTCGCGCTATTTGACTGTATCGAGTCCGTCGACCGGCCCAAGCTGGCCCGCGCGCTGGCTCGAGAGTTCGAGGCTGCGAACAAGCGGCTCCCGTGTTTGATCCAAGTTAACACCGGTGAGGAACCGCAAAAGGCCGGTGTCTTGGTGCAGGATCTCGACGACCTCGTCGGTCTTTGCAAGGACGAGTTAGGCCTGCCACTAGACGGCTTGATGTGCATTCCCCCAATCGAAGAGGCGCCGGCCCCGCACTTTGCTCTGCTTGCCGATTTGGCGCATCGCCACGGGCTGCCGACTCTCTCCATGGGGATGAGCGGCGATTTCGAAACCGCAATCCGCCATGGCGCAACCCGGGTTCGGGTCGGCAGCGCTGTGTTCGGGCCTCGTCCTAACGGCGAGAAACCCTCGTCGGCCGCCTAGAGCAAGTGCCCAGTGCGGACCTTCTTGGTATGTAGATAGAATTCGTTGTGGCCGTTTGCCGGAAAGACGTGCGCGACCCGTTCGGACACGTTGATGCCGTGCGCCCTCAGGTCGTTGACCTTGTCGGGGTTGTTGGTCATCAACCGAATGTCGGTGAAGCCAAGTTGGCTCAGGATCTCGGCGGCTGGAAGATAGAGCCTCTCGTCCGCTTCGTAGCCCAGCATCTCGTTGGCATCGACAGTGTCGAATTCGGCGTCCTGCAGCTGGTAGGCTCTTAGTTTGTTGACCAGCCCGATTCCTCGACCCTCCTGCGCCAGGTAAAGCAGGACGCCGCCGCCTTGTTTGGCGATTTCTTCGATCGCGCCACGCAATTGCGGGCCGCAGTCGCACCGCAGGCTGCCGAGCAGATCACCGGTGAAACATTCAGAGTGAAGCCGCACCAGCACCGGCTCTCCCGGCGAGGGGGTACCGATGATGATCGCGAGATGTTCCTGACCGCCGTCCGTTGGGCGAAAGGCGACGATGTCGGTCACCTCCGCCCCATCAAGTGGTACCCGTGCATCGGCGACCCGTCGCAGGCTGCGGGCCGCATGCGCCTGATAGTGATCGATATCGAAAGCCGCGACCGACAGGATATCGCTGGTGGCCGCCAGCCGTTCGGTTGCCAAGGGGCGTTCGACTTCGATTGCCAAAGCGGCCGGCAGCAAGCGAGCAAGCTTCAGCAGCCTTGATGCCGCAACTGCGCCGGTTTTGCTTTCCTCGGCAAAGTGCTCTCCGGTGAGGCCGTCGAGCGAGCCTGCCGTCACCTCTTCGAGAGGGTCTGCCAGGGCCCGGACCCATCTTGGATCGGGCCGGTCGGTTAGACGAAGTTGTAGGACGCCGTCGACCCGGTCGTCCAAGCCCAGCGTCACGGCGCGCTGACCGGTAACGAAGATCGAAGGCAGGCCGCCGCTCAAGGCAACGATACGATCCAAACCCTGCCCCGTAGTCGATTCCGCCGCTGTAACCAGCAAGGCTGGCCCAATGTCTGGCCGCACGAGCACGGGGTCCCCGCGCCGCAGATCGCCGATTGCCCGGTCGACGGCACGCAAGCTCGCTTGTCGGCTGAAGCGCCGAGATTGCTGGCCCTCTGTTTGGTCTGGAATACCTGGATCACGCGCGGACATGGGGCGGCCGATGAAAACTGACTTTGTGTCGGTTGCTGGGATAGATGCTGGTACATGGGGGCCAATAGGGGCGATTGGCAATGGTATATCAGCCATCGCCGGTCGAGCGCGTTGAACTTACAGGTGCTGGTTTAGGTCAAAATCGTTTCTGGAGAGCAACCAGGTTTCGTGAATTGAGGCCTCGCTGTTCCGTTCCTGCAGCAGGGCTGCTATTGAAAACAGTAATAGCTCATACCCATTCTTTAGGGCGGCTCGCACCCCTAGAGTCTTCAAGTTCACGAAAGAGACCCACATGACCGCAGCAAAGAAAATTCTTTTGGTCGATGACGACGAAGCGTTGCGTGCGTCCCTTGCCGAGCAGATTCAGCTGTTGGAAGAATTCACGACCGTTGAGGCTGAAAACGGAACGCAGGGCCTCGCCCAGGTCAAGGATACCCATTTCGACTGCATCATCCTCGATGTCGGATTGCCGGACATGGATGGGCGAGACTTGTGCAAGTTGATGCGCCGTAACGGCGTGCGCAGCCCCATTATCATGCTGACCGGAGTCGATAGCGATGCCGATCAGATTCTGGGCCTTGATTCCGGGGCAAATGACTATGTTACCAAGCCTTTTCGGCTTGGCATGCTACTGGCCCGCATCCGCGCGCAGCTTCGGCAATTCGAACAAAGCGAAGACGCGGTTTTCACGATCGGCCCCTACACGTTCCGCCCGTCGGCCAAGCAACTGACCCACAAGGACACCGAGCGCAAAATCCGCCTGACGGAAAAGGAAACCGCGATCTTAAAGTATCTCTACCGCATCGGGCCGAAGGTGGTTGGGCGCGATGTGCTGCTGGGCGAGGTCTGGGGCTACAATGCGGGCGTCACAACCCATACGCTGGAGACGCACGTCTATCGACTGCGCCAGAAGATCGAGGAAGAGCCATCGAACGCGCAGATTTTGGTGACGGAACCGGGCGGCTACCGGCTGGTCCCATAGTCCGAACGCGCCGGGTATTCTGTATGTATTAGGGCCGCGCAAGCGGCAAAAACCCGCGCCGGCGACCTTTTTGGAGCGTCAAGACTGGTAACTTTCGAACACACTGCTGTGATGACGGACACAGCAGAAATTAAAGCGACATGCTGATTTGGCCGGCATGCTGGCACCCGAGACATATCCCAATCATTCGGACGCACTTTGCAGGTCGAAATCCGCGATTTGGAGGTGTGCGGCCGTGGGCTGCGCCTACCGTATTAGTCATGACATGCCGGGATCGATCCTTTTGGCTCGACTTGATGCGGGCGGCCTGCCAGAGTCGGGCTCCGGTGGTTACCAAGCATTGCGAGCGCAATGATCAACGGGGACGTCTTTTCGATCAAATTCTGGGGCACGCGCGGAAGCATCGCCGTACCGGGGCCGAGTACGGTGCGCTTTGGCGGCAATACGAGCTGTTTCGAAATCCGCGTTGGCGAGGAAGTGCTGGTGATCGACGGTGGCAGCGGCCTGATGAATTTGGGCCACAAGCTGCTGCGCGAGGGCCGACGAGACGTTAAGGTCTTTTTTACCCATACCCATTGGGATCATATCTGCGGAATACCGTTTTTTGCCCCGGCCTACTCGCCGGATACGCAGGTCCATTTCTACGCTGGACATCTGGTTCCCCAGAGCAATCTGGAATCGGTCCTCGTCAACATGATGATGAAGCCACTGTTTCCGGTTCCGCTCGACGTTTTTCGATCCTGTCAGTTCAACGATTTCGAATGCGGCAAACCTCTCGAACCACTGCCCGGTGTCTTGTTGAAGACATGCTGGCTAAACCATCCCAACGGTGCTTGCGGCTTTCGGATCGAACACGGCGGCAAATCGATCTGCATTATCACCGATACCGAACATCGAAAGGGCGAACTGGATGAAGGAATTGTGGACTTCTGCCGCAATACCGACATCATGGTGTACGATGCCATGTTCACCGACGATGAGTATGAGCGTCACGTCGGCTGGGGCCATTCAACCTGGCAGGAAGCGATACGGGTCGGCGACGCGGCCAATGTTGATCGGGTTGTTCTGTTCCACCACAATCCGATGAATACTGATGAGCGGATGCTGGCGATCGAAGCAGCGGCAGCAGCCGTTAGGCCTGGCACCGTTGCCGCCCGCGAGGGTATGGAGCTGGTTCCGTAAACAACGCTTGTCCAACCGTGAGACAAGGCCGCGTCCGTGGCCTCCAGGGCTAAGATTTGACGACAGATTTTCGACTTAGTTTTCGGCGCTTGCGCATGGGGTTATCGACGGTGCTGGGGCTGAAGCCGCAGGGTTTTTTTATTCCCTATCGGCACGCCGACGGTTTGGACGGGCCGATTCCAACCTACCAGCCCTTCGAAGCGATGTTCGCCACCGCTGAACCTGTCTTCACGGCGGTTCTCAACCTGATCGACGATTTCAGTGAGGAACTGCTGAATTTCGGCGGCGAGCCGCCGGAGCCGAGATGGGATCAGGGCTGGTTTAGCCGTCTGGATGGGGCGGCCGCCTATGTCATGGTCCGGCAATGTCAGCCCCACCGGATCGTCGAGGTCGGATCGGGGCACTCCACCCGGTTCATGGTTCGCGCGCTGTTCGACGGCCAGATCGGTTGCGCCTTCACCGCCATCGACCCTGCGCCGAGGGCCGACATCGCGCGGCTTTCGCTCAATCATGTTCCGTCATTGGTCCAAGAAGCGCCCATCGAGCCTTTTGCCGAGCTCGAGCCGGGTGACATCTTGTTCGTCGATTCCAGTCACCTTGCCCAACCTGGCACCGATGTCGACTGGCTGGTGACCCGCATCTTGCCCTGCCTGCCGGAAGGTGTGCTGGTCCATTTCCACGACATCTGTTTGCCGGACGACTATTTCGATGAGTGGGCGTGGCGTGGCTACAACGAGCAGCAGGTGGTCGCCGCCCTATTGGCAGGCGGTGGCTTTCGGCCGCTGTTCGCAAGCCACTATGTGGCCACCCGCATGGCTGAGACCGTCGCAGCCGGTGCAGCCGGCCGGATCCCCATCATCGAAGGGGGGCGGGAAGCCAGCCTGTGGCTGGAGAAAACCGGACCGGCCGTAGCCGATTGGACCGCGGTCTGATCGCAAGATCGATCTTACGTCGTCGCAAGTAGGCTGATCACCAGTCCGCCAATGGCGAAGATCGTCATTGGGCCGCGCAATTCGGTGAACCAAGGCGGCGCCAGATTGAAGCGCACGGCGTTGCGGTCGCCGATCCAGATGCCAACCAACAGCAAAATCATCAGCAGGATCGCAAGCCAGCCGATAAGCAAAAACTGAAATAGCAGCACAATTGCCCAGGCGAACAGGCAGGGCATAATGCTGTAGAGCATTTGCCGTACCGCCGGCTCGTACTTTGGGTTGCCTTGCCCGCCGTCGTCCCAGCGTTCGGGGTCGGGCCGAAGCTGCTTCTCCCAGCCGATATTGGCCATTGCTAGGCCCCAATGGATGGCACCCAAAAAGCTCGCGATCAGGGCCGTGTAGATAAGCTGGGCATTTAGCAGGAAGCCCATCCAGCGGCTAGCCGCCATCGTGATGGTATCGCCTTGACTGTAAAGAATGGCCCAAATCATCAGTCCGAAAGCATAGAAGGGAATAAGCCCCAAGATCGATAGGAGGACGGCTGACGAAGGGACATTCCTGAACATCACGGTGTACCTGGGATTGATTGCGTTTGGATGGGACGGACCCGTCGATCATAGGCCCGACGCTGCGACCATGATATCACCCCTCAAAATGAGTCTTGGCAATCGGAAGTACGGACAATGAAGGTCAATGGATTGGCCGCGATGGTCACCGGTGGCGGATCGGGTATGGGTGCCGCCGTGGCGCAGGCATTGGCTGCTCAAGGGGCGAAAGTCGCGGTTGTTGACCTCAACAAAGATGCGGCAGGCCAGGTTGCCGATGAGATCGGTGGCGTTGCGATCGAATGTGACGTCAGCATTGAGAAGGCCGCCATCAGCGCCTTCGACCGCGCTCGCGACGCAAACGGACCCATAAGACTCCTGGTCAATTGCGCGGGCATCGCAACGGCGGGGCGGGTCGTTGGCCGCGAAGGCCCGCTGGCTCTTGAGGAGTTTGAGCGCACGATCCGGGTCAATCTAATCGGCACATTCAACATGATGCGATTAGCGGCGGCTGAGATGGCGACACTTGAGCCGTTGGACACGGAAGAGCGCGGACTGATCGTCAATACCGCGTCGGTGGCAGCGTTCGAAGGGCAGATTGGCCAAGCCGCCTACAGTGCTTCAAAAGGCGGGGTCGTTGGTCTTACCGTTCCCGTGGCTCGCGAACTGTCCCGGCACGGCATTCGTGTCATGGCGATCGCGCCGGGTTTGATCGGTACCCCGATGCTGCTGAACATGCCGGAAGAGGTGAAAGACAGCCTGATCGCCACGACTCTGTTTCCGCATAGACTCGGCGAGCCGGAGGAATTTGCCAAGCTCGTCCTCGCCATCGCCGACAATGTGTTGCTCAATGGCGAGGTCATCCGGTTGGATGGCGCGGTTCGTCTGGCGCCGACATAGAGTTAGCCCGCCACGTCCATGAATTTCGCAAGGTCGATGTCCTTTTGGCTGACACCGCCTGCATCATGGGTGGTCAGCACCACCTCCACCCGGTTGTAGACATTGAACCATTCGGGATGGTGGTTCATCTTTTCTGCCCTGAGGGCAGCACGTGCCATGAATCCGAAGGCGCCGTTAAAGTCGGCAAATCGAAAGGTCTTTTGAATGGCGTCGCGGTCGTCGACTTCTTGCCAATCTTCCAGTTCCGCTAGGGCCTCTTGCCGGGCCGAGCCCGCAAGTTTTTCGCTCATGACAGTTTCCTCCGAGTGTTGGTTGGGCAACTCTTCGGGAGATGATCTCCCAGACCGCAGGCGTCAAGCGGGGGTCTCGTTTTGACAATCGGGATGGGCTTGCCGTCGCTGGATGATTTCACGGCCATGGCCAACGATGCGTTGGCGGGCCTGCCGGCGCCGATCGCTGAGTTGATCGACGGTGTCGCGCTCGCCATCGCTGACTTTCCCGACCCAGAAACTCTCGAAGAGATGGGCATAGATAGCCCCTACGACTTGCTCGGCCTCTATAGCGGAGTGCCGTTTGGGGAGGCGGAAGGCTTCGTCGTGCGTCACGACGTCAATCACATCTTCCTCTACCGCCGTCCGATCCTCGAATATTGGCGGGAAACCGGTGAGCCACTCGACGTGATCATTCGGCACGTCGTGATTCATGAAATCGGCCATCATTTCGGCTTTTCCGATGAGGATATGGAGGCGCTTGAAGAGCAAGCGCCTTAGTCACAGCGGTGGTTAGCGCAAGGGTGCGACTAGCGGCTCGCCATCGGTGTCTGGCAGCAATCGATAGAGCGCGGAATCGGGCTCGCAGGTCGCCAGTAACGAGCTGGGCATTGTCTCCAGCCGTATGAGCCTGTCGCAGGGATGGCCTGCGCCCTCGATTGTCTCGGCAATGTCCTCGGCGTCGCCAAAGCTCATGCCGCCCACCTCGACCGAGCCCATCATGTCAAGCCATTGACCTTCGATGGTTGCTGAATTGGCGCTAGAGGCGACCAAAAAGGCGCACCAGGCAGATGCAGTCGTGAGTAGGCAAGTTGCTGTCTTTTTTGTCGGCGCAGGCATAGGTCTCAATTGTCGGGTAACAGGCTGCCAGCGTCCAACTCTAGGGCCGACGCAAACTGGCGTTCCGCCGTCGTGTCCAATAACCGCGCTGCCCTCGGCCCAATATCGTCGCTGGACAAATGAAGCACCTTCACCGGAATGAATAGGCTGTAAAGGGCGCCCAGCCTGAAGTCGTAAAGGGCGTCGTCGTAGCTGTATTCTCGAACCCCGTTGGCGATGAGTTCGTCGTGCCAAGCCTCCATGATTTCAAACTGATGGCCCTGGCGCTCCGCCACCGGCTCGCTGCCGCCCAACAGGCGCGTTATGTCGATGGTTCCCAGGCTGAGGTTCCCCAACTGCCAATCGAGCACCAGAACCTCCTCCGGTGTTCCGGCGGGCCCAAACAACAGATTGTCGGCCCGAAAATCGCCATGGACGAAGGTTGTCGGCCTTTCTGATATGCGTTGTTCGATCCAGCGCAGATTGGCGGCAACCCGTTCGCCCAACGCCCGGCCGGCGCGGCCGATCCGTAGCCCATAGGCTTCGGAAAAGGTCGGCCAATGGTCCTCAAACCCCTCATCGAAGAAGTGGTCGTGTAGCGGGATCCAGGGTTTGGCGTGCAAATGCTCGCTGTCCCAGTGTGCGGCATGCATTTTTGCTATCGCCCGCACGGCGGCCACGACGCGTTCGTGGGTTAGACCACTGACCTGGTCGACATTCGCCAGATGGCTCAGATCTTCCATGATCAGCAAGCTGGAATCGTCTGACACCTCCGAAAAGTAAACGCGCGGCAGGCGGATCGGGGCGGACGGGGCTAGTTCCTTGTAAAACCGGATCTCGCGTTCGAATGCGTGGCTTTCCTTTGCGGTATCGACAAAGTCGCCGGTTTTTGGCTGCAACTTGGCAACCACTGAGGTTGGAAGGTCGCTTTCGGCACCGCCGAAATCGAGCTCAATGATCGCTGTCTCGCTAAGGAAGCCCTTCTCGACGCCTATGACGGTTTTCTTCAGTGACGCGACAGGCGGTCGTCCAGTCCCGACGCTTGCTGTGAACATCCGGTCCAACCAGTCAGCGGTAATCTCGTCCATGGTTGCGGGAACGGCAAGCTGCGACACGGCAAGGACCTCAAAATCTGTCCATTGGAAGATAGCGAGATTGGGGATCGCGGCCCCTGCCGTCAACCGCGTGCCGCGTTGAATTTCGAGTGTTTGGGTTTGATCAGGAGAAGACTGTCGCAAAGCAACACCCCTGCCACTGATGTGACAGGGGCGTCGTCCTTCAGGGAGAGTTTAGGGGAGACTACTGCGTGGTCACAGCGGCACCGGTCGCAGCGTTGTACTCCTCTTCCGACAATACGCCGTCACCATTGACGTCGGCCGAAATGAAAGTCTCTTCCGTGGCGTCTGGATGCATCACCAGAACCTCGTCCAGAGACAATACACCATCGACATTGGTGTCGGCAGCCACGAAGTCCCCTTCGGCGGCGATGGCGGCAGAGGACGCCACAAGGGCGGCCAGAGCCATGGCTATCGGGGTCTTCTTCATTGGATCTTCCTCCAATTTCATCGGATGAAATGGGGCATCGCGATGCCCCCAAGACCGGACCTTCCGGCCTTGAGGTGAGAATCTTGTTCCCTTTTGCGGCCATTGCGTGTGGGAACCACGGTGGGACCGTGATGCTTTTAGGGCCGGAATCGGGCCGGTTGAATTTGGGAATTTTCTCTATAAAACAGATCGTTATGACCGGAAGTCCGCTGGACTTCAGGTGAGTTCTACCTCGGAAACCTTGTAATCCGCAGCGACGCGTAGATCCCGCAATGGCCGGACGATGGCGATTGCTTGCTGATAAAGGCTGTGCGCCTTGAATGCGGCGAGGGCAGCATCGTCGTCAAACTCGCCATAGACAATCACATCAATGTCGTTGGCCAGTTGGTCGGTCTTCTGGTTCAGCGAAACTTCGAGCCGATGTGCAGCGGGTATGCCCTCCAACAGGCGAAGGCCTTGAAGAATCGCACCTACATCCTCCCGCCGCTTGGCGCTGAACATTACGATGTGCCTGATCACCCTGCCATGGTCTCCGCTATGTCGGTCTTGGTTTTGTTTACCAAGACAATTTCTGTCTTTAGGAGAATTGCGTCGGATAGTTTTGGCAGTGGAAGGCTTGAAGATCAAGCTGATCGGGGGGGCACTTTGCTCATAGCAGGTCCGACACGGTCTTGCGCAGGACAGGCAGGATATCTTGCTCAAACCACGGGTTACGCTTGATCCAGGCCGTATTGCGCCAACTGGGATGTGGCAATGGCAGGTGGGTGGGGCCATAGGCGCGCCAACTGCGCACCGTTTCGGTCATCGTCTTGGCCCGACGCTTGCCAAGATAAAAGCGCTGTGCGTACTGGCCGACCAGCAGGGTGAGGCGTATGGACGGCATCAGGGCCAGCACCCGCGCGTGCCAAAGCGGTGCGCATTCCGGACGGGGCGGCGCGTCGCCGCCATTCTTGTCGACGCCTGGATAGCAAAAGCCCATCGGAACAATGGCAATATTGGTCTCGTCGTAGAAAGTCTCGCGATCGACCTCAAGCCATTGGCGCAGCCGGTCGCCCGACGGATCGTTCCACGGTATGCCGCTGGCGTGGACCTTGGTGCCGGGCGCTTGGCCGACGATCAGTAGCTTGGCGTCGGGGCTGGCGCGCAGCACGGGGCGTGGCCCTAGGGGCAGGTGTTGTTCGCACACGCGGCACGATCGCGCCTCGGTCAGAACGGTCGACAGATCCGCCACCTTGCTCATACCCGTGCCAAAACCTCGTCAACAAAAGCTGGGACCAGTTCGGTCGCCTTGCCGTTCCGACTTTCGTGGAACAAGGGGCTGGTGTCCGTCTCTTCGAGATTGAGCTCTATGCAATAGGTCGGTTGGCTATTGTGTCGCGCCTCGCTGACAAACCCGGCAGCCGGATAGACGGTGCCGGAGGTCCCGATCGAAACAAACAGGCCGCAATCCCCAATGGCGTCTGCAATGCAGTCCATATGCATCGGCATTTCGCCGAACCACACGACATCAGGGCGCATGCCGCCGCTGAGATTGCAAGCCGGACACTTAAGCGACGTGTCGAGGGCGCCCCTATACAGGCGAACATCGCCGCAATGCGCGCAACGCGATTTCGCGATCTCGCCATGCATATGGATCAGGTTTTGCGATCCGGCTCGTTCGTGCAGGTTGTCCACGTTTTGGGTAACCAAAACGACCTCGCCGGGCCAATCGCTTTCAAGCTTTGCCAGGGCCAGATGGGCGGCGTTTGGCTGGATTGCGGGATCGTCTAGTTGGCGGCGTCGCGCGTTATAGAACTGGTGTACTAATATTGGATTGCGGGCAAACCCCTCTGGTGTGGCGACTTCTTCGAGGGAGTGCCGCGCCCAGATACCGTCCGGATCGCGGAACGTGTCGAGGCCGGATTCCTTGGAAATTCCGGCACCGGTCAAGATCACGATCCCGTCGATCTTGTTCAAAGTCTCAATCATCGTAACCTTGATTTGATATGCTTCTGCGTCGAAACCAGCGGAAAGGTCAGAGGTCGCTGTCATGGGTTTTAGCGTGCTGTTTGTCTGCACGGGAAACATTTGCCGTTCGCCGACCGCCGAGGCGGTCATGCGGGCGAAGTTGGAGGAGGCTGGGATAAGCCATCTGGTGCAATGCGACAGTGCGGGGACCCATGCCTATCATGTCGGCGATGCCCCCGATGCGCGAGCCCAGCGCCACGCGGTCGACCGTGGCTACGATCTTTCCGCTCTGCGTGCAAGACGGGTCGAGGAGGCCGACTTCGAGAGGTTTGACATGGTGCTGGCCATGGATCATGGACACCGGCGGCTGTTGGAACGCCAGGCACCGCCGGGCACGCGCGGCAAGGTCGTGATGTTCCTGGACTTTGCCCGGCATCTGGACGCGCGCGATGTGCCCGACCCTTACTACGGGGGCGCTGCGGATTATGATCACGCGCTCGATCTGATCGAGGCAGGCACCCAAGGATTGCTTCAAGCGTTGCTCGACGGCGAGTTGGCCAATCTGTGAGCGATGGCGGACTCGCTGATAGGGTTGAGGTAGCACTCGGCAAAAGACCGGTTCGGCTGACCCGCTTGGTCGGCGCCTCTACCGGCGTTGTGATGCGCGCCGACTTTGCCGACGGCACCCGGCTGGCGATCAAAGATCGGGCGGGCAACTTGACGCTGGAAAAGCGCATGCTGTCAGACCTGCACCGAGACAGCGACCTGCCTTTACCCGCCGTCGTTTACGGCGATGAGAGTTTGTTGGTGCTTGATTTCATCGACCATGACCCGGGGATTCCCGGACCGGAGGCCCAACGCCATGCTGGTCGTCTACTGGCCGCGCTGCATGCGCGGCCCGCGCCGTCTTTCGGCTATCCCTATGACACTACGATCGGCCAGTTGCACCAACCGAACCCTCGGATGCAGGGGTGGGTGTCCTTCTTTGCCGACCAAAGGCTGAGATACATGGCGTGCCAAGGAAGGACGGAGGGTACTGTGCAGTCGGGCCTGGCCGATCGGATCGAGGCTCTGGCCGACCGGTTGGATCAGTATCTGGACGAACCGTCTCATCCATCCTTGCTGCATGGCGACGTATGGACCGGCAATCTCCTTCACAAGGGAGATCGGATCGTCGGGTTGATCGATCCGGCGATCTATTGGGGCCATTCGGAGATCGAGTTGGCCTACACCACCCTTTTCGACACGGTTACCGACGATTTCTTTGCTGCCTATCGTGAGGTGCGCGCACTCGATAACGGGTTTTTCACGGCTCGGCGCGACATCTACAACATATACCCGCTGCTGGTTCACGTTCGCTATTGGGATGCCGCCTATGCCAGGCCGATTGACGCGACCTTAAAGCGTCTGGGCCTTTGAGCGCATCGGTTCTGTGCTAGCATTTCGATCCATATTCAGGGCTCGCAAGAGATTGAAGATCATGATTCGACGAAGTTTAGTGGCCGCGATGACGGCGTATTTGGGCATCACCGGGTTTTCGTACGTACAGGCGCAAGCACAAGCATTGAATGGCCTGGCTGTTCTAGACGAAATCGGCATCGAACTGCCTTCGCTCACTCTCGGTGGAAAGCCGGGGGCAGGTTCGTCGCCGCTGCCGGGCGGTATTGATGTCGGCAACGATAGCTGTCGCTGGGCCCACGACATGGAATGCGACGACATTCGCTTTAACGGGACAGGCGCGTGCCCGGAGGGTACGGACGCGTCCGATTGTCGGGCCTTGGCAATCGGCGGTGATAACAGCTGTACCTGGGCGTACGACAACGAATGCGACGAGCCGCATATCGGCCTTGGCGTATGCACCAGCGGAACGGACACGGCGGACTGCTCGGCCGCTGCACATCTTCGAAATCGGTCGAACAGTTGCGCGACCGCTTTCAACAATATCTGCGAAGAGGCGGGCCAAGGCGGCAACGGTCAATGCGCTGAACGTACAGACACGGTCGACTGCTTCGGTCGCGAGACGGTCGCCGGTATGCGCGACCATTATTTCGGCCACGACGAACGCGTGCTGGTTGACAGCCACGCCCTGCCGTGGCGGACCATCGGTCAGCTTGAATTTGCAGACGGGTCGTGCACCGCGACACTCGTTGCCGCCGATGTGGTCCTGACTGCGGCGCACTGTTTCCTCACCGAGGGAGGCCCCGACCGACCCCAGGCCTTTTACGCAGGCTTGGATGGCCAGACCTATGTCGAGGTCGCCGGCATCGTCGACTATTACATGAACCCACGCTACGACGATGACATCGATCCACCGGCCGGCCAGGGAAATGGCGAAGATTGGGGCTTTGCTCGGCTGGATCGGCCGCTTGGCGACACGCTGGGCTTTTTGCCGGTGGTCGTGCCTCAGTCCGACGTCCAGGGGCAAGCGGACAAGGACCAGGCGTTATTCATGGTCGATCAGGGCGGTTATAGCTGGGACACCGGCGACCGCCTGTCGGCGCATCTGGGTTGCCCGGTGACCGAGTTCTTACCGGATAACAGCATGTTTCATGAATGCGACACGACTTTGGGCGACAGCGGCTCGCCGTTCCTTCTCGATCAAGGGGGCGGGAACTTCGCCGTGATCGCCGTGGAAAGTCGCTATCTGCGCATCCCCGGTCAGGCGTTGGCAGCCCATCTGGCGGTGGATTCGCGGGCCTTCGCCGACGCGTTGAATGAGTTTATTGCCGGGCGGTTGTCCACAGCCCCGCCCGGCGGCAGAAAGGCAGCAGAGCTGCCGGGGGACGGATCGTGAAGCCCTGGCGGTTGACTGCCCTTTGCTTGTTGGCATTGGCGTCGTGCAACGTTAGCGGAACAGCAAGCAAACCCGGAATGACGCCGATCGAAACAGCTTCTGCGAATGTCGGTAACGATAGTTGCCAGTGGGCCAACGATTTGGAATGCGACGATATTCGCTTTGGGGGCACGGGCGCCTGCCGTGAGGGAACCGACGCAACGGACTGTCGCGCCTTAGCGATGGGCGGCGACAACAGTTGCGAATGGTCGTTTGATGGGGAGTGCGACGAACCACGGATCGGCGTCGGCGTGTGTACCAGCGGCACCGACACGGCCGACTGCGCCGCCGCCGCAATCCGGCGCAACCGAACAAATTCCTGCCCGACCTCATTGAACGACCGGTGCGACGAATCCGCGTTAGGCGGCAGCGGGTTGTGCCAACCCCTGACCGACACGTCCGATTGTCTGGGCAGAACGACGCCGGCAGGAATTCGCGATCATCATTTTGGATTTGACGATCGCATCCGGGTTGATTCCTCGGCGATGCCTTGGCGTACCATCGGCCAGCTTGAGCTGGATGGCGGCGGGCGCTGCACCGCAACGCTTGTAGGCCCCGATATCGTGCTGACCGCCGCCCATTGTTTTGGCGGGCGCACGGGCCGTATTCAGGGCGGCGGTCGGTTCCTAGCGGGACAGAGCGCAAGCGGCAGTGTCGCGGTCGCATCGCTGGTCGAATCCTATGTAAATCCCCAGTATCGAGATAATACGATCGAGACTATCGGCCAAGGAAATGGCGATGACTGGGCCTTTGCCCGGCTCAATCGACCAATCGGCTCTGAGATCGGCTATATGGATGTCCTGGCGCCGACCCGCGCGGATCAAGGCCAGGCACTGGCCGGCACCTGGTTTCGCGTGAACCAGGCCGGCTACAGCTGGGACACCGGCGATGACATCAGTGCTAACATCGGTTGCCGGGTTGAGTCTTTCTTTGATGACAATTCGATGTTTCATCAGTGCGATACGACACAGGGCGATAGCGGTTCGCCGATCTTTGTAGATCGGGGCAATGGCCAATACTCGGTGATCGCGGTCGACAGCCAGTTCTTCCGGCTTCCAGGCCAGACCAGAACATCGTACTTGGCGGTCGATGCACGCGCCTTTGCCGAACCCTTAGCCGCCTATGCAGCCGGCGGTTTCAGCGGCGGGACAGGGTCTAAGCTGGACGAGGAATGACAGGCCGGAATGGTTAATGGTTGGACCGCCCTTGCGGTATTGGGGGCGTTTTGCCTGGCGGCCTGCACGCCCGGCGCTGATGACAGTTCGGAAGAGGTGGCGGCAGGGGCCCCAATATCGTCGATTCCGGGCGGATTGGGCGACGATAGTTGCGAGTTTGCCTTAAACTTGGAATGCGATGACGGCCGCTTTGGCGGTACCGGCACATGTGAGAGCGGCACCGATGCAACAGACTGCCGTGCACTTGCCCAAGGCGGCACCAACAGTTGCCGGGCCAGTTTCAACAACCGATGCGACGAACCCAATATCGGCATGGGTATTTGCACCAGCGGGACGGATATGGCCGATTGTGCGCCTATGGCGACCCGTCGCAATCGGACCAATCTTTGCACCTCGGCGCTGAACGGTATATGTGAGGAACGGGCACTTGGCGGCAACGGAGCCTGCGCGCCTAGGACCGACACAATCGACTGTTTAGGGCGGTCGACCATTCCAGGCATGCGGGATTACCACTTCGGTTATGATGATCGGGTGAGGGTGGATTCCGACGCCCTACCGTGGAGCGCGATTGGCCTGCTAGGCCTTCGCAACCGTCAGGCTTGTACCGCTACTCTGGTGTCGCCGGATGTAATCTTGACCGCGGCGCATTGCTTCTTTTCGGAGGACGGAAGCACCACTGAGGAGGGCGTGTTTCTAGCGGGCTTGACCCGCGATGGTCCTGCCGCCGCCTCGCTGATCACAGATGTCTATGTCAGTCCTGCCTTTGTGTACGAAGGGCCGACGGGCCGGGGCCGTCCCGGTGACGACAATGGTGACGACTGGGCATTCGCCCGACTTGCGGAACCTTTGGGTGTGTCGGAAGGATATCTGCCCATACTCTCACCCTCCGCCACCGATCGACGGTTGGCAGTCTCGGGCGGTTGGTATCCGATCAGCCAGGCTGGCTATAGTTGGGACACCGGCGAGGATATCAGCGCCCATCTCGGTTGCTCGATTGAGTATTTCTTTCCCGAGAGCAGCTTGCTGCACACGTGTGATACGACCGTCGGCGACAGTGGTTCCCCGCTGCTGGCCGATCGGGGGGAGCGGGGGTTTGCCATCGTGGCGATTGGCAGCCGCATCGTTCGCCAACTCGGCCTGGAAAACCCGTCACAGCTTGCCGTCGACGCCCGCGGATTTGCCGGACCCCTTCGGACCTACATCGCCGGCCAATAGCGGCGGCTGACTAACGGGTCTGCTAACCGCCGATCATCCTCTCGATCAAGGCGTCGAGCGCGCGTTGTTCCTCCACGGTGGACGGGGCCTGACTTATCGGGGTTGGCGCGGGAACAACTGGCGCGGGGAGCGCCGAGGCCGGGCGGACGTCGGCGACGCCGGTGACGATATCCCGCCAGATCCTGGCAGGCAGGCCGCCGCCGGTGACATTGTCCATCGGGCTGCCATCGTCGTTGCCGACCCAGACACCCACGATCAGATCGCCCGTGAAGCCGATGAACCAGGCGTCGCGAAAATCTTGCGACGTGCCCGTCTTACCGGCGGCCCGCCAGCCGACGGCGGCGTTTCTCCCGGTGCCGTTTTCGATGACGGCCGTCATCATCGCATTCAAACCGTCAACGTGCCGGCTCGCCATAACCTGGCCCAAGCTGCTCGGGCTACGGGCATAAAGTAAACGGCCGTCTCGGTCGTAGATCTCGTCGATTCCGAACGGAATCACCGGCCTTCCGCGATTGGCAAAGGCGGCGTAGGCGCCGGTCAGTTGCAGCAGGCTGACTTCGCTGGTTCCCAAGGCGAGGGAAAGATCGCGGCGCAGCGGCGTGGTGACGCCCAATTGCCTGGCAAGCGCGGTGGCGCGGTCGATACCGGCGCGTTCCAACACCCGTACCGCTGACGTATTGACACTATCGGCCAATGCCTGCTGCAAGGTGATCTCGCCGCGATAGCGATCGCCGAAATTCTGGGGTGACCAGCCGCCGCGTGTGATGGGCGCATCGAGAATCAAATCGCTCGGCCGCAGCCCGGCCTCAAGGGCGGCCAAAAAGACGATTGGTTTAAAGGCGGAACCCGGCTGGCGAAGGGCCTGCGTCGCACGGTTAAACTGACTGTCGGGGTAGGAGCGGCCGCCCACAAGAGCCAACACTGCCCCGCTGGGTGCTAAGACAACCGCTGCCGCCTGTTGTGCACCGGCGCTCGCCCCTTCGCCGGCCAGATGGCGGCTGATCGCCTGATTGGCGATCGATTGAATCGCGGGAACGACGGTCGTTTCAACCGTCAGGTCCGTCGGTTCGTAGCCGATAAAGTCCGGAACCTGATTAACGACCCAATCGCTGAAATAGCGCCCGCTGGTCCCTGCGACCCTGGTTCGCGGCGTAATGGGCTGGTCCGCGCCAAGGGCGGCGACCTCCGCCCTGGTTACAAAGCCGGCGTCAACCATGGCGGCCAGGACGATGTCCGCCCGCTCGTTAGCGGCGTCCAGATCGGCAGTCGGCGCCAATCTCGATGGCGCGCGCAACAAGCCGGCGATGACGGCCGATTGACGTAGATTGAGGTCAGTCGCTGGAATGCCAAAATAGGCCCGCGCCGCCGCATCGACGCCAAAGGTGCCGTTGCCGAGATAAACCCTGTTCAGGTACGCGGTTAGGATCTCGTCTTTGCTGAAGTTCAGCTCCAGCCAAACCGCGAGCATCGCTTCCTGCACCTTACGGCGCAGCGTCCGTTCGGGACTTAGGAACAGGTTTTTGGCCAGCTGTTGGGTAATTGTCGACCCGCCTTGGAGCGGGCCGTCGCCGGTCAAATTGGTCCAGGCAGCGCGGGCGATACCGATCGGGTCAACCCCTGGGTGGCTATAAAATCGGCGGTCCTCAATGGCCAGGACAGCGTCGATCAGATGGTCCGGCAATTGGTCGACGGTGACATAGTCCCCGGTCAAGTCGCCATAGCGCGCCACTTCCCGCCCGTTGTCGCCCAGCACGGTGATCGCGGGACGACGCTCTGTTGCGCCGACAGAAGAGATATCTGGCAGGTCGGTGGCAAACAGGGCCATGACGCAGGCGACCAGAATGACGCACCAAATCGCCGAAACGGCTGTCCACTTGGCGGTCCAGCGCCACAGCTTTTGGCCGAAGCCGGAGCGCTTGTTGCGAGAGGTCGTTCGCCTGCCCCCACCACGCGTTTTGGAAGCGCTGGTCCGACGCGTGGATGCGGTCTGCCGGCTTGGGCGGCGGGGCGTTCTTCCGCGGCCGGCCGTGATACCAGGCGCGGCGGTCACGCTGGATAGCGCCGGGCGCCGAGGCCGTTTAGGCCGGGTTGTCGATGGCGCGGTTCGCTGCTTGGCAGTTCGTTTGGCGCTGGCTTTTGCAGCCGTTTTGCCGGCCGTAGCGCGCCTAGGCTTTGCCGTCCGGCGTGGCCGCTGTGGAGGCCCCGATCTGCGCGTGCGACCTGTCATGGCCGCATTCATTCAACAAAAATCGTTGAATTTCAAGCCAAAGGATGGTTTTTCGGATATGTGATCTGAGAACGATGTTCCCTATTTGTATGGGTCGGCCGCGTCGCGGAGACCGTCGCCAAAGAACTGGAAACACAAGATCACGATGACCACCGGGATCACCGGGGTCATTAGCCAAGGATAGATCACAACCGCGTTGATGTTCTGGGCCGAGTTCAACAGCACGCCCCAGCTCACGATCGGTTCCTTCAGACCAAGACCAAGGAAAGACAGCGCCGTTTCGGCCAAAATCATGCCCGGAATCGAGATGGTCGCCGAGGCTATGAGATGGCTAAGGAAGCTGGGCAGCAGGTGTCGTCGAATTATTCGACCGCTGCCCGCGCCCATCAATTGGGCGGC
>JBCCER010000073.1:0-19992 GCA_039030175.1 Pseudomonadota bacterium
ACTCGCGAGGCCTGTGAATTGGCGAAGCGCGCCGCCAAGGCAGGGGCAGACGGCATTATGGTCGTGCCATCGCCGATCTACTTCACCGACCGGGAAGAAACCATCGCAAATCTGCGCGCCATTACCGAGGCGGCCGATTTGCCGGTGATGATCTACTCGAACCGCGTCGGCTATCGAGTCGACGTCACGCCCGAGATGATGGAAGAGCTGGCGGACGATCCGCGCTTCGTCGCGATCAAGGAAAGCAGCGACGACATCCGGCGCACAAGCGAGATCGTCAATCGGCTTGGCGACAGATATGACATTCTCACCGGTGTCGATAACTTAGCACTGGAAGCGCTGATGATGGGGGCGGTCGGCTGGGTTGCCGGCCTGGTGGTTGCCTTTCCAGAAGAGACTGTCGCGATTTACGAGTTGGCCCGGCAGGGCCGTTTCGAAGAAGCCCGTGCCATCTATCGCTGGTTCCGCCCTCTGCTCGATCTCGACGTGTCCACCTATTTGGTACAGCATATCAAGCTGGCGGAGCAGATCGCGATCGGGTCGAACGACAGGGTGCGCGGTCCGCGCCTGGCGTTGCGGGGCGAACATCGGGTGCGGGTTAAAAAAACAATCCATGACGCGCTGGCAAATCGGCCCCAAGTGCCTTCTCTACAGTCAGCCGAAATGGCGGCGACGGCCTAAGCTCGGCGGAGAACTGGAAGTCGTCCGCATAACTCTTGGTCCATGACGCAGCACAGCTTCTTTTGCATCGATGGCCACACGTGCGGTAACCCGGTCCGGGTCGTTGCCGGCGGCGGTCCAAAACTCTCCGGCGAGACGATGCTCGAGCGTAGGGCCCATTTCTTGGCGGAATTTGATTGGGTACGGACGGGCCTTATGTTTGAGCCGCGCGGCCATGACATCATGTCCGGCTCAATCCTCTATCCGCCGACGCGCGGCGATTGCGACGTCGGTGTGCTGTTCATCGAGACTTCCGGCTGCCTGCCCATGTGTGGCCATGGCACGATCGGAACGGTGACGACGGCAATTGAGCATGGTTTGGTCAAACCACAGACGCCGGGGATATTGCGGCTTGATACGCCTGCGGGGCGCGTGCTGGCGGAATATCGGCAAGAGGGGCGTTTCGTAGAGGAGGTCCGTCTCACCAATGTTCCTGCCTATCTGCATGCCACTGGGCTTACGGCGGATTGCCCCGGGCTCGGCACCCTCACGGTCGACGTCGCTTATGGCGGAAACTTCTACGCCATTGTGGAACCGCAGGAAGCCTTCGCCGATTTGGCCGACCATCGTGCGATCGACCTGATCGGTTGGAGTCCGCTTCTGCGCGCATCGTTGAACGATGCCTACGACTTCCAACACCCCGAGCAGCCGGAAATTAGCGGTCTATCGCACATTCTATGGACCGGGGCGCCGCAGCACCGAGAGGCCGATGCGCGCAACGCAGTTTTCTACGGCGCCAAGGCGATTGATCGATCGCCCTGCGGTACGGGTACCTCAGCTCGCATGGCTCAACTCGCTGCTCGCGGGGAACTGACAAGGGGCGACACCTTTGTTCATGAGAGCATCATCGGGTCCCTCATGAGAGGGCGAGTTGAAGGTGTGGCCAAGGTTGGCGGCAAGGATGCCATTGTCCCATCGGTTGCAGGATGGGCGCGGGTGACGGGGCTCAACACCATCTTCATCGACGATCGCGATCCCTTCGCCCACGGTTTTGTGGTCGAATGAGGGCACAATGCGCACCAGCAAAACGATCCATGTGATTTCGGCCCATGCGGAGGGCGAGGTCGGCGATGTTATCGTTGGCGGTGTCGCCCCGCCGCCGGGCGACACGCTCTGGGATCAACGTAGCTTTATTGCCAACGATGGCGGCTTGAGAAACTTCGTCTTGAACGAGCCGCGCGGCGGCGTCTTTCGGCATGTCAATCTGCTCGTACCGCCTAAGCATGGAGATGCGCAGATGGGCTTCATCATCATGGAGCCCGAAGACACACCGCCCATGTCTGGCTCCAATTCCATTTGCGTCGCGACCGTGCTGCTTGATGCCGGGATCGTCCCGATGACCGAACCGGTGACCGAGATGGTCTTGGAGGCGCCGGGCGGCCTGGTGCGCGTTCGGGCGGATTGCCGTAATGGCAAGGCCGAGCGCATCACAGTGCGCAATCTGCCGGCCTTTGCGGACAAGCTCGACGCCAGTCTTGAGGTTCCTGGAGTCGGAACACTCGCTGTCGATACGGCCTATGGCGGCGATAGTTTTGTGATCGTCGACGCCGGCGTGGTCGGATTTGACATCACGCCTGATGAGGCCCGTGATATTGCTCATCTTGGCATCAAGATCACCGACGCGGCGAACCAACAGCTCGGGTTCTCGCATCCCGACAACCAGGACTGGGATCATATTTCCTTCTGCTTGTTTGCTGGCCCGCTTGAGGATGCCGACGACGGTTTTGAGGCTCGCTCGGCTGTCGCCATCCGACCTGGCAAGGTCGACCGCTCTCCAACTGGCACGGCGCTTTCGGCTCGCATGGCGATCCTTCATGCTCGCGGCGCGATGGGGCTTGGTCAAACCCTGACGGCAACGTCGATTATTGGGTCGACCTTTGTCGGCCGCATCGCCGAAGAGACCGACGTTGCCGGACAAAGGGCAATCGTGCCCGAGATCTCTGGTCGGGGCTGGATCACCGGTATTCACCAGCACATGCTCGATCCAGATGACCCCTGGCCCGCCGGGTACCGTGTGAAGGACACCTGGGGTTGCTAACCCCAATGAAATGACCTCGGCGGTTATGGAGTAATTCTTCGACCGACTAATAGACAGTCGCCGGTTTGACGTGATATGCGAGCGATCTGTGCCTGTGCGTCGATACGCCGTTTATCGCGGAGCACTACCATGTCGACCCTTCTACGATCGTCTGTACTGGCCCTTGCGCTTGGGATCAGCACCAGTGCGGCGGCGCAAACCTGTGAGCCCTTTGTCGCCCACGGCGCCGGCGATACCCGCTCAGTCTCCTACATCAATGTCGGCGATCCCGGCCCCAGTCGTGGCGACATGCGGCTCGGCGGTCGCCTGCTCGTCGATGATGACGGCAATCAGCTTGGTGCTTATAGCTGGATCTTGACCATGATCGACCAGCCGGATGAGGACGGTCGCGGAACCGTGCAGATCAAGGCCTATTTGGAATTGGCTGGCGGTCAACTGGTGCTGGAAACCATCGTTCAAAGCACCGGCCGGCTAGATGACACGGATGCGGTCGTGGTGCGACCGCCGATCGAATATGATGTCGTCGGTGGCACCGGCATTTACGAAACGGCCGTAGGAACAGCTCGCCTCGTTGTTGTTGGTTCCGACGCCGTGTTTGTGGTCGATACGGTCTGCGAATAGCAGTTGGAAATCCCGGCCAATCGCGTTCGTTCAAGCGCCGAATAGCCAGGCGTAAAGCCCTACAAAGGCAGCCAAAATGGCAGCTAACGCCGCAAAGGCGGCAAGGCTCCAAAGAAACTGGCGCACCTCGCCCTGTTTCCAGGCGCTGCGTGCCAGCAAGATGATGTAGGCCAGCGCGAACAGGCTGACGAAAGTCCAGATCGACATTGCCAGACACACAGCCGCACGAGTGTCGGGTCGTCAAGACGCATTGGCATCAGCCTGCCGCCAAATGGAGGCCCGTCGCGCTGGCCGATCGTGCTGCTGAGACATCGTCGGCCAAGGTCGCCACATCCTTGGCCCCACAGCCGCTGCAGCGCATGCGCGTTCCCACCTCCGCCACCGCCATTTCCGGCCCAAGCTGGCGCATGAGTTGTACGGCTTCGACCAGCGATGCATGGCCACAGCGCTGGCATTGGCAAAATACATTACCGAGTCGGCTGGCAAGCGCCCCCAACACCAATGCGCCCTCGTCTGACATCGTCTCGGCCAGGAATTGGCGTTTGAAGCCGGCCATATCAGGCACCCGTTTATCGTTCCTGCAGATGAGAACATAACAAGAACACATGGAGGGGGCAACACTCAATCAGGGCGGCAAATTGCCTTGATGGCAGGTTTCATAAAGCTCGATGCAGTTCGCTTTGGTCAGCGTCACCGGGTTGCCTGCGGCAGTCGGGTCTATCAGAGCCATCTCGGCTAGAGTGTCAAAGCGGCTGCCATCGACACCAAGCTCTTCCAAGTCGTGCGGTATCTCAAGCTCTCGGCGCAGCTTGATCACCCAGTCAAGGACGCTATCGAACGATGGATCGGGCAATTCGAGATAGCCAGCCAACTGCCGCATTCTGGCGTCGATTTTCGAGCGATTGAAGGCCATCACGTAAGGCAGAATGACGGCGTTGGTCAGCCCATGATGGGTATCGTGGACCGCCCCAACCGGATGGGACAGAGCATGGACAGCGCCAAGCCCCTTCTGAAATGCCGTCGCACCCATTGAAGCCGCCGCCAACATGCCCGATCGCGCCTCGATGTCCGTGCCGTCGGCAAACGCGCGGGGCAGATAGGTTTTCACGAGCCTGATGCCTTCCACCGCGATGCCGTCCGTCATCGGATGAAAGCCAGGTGCGCATAGAGCTTCCACGCAGTGGGCGAGGGCGTCCATTCCGGTCCACGCAGTGAGTGCTGGTGGCAGGCCGACGCTTAGCTCCGGATCGCTGATCACGATGGATGGCATCATCTTAGGGTGAAAGATGACCTTCTTCTCGCCGGTGTCGTCTCGCCCGATCACGCCCGCCCGTCCGACTTCAGACCCCGTGCCCGCCGTCGTCGGTATCGCGATGATCGGCAGGATGGATTCGGGGTTCGCGCGGGTCCACCAGTCCCCGACATCCTCAAAATCCCACATGGGCCGTGTCTGACCGGCCATGAAGGCAATCACCTTGCCAACATCCAGGGCAGACCCGCCGCCAAGAGCGATTACCGAGTCATGGCCGCCTTCGATAAGCGCGGCAATGCCGTCACGAACGTTACTTTCAGACGGATTGCCCTTGATATCGGAAAAGACGGCCAGTTCCAGGCCATCGGCGGCACAATGATCGATCACTTCACGTAGGAAGGGCAGCTTGGCAATTCCCGGATCGGTCACCAACAGCGGGTGGGACAGACCCAATGACCGGCACGCTTCAGGCAATTCGGCGATCCGCCCCGCACCAAACCGAACGGCGGTGGGGAAGGACCAGTTGGCGTATTGGCTCATGATACCGGTCCTCAGCCTCGCTCAAAGCCGCGCCGCAACTCCCAATCGGTCACTTGCTGGTCGTACAGCGACTGCTCCCACTCAGCGCAATGGACGTAGTGGTCCACAACATCATCGCCCATCGCCGAGCGTAGCATCTGGGATGTTTTCATCAGCTCCGTTGCTTCGCGCAGTGTCTTAGGAATTTCTGGTAACTCTTTGTCGTAATATGCATCTCCGACATGAGATTCGCCAAGAGACATCTGCTTTTCAATGCCCTCAAGGCCGGCTGCGGTCAAGGCGGCAAAGGCAAGATACGGGTTCAGATCCGCACCGCCGATGCGGCACTCGATACGGATTGCATCGCTGTTCTCGCCGACAAGGCGGAACCCTGCTGTGCGGTTGTCCATGCTCCAGACCGCCCGCGTCGGCGCGAAGGTTCCGACCTGAAACCTCTTGTAGGAGTTGATGTTGGGCGCAAGGAACCAGGTGATCTCTCGAGCATGGGCAAGCTGTCCGGCCACGTAGTGGCGCATGAGATCGGACATCCCCGCGTCAGCACCCGGCGCGTGGAACAGGGCTCCGGAGCCGTCCTTGCCCCACAGGCTTTGATGGATGTGGGATGAGGAGCCGGCGAGGTCGCGATCCCATTTCGCCATGAAGGAGATTGCCTTGCCCTGGCTATGGGCGATCTCCTTGCAGCCGTTCTTCAAGATCGTGTGCCGATCGGCCATCTCCAGCGCATCGGCGTAGCGGACATTGATCTCTTCCTGTCCCGGCCCCCATTCGCCTTTTGAGTTCTCAACCGGGATGCCCGCCGCCTGAAGACCGTTGCGGATCGCCCGCATCACGCCTTCTTCCTTGCTGGTTTGCAGGATGTGGTAGTCCTCAATGTAGTGGCCGGCCGTCGCCAAATCTCGGTAGCCTTTTTGGCGAGCTGTCTCGTAGCTGTCGTCGAACAGGTAAAACTCCAGCTCAGAGGCCATCATCGCGGTCATGCCAAGCGCGTCGAGCCGCGCCAACTGCGCCTTGAGGATCGCGCGGGGCGAATGGGGAACGTCCTCATGACTGTGATGATCGAGAACGTCACAAAGGACCAGAGCGGTTCCTTCGAGCCAAGGGATTCGGCGCAGCGTCGAAAGGTCCGGTTTCATCACGAAATCGCCGTAGCCCCTCTCCCAATTGGCGGCCTTGTAACCGGGCACCGGTTCCATATCCATGTCGTTGGCCAGCAGATAGTCGCAGCCATGGGTCTCCGCGTGGCCCGAGGCGACGAAATGGTCGGCATGGAACCGCTTGCCGATCAGACGGCCCTGCATATCGACAAGGCAGACGAGCACCGTGTCGATAAGACCGGCTGAAACGTCCTGGTCGAGTTCACTGATCGTTAACATGCCTGGCACCGCTTGGCCTTTCCATTGATAGAGTTCAGTGACTTGAGCCGGTCTCTTCCTATGGAACCAAAGACCACAACCTCAAGCCGATCAAGACCTGTGCTCGACCGCATATTCCTCTTCCGGCGACAGGATCATACGGTGGCGCGCATAGGCGGCGAAGTAGATCATGCCCGCGAGAAACCAGATGGCACAGCCATAAATGCCAGGCCGATAATCCGGATTGATGAACAGGAACACCAACGTCAATGCCGCGATGACCCCAGCCATGATCGCGCCGGCCCGGCCCAGCGGGCTTTCATAGGGCCTTTCGATGCCCTCCATGGCTTTAAGCCGTACATAAGCGATCATCTGCATGATGTAGGCGATGACGGCTCCGAACACGGCCATGTTCAGCAACACGGCCCCGACCGGGACATCGCCGAAGATCGAAGAGCCAAATTCAAGCACGAGGCAGACCAAATAGCCGAGCACTGCCCCGGCAATCAGCGCAACATGGGGCGTCTTGCGCGAGGGATGGGTGACTGAAAGCCATTTTGGGAAATAGCCCGCCCGGCTCAGCGAATAGATGTTGCGTCCGTAGGCGTAGATGATCGTGTGAAACGAGGCGACTAACCCTGCGACGGCAACCAGCGCCAGCAGCGACGATCCGATGCCATCGCCAAAGATTGTGCGGAACGCCAAAAACAACGGGTCGCTGGCCTGACCGACGGCGTGCGCCCCCGGCGCGATTCCGGCATTGAGAAACAGGGTTAGAGCCGAGGCGATGATCAGCGTCAAAATGCCGTAGAGTAGCCCTTTAGGCATGTCGCGCTTTGGATCATGGCTTTCTTCGGCCGCCAGCGGCAACTGTTCGATCGCGAGATAGAACCAGATCGCAAAGGGCAGGGCGGCCATCACCCCGTCAATTCCGAAGGGCAAAAACGGTCCGCCGCCCTCCGCCAGTTCGGAACCGTCGAAACCCATATTCAGGGCCCAACGGTTGAAATCGAAATGCGGGATTGCGCCGATCCAGAACACCGCCAAGATGCCAAGTGCAAGAAAGGTGATGAAGATCGTGAACTTGAACGTGGTCGCGGCGCCGCGAATGTTCAGACCAACGAAGATCGCGTAGAAGAAGGCCCACCACAGCCAATTGGGCAGCGTCAGTCCGAACATGTCCAGCGTGATTGCTTCCATATAGCCCGCGATACCGACCACGATCACGGCCGGCGTCAGGACATATTCCATGTTCTCGGCCAGCCCTGTGACGAAGCCGCCCCACGGTCCCATCGTCGTTCGACCGAAAGAGTAGGCGCCGCCCGTATGGGGCAGGGCCGGGCTCATCTCGGCGATCGAATAGCACATGCCGACATACATAATCGCGATGATCAGCGTCGCGACTGCCAGGCCCCCGAAGCCGCCGACCGAGAGGCCGAAATTCCAGCCGAAGAAATCCCCCGAAATAACGGCGCCGACACCCAGCGCCCAAAGCGACCAAGCGCCAGCATGGCGTGCCAAACCCCGGCGCTCGAAATAGGCGGCGTCGGTCTTGGCATAGGTGACGCCGTCCCTAGTCTTGGCCATCGTCGAGATCCGGTGGTTAGGTGCTCACGGCGCGCGCTGTGTCGCTGAGCGCTTGGTCTGCCGACTGGGCCATCCAGTTTGCAAGATGCTCGGCAAACTTGGCCTGTCCGTCAACGTCCGCGATCAATTCGTTGCGGACCTCAATCATCACGTTGAGCAGGCCAAGCGCGACGGCCTGAACCTTCAAAGTGTGCGTAACCCCGCGATCGGGGCCGTAAGGCTCATTGCGGCGGATATCGAGTCCGCTCGGCCGGCTTTCCGCAGCGAGCATAATGTCCGCCAACCTCGCATCGCTATCGTGGACGATACCGATATCCAGAGCGCGACGCCGTCCTTCATAGACAGGGGTGAAGCTGTGGATCGTGACGATGACCGCTGGGCGCCCCTCTTGCCTTCGCTCGTCAATCAACCGACGCACGCCGTCGTGGAAAGGGGCGTATATGTCGTTGCGTCGTCGCCGGCGCTCCGCTTCGCTAAGCCCTCGATTGCCCGGAATGAAGGTAAAATCGACCTTCTCCGGCGATTCGTCCGGTGCCCCCCAGTCGCGATTGCAATCGTAAACCAGCCTTGAGTAGCGTTGCATGGCCAGCACCGCGTCCAGCCGTTCAGCAAGCAGCAGCGATAGTCCACGCGCGCCAATATCCCAGGCGATATGGCTAGATCGGTCGCTCTCCGATAGGCCCAATGTGCCCAACTCGGTGGGAATGATCCGGCCGGCATGTTCGCACAGCAATACGATAGCGGATTGGCCTTGCTGGTTGACCACCTCGAGCGGCGGAGCTCGGCCAGCCACCAAGCCGCCCACATGACTATTTGGGTCAGTTATACGTGCCACGGATTGTCGAAACCTGGTGCAAATGTTGTCAGTGTAAAATATTGTTCCGTGCCTGCTGGGCTTGTCAATAATGTCACCGGGCACGGATCGCCAATCGGCAGTTCCTTCCAGTCGTGTATAAAGACTTTGGTACATCAAGTTCTGACACTGAGTTCGGTCCATGGCAAAGTCTGACATGCAAACCATTGCTGAGCGCATCCGCGACCGGTTTACCAGCCTGACCAGAGCCGAAAAGCAATTGGCCGATGCCCTGATGGCCAATTATCCGGTCGCCGGCCTGACCAGCATCACCGCCTTGGCAAGATCGGCCGGCGTATCGACCCCTACCGTGCTGAGAACCGCCAAGAAACTGGGGTTTTCAGGATTTCCGGCGTTCAAGAGTGCGCTTAGGGCTGAGCTGAAGGCGACGCTGTCGAACCCGATCTCAAAGCACGAGAGGTGGACCTCGAGTGCGCCGGACGGCCATATCCTCAACACGTTCGCCGACGCGGTGTTGGAGAATTTGCGCCGCTCCCTTGCCCAGATCGACCATAACGCCTTTGACGAGACGAGCGCGATGCTCGCCGATCCAGCGCAATCGATCCATATCGCCGGTGGACGGATTACCCATACGCTGGCCGATTATCTATTCACCCATCTTCAGGTCATCCGGGAAGATGTTGTCTTGCTTCAGACCTCGGCAGGGCTTTGGCCGCACAGTTTGCTGGACATGAAGGCGGGGGACGTTCTGGTTATCTTCGATATCCGTCGGTACGAGAACGACCTTATCGAGCTGGCAACCCTGGCAAGCAAGCAGGGTGTCGAGATTGTCCTGTTCACCGACCAATGGATGTCGCCGATCGCGGCATTGGCAAAACACGCCTTCAATGCCCGGATCGAAGTTCCGTCCGGTTGGGATTCTTCGGTTGCGACGCTGTTCCTCGTCGAGGCCCTGATTGCTTCGGTGGAAGAGTCCTCTTGGACGGAGGCCAGCGCGCGCATGAAGCGCCTTGAAACGATCTTCGACACGACCCGGCATCTCAAGAAACGCTAGTGAGGTTGGCGGCCTATGGGGCGGCGTACTTGTCCCGCATGAACTGGAACGAGTGGCCGATCAAGTTCTCAAGTGTCTTGTGATCAACCTGATCCAATCGCCTGATATAGAGACATGATCGCCCGACACTGTGTTTGCCCAGCTGCGCCATCAGATCGGCGTACTGGGCAAAGCCAGGCATGATGTAAACGGTCAGCGCTTGCTTTCTCGGCGAGAACCCGACCAGGAAGGAATCGCCCTCATGCCCGCTGTCATATCGATAGTGATACTGACCGAAGCCAACGATGCTCGGCCCCCACATTTTCGGCTCCAGCCCAGTGACCCGCTTCATCATTTCGAGCATGGCCAAGCCGTCGTCGCGCCGTCGTTCCGGCGTTACCGATTCAAGGAAGGCAAGAACTTTGGCTCCCGTCGGTAGCGTCTTCTGTCCAGGCATGGAACACCCCCGTCCGCTGCATCGGATGACGATAGAATACTCCGCAAGGCATGCCGGACAAATGACCGATATTTGATCGTCGACTTTCGCCTTCGGCTTCTGGTTTTCGTGGGCCGTGACGCCGCGCTGCGGCTATGATCAGCGACATGAGTGATAGGGATGCATTTCGGCGGTGGGCAGTGATCCTGTGCTGCGCGTTATCGACTGTGATACTCAGCGCCGCCAGCGCCCAGGACGTTGGCGCTCCGTTCGAGCCACCCCTGCCTGGTCATCGACCTCAGGCTGGCGACATCGGGGCTCAAGCTTCTCTTTTGGTCGGGTGTAGGTATGCGCCGCCGGCATCGGTGCCAAACTTAACCGTATCGGGCCGGTCCCGATCCTTCATCCTGGCTCTGCCAACTGACTATGACCCGTCCCATCGGCATCGTCTGATCCTAGCCTTTCACGGGCGGACCAATTCCGCAGCTCAGGTCCAGCGCTACTACGATTTGGAAGGGCGGGGGACCCAGGCGACGATCCTGGTCTACCCGCGCGGGTTGGCTCAGGAGACCGGGCGCTTCATGTGGTGGAATGGCAGTAGCGGCACCAGTGAGGACGATTTCGCCTTTTTCGACGCGCTGTTGGACTATCTCACCGCCTCTTACTGCATCGACGACGCTCAAATCTTCGCTGTCGGCCATTCCTTGGGGGGCAGCTTCGTCAACAGCTTGGCCTGCGCGCGGGGCGATGTCCTACGAGGCGTTGCCGTGGTCGGGGGCGGGTATGGCGGTATTCCCGGCTGTCGAGGCCAGGTTGCTGCCCTGGTCATGCATCACCCAGACGATCGGCTCGTGCCCGTCGCCGCGGGCGAAGCGGCACGAGAGGCGCGCTTGGCCCAAAACGGCCTTACCGACCAAGTGCCGTGGCCGATGTCGCGACCCTCGGGGTTTCAATGCGAGCGATATGGAGTAGGGCCGACGGAAGAGCCCGTGATCTGGTGCCCGCACCCGTTCGACCACACGCGCAGCGGGCGCTACTATCCGCACAACTGGCCCTCTGGAACCGGCGCAGCGATCATCGATTTCTTCGATCGGCTGCCGGATCGCTGACATTTTTCAAAACCGATCTCGCCCGAGGTCACGGGCGCGGCGGATTGCTGGTGGTCAAGATCGATTCAATCCACTAGACCTGGAATACACATGTATGTGTGACTGCGCTGTCAGACGGCACTAGATCGTATCGGGCGCGGCGGGGAGGTTGTTGCGTGAAGTCGCTCGAATTCTTCGTGCGCGCTGTCGACGGTACGAACGAATGGCTGGGCCGTTCTATTTCCTGGCTGACCTTGGCCACGGTCCTAATCTGCTTCGTGGTCGTTGTTCTTCGCTATGTCTTCGCCACCGGCGTTATTTGGCTGCAGGAAGCCTATGTCTGGACCCACGCCATCGTGTTCATGGTCGGGGCCGGATACACCTTCAAGTACGGTCACCACGTCCGAGTGGACATCTTTTACAGCCAGATGAAGGCCAGAAGCCGGGCCTGGGTCGATATCATTGGCACCCTGGTTTTTCTCGGCCCGTTTTTGTTCGTGATTGCGTTCTTCAGCTATCAGTTCATCGTCTCGTCCTGGCAAATTCGCGAGGCCTCCAGCCAGCCGGGCGGCATAGAGCAGCTTTATCTGCTCAAGACCGTCATCTGGATCTTCGTCGCCGTAGTCGGCCTGCAAGGGCTCGCGCTGATCGCGCGCCGCATCCTATTTCTTACCGGTCGCGAGGAATTCGCGCCCGGCGCGACCGAATCGTAGGCGGTCAGATGGACCCGATCCTCATCGGCGAGATCCTTGCCGGCCTCATGTTCCTCGGTACGATCATTGCCGTGCTGATTGGCTATCCGGTCGCTTTCACGCTGGCCGGAACCTCGCTGATTTTCGCACTGATCGGCTACCTGATCGGCGTCTTTGATTTCTCCCGCTTCAACGCCGTTGGATCGCGATACTTCGGCACGATGACGACCGAGGTGCTGGTCGCCGTCCCCCTGTTCGTCTTCATGGGTGTGATGCTGGAGCGTTCGCGGATCGCCGAAGCTTTGCTCCAAACCATGGGTCAGCTTTTCGGCGCTATGAGGGGTGGGTTGGGCATCTCGGTCGTGGTAGTCGGCACGCTCCTGGCGGCCTCGACCGGCATCGTCGGCGCGACCGTTGTGACCATGGGCCTGCTCAGCCTGCCGGCTATGATGCGTGCCGGCTATGATCCCAAGCTCGCCTCGGGGGTTATCTGCGCGTCTGGTACCTTGGGACAGATCATTCCGCCGTCCACTGTGCTCATATTCATGGGCGACATTTTGCAGGGAGCGAACCAGGTCGCACAGCAAGCGTTAGGCAATTTTGCGCCTGAGCCGCTTTCGGTTGGCCAATTGTTTGCTGGCGCCATGCTGCCGGGGCTGCTTCTCGTCGGCCTCTATATCGGCTGGGTGGTTTTCAAGTCGATCGTCCAGCCAAGCTCCTGTCCGGCGTTGGATATGACGGACGAGGAGAGGAGGGGGCTGGGCCGCCGCGTCCTGTTCGCAGTCTTTCCGCCGATGTTGCTGATCATCGCCGTACTGGGCTCGATTTTGGGCGGTATCGCGACACCCACCGAGTCCGCCTCGGTCGGCGCGGTAGGCGCCATCCTGTTGGCCATGGCGCGGCGCCAATTCAGCCTACCGATGCTCCAGCAGGTGATGCGCTCGACACTGCAGATCAGCTCGATGGTTTTCGTGATCTTGCTTGGCGCGTCGATCTTCTCGCTTGTGTTCCGTGGGCTGCACGGCGAGGCCGTGGTGCATCAGGTGCTGGCCGCCATGCCGGGCGGCGAACTGGGCGCCGTGATTGCCGTCATGCTGTTGATGTTCTTTCTCGGCTTCTTCCTCGACACATTCGAGATCATTTTCATCGTCGTTCCCATTACGGCTCCGGTCCTGATCCAGCTTGGCGTGGATCCGATTTGGCTCGGGGTCATCATCGGCATGAACCTGCAGACAAGCTTCCTCACGCCGCCCTTCGGGTTCGCCCTGTTTTATCTGCGGGGCGTTGCGAAGAAACTGGTCAAGACGATGGAGATCTATCGCGGCGTCATCCCCTTCGTAGGCCTGCAAATCGGCGGGATGGCCATTCTCTATGTTGTGCCGGAGATTGCCACTTGGCTGCCGGACGTCATCTTCTCGCAGGATTTCGATCCGACCACCCAGCCGAGCCTCGACGAGATGCTCGACAGCGGCGGCGGCTCCGGTGCCGGCGGTTTCGACGATCTGTTCGGCCCCTCCTCAGGTGGGGGCACAGATGGCAGCACCGGCGATAACAATGGCCTGGATAACCTTTTCGATTAGCTTGAATCGGGGCCACGCAAATCCGCTGTGACCCTCTCGGCCGAACTGCTATCATCCATTTATGATGGGTAGTTCAGCCAAAAGGGGAGCGCCATGACCAGTGACGAGGCCAATGTCGAGAAGTTGCGCAGCGCTTACGCGACCTATGGCGAAACCAAGGGCAAGGCCGACGTTTGGTACGATGTTCTGGCCGACACGATCAGTTGGGGCTCTCTCGCCGATGGCCGACCGGGCATGGATTTCACCAGAACACGCGTCAGCAAGGAGGAAGTCGTCAGCTATTTCGAGGGCTTGGCGAACGACTGGACAATGGAATTTTACTTCGTCAACGAGTTCGTGGCGCAGAATGATCGGGTCGTGGCCTTGGCTGAATCCGGTTGGAAGAACCGAAAGACTGGCAAGATCGTCAAGACCCCCAAGGCCGATATCTGGAAGTTCCGCGATGGCAAGGCGATAGAATTTATGGAGTTTTACGATACGCAGGCCGCACTAGAGGCGACACAGCCTTGATACAAACGGTCAGTCTAGGCTGCTCGGCCGTTCAACGCGCCGCCCCACTGTATCAGAACGCTGCCATAGGTGTAGCCGGCGCCAAAGCTGGTTAGGATCAATTTGTCCCCGTCCTTCACACGGCCTGCTTGTCGGGCTTGGTGAAGCGCGCTGGGAATCGTCGCCGATGTCGTATTGCCATGGTTTTCTATGTTGATGGCGACCCGCTCGAGTGGGACTTGCAGCCGTTGGGCCGCCCCGTTGATGATGCGAACGTTGGCCTGGTGGGGGACAACCAGATCGATATCTTCCGGTGTCATGTCGTTGCGGTCCAAGATTTCGCGGCAGGCCTCGGCCATGCCTTCGATCGCGTTCTTGAACACTTCGCCGCCATTTTGGTGCACATAGTGCTTGCGTTCCGCGACGGTCTCGGCGCTGGTCGGCAGCTTTGATCCGCCGGCCGGCATGATCAGGTCGTCGCCGCCATCGCCATTGACTCGATGATAACTGTCCAGCACCCCATAGCCAGGCTCGACCCGGCCAAGAATGGCGACGCCGGCGCCGTCACCGAACAGAACGCAGGTTGCCCTATCCGTCTTGTCGATGATCGTCGACATGACGTCGACACCAACCACCGCGACATAGCGCATACCTGGGGCGGCCATCAGCCCGGCACCGACGGTAATGCCGTAGATGAAACCCGAACAGGCCGCCGACAGATCAAACCCATAACAGTTGGACGCACCGATCTTTTGCTGGATACGGCAGGCCGTCGCCGGAAACATGGTATCCGGCGTCACTGTGGTGACGATAATCGCATCTAGATCGTCGGGTGTTAGCCCGGCTTCTTCCAGCGCCTCAGTCAACGCAGGCACGGCAAGGTCGGACGCAGCGGTTCCCTCTTCGACCCAGTAGCGCTGGCGAATGCCGGTCCGCTGGACGATCCATTCGTCGCTCGTATCGACCAGGGCCTCAAGATCTTGATTGGTCACCAACCGGCTGCCGAAATTTTGGCCGGTGGCGAGAATGCCGACTGGCATGGTCATGTGTGCCCAAGCCGAATGTTGTTACGGAGATCCGTGAAGCGTTGCATGGCAAATCGATTGTTGAAAGACGAACCGGGGAGCGTCAACGATGATGATGCCACGACCGGCACCATAACCTAGCCCATCCAGCAAGCGAAATGCCTCATTTTTAGGGCGAATGGCTGGGTCTTGCTTTGTGCAATGCAGCATTGTAATGGAAAAAGGGCCTGCCGATACAGCAGGCCCCGGTTCCAAGCCGAATTTCAAGCTTCCTAGCCGCTCGTGATTTCGTAGGCAAACGGCAGCAGACGCGAACCCAGATAGGCCTGAGAACCGATCCGCGACCACGGAATCGCGTCGCGGCGGAACTGGAAGTAGCTTTCGATGATCCGGCGGGTGATGGGATCGCCGGCTTCGTAAACCTCGTTCAAGACCTCGTTGGATGCCTCACCGCACGCCAGCAGCACATCCTCCGGCAGCGGGTTCAGCTGCACGCCATGCTCGGTAACCAAAGTCCGCAGGGACGGGCCGGAAAACGCATTGTACTCAGCCGTCATATCGCTGTTGGCAGCCTCCGCGGCGACCCTGAGCAACTGTTGTAGGTCGCTCGGCAGCGACTCATACTCCTCACGGTTGACGGTCATCTGAAGGGCAGAGCCGGGCTCGTGATAGCCGGGGAAGTAGTAGTACGGGCAGACCTGATAGAGGCCGAAAGAAAGATCGTTATAGGGTCCGATCCATTCCGCCCCGTCGATCGTGCCGGCCTGCAAGGCGGGGAAAATCTCGCCGCCGGGCAGCAGTACGACAGTGACACCCAGCTTGCCCAGAACGCGACCCTGGTTGCCCGGCGCTCTGAAGCGAAGGCCGTCCAAATCCTCGACGCTGTTGATGGGCTCGCGCAACCAGCCGAATGTTTGCACACCGGTGTTGCCGGCAAGGAAACCTCTCAAGTTGAACGGCTCGTAAAGTTCGTCCCAAAGCTCCTGCCCACCACCATAGGTCACCCAGGCGGTGATCTCGTCGGGCGTAAACCCATAGGGGAATGCAGTATAGAACGCGGCCCCTTCGGTTTTGCCGATGTGATAGTAGGACGCGTCGTGGCCAAGTTGGGCGGTGCCGTCGGAAACCGCGTCCCAGACCTGAAGTGCTGGCACCAATTCGCCCGCAGGAAACAGTTCGACCGTAATACGGCCCTCGGACATGGTGGTGATGCGCTCGGCCAGCCGCTCGGCGCCTGTACCGACCCCAGGCAGGCCACGCGGCCAGCTCGTGACCATGCGCCATTCGCGCCTCTCCTGGGCGATGGCGGGTGCTGGCAGGCTGGACGCAGCAGTTGCCGCCACGCCAGCGCTGCCAATCGCAGCGCCCTTGATGAATGATCTGCGGTTCGTCGTCATTGGTTACTCCCTGTAATCCGCAATGGTTTTTCCGTTCTTCCCACTGCGGTGAGTTTCGGGGGCTAGTTGCCCCTCTTTGCGGGTAATCCTTCTAGGTCGAGCATCCCCCGCATGATGGCGCCACTTTAGCGTAGCAAACCGAAAAGACAATGTATCACAAGTACTAACGGGGATTAGGCAGTGCGATCTATGGTGGCATTTGGGCCCGCCTCATCGCAGAGGACCCAGCCAGCCGGCGTTAGCCGTTCGACAGGCCGGAAACGCATCTTGTAGTCCATCTTCGGGCTGCCCGAAATCCAATAGCCCAGATAGACGTATCGCCGGCCTTCAGCCCGTGCCAGCCGCACCAGGTCGAGGATCAGAAAGGTCCCCAACGACCGGCGGTCAAACTCGGGCTCAAAAAAGCTATAGACCGCACTGAATCCATCGGCCAAGCGGTCGGCGAGGATCGAACCGACCAATACGCCGTCTCGGGTTCGAAGATTGAAGAGCCTCGCGGTGGCCGCTCCCTCCTCGATCATGGCGGCATAGTCGTTGGCCCCCATACGAGACATGTCGCTATCGCTGTGTCGCGATGATTGATAGCGGGAAAACAGCGAGAATTGCTCTGTCGTTGCAACCGCCTTACTTTCCGACAGTTGGAGATCGTTATTGCGGGACACAATCCGCCGCATCGACCGAGACCAGAAAAACTCTTGGGCCTTGATGCGCACTGGAACGCAGGCCGTGCAGCCGGGACACACCGGTCGATAGACGATATCGTGGCTGCGTCGAAAGCCCGACCCGCAAAGCTGGTCATTGAGCTTTGTCAGATCTTGATCGGTCAGCCGCGTGAACAGCTTGCGCTCGATACGGCCCGGCAGATAGGGACACGGCGTAGGGCCGGAACGAAAGAAGTGATAGAGCTTCGTCTCGCCGGAATTGATGATCGACATGGCGGCCCGTCAGTCCCGTGCTTCAGCCAATTCGGGCTCGGACGCATAGTCGTGGCCGAAGAACGCCGAGCCAAGATCGCTGCTTAGCGCGATGAGTTGGGTCTGTATCGCGTCGAGAAATTCATGCAGACCGCCCTCTACAATTCGTTCGATGGTTCGCGTCGACAGGACAGCCTGTATCTCGTCCAACCGTTCCATGGCGCCAGCGCCACCGCGCAGCCCGTAGCGGGACCTCAACTCACCCAAAAATGTGGCGATTTCGTTGATGCCGCCTTGGATCGAGCGCGGAAAGGCGTTGTCGAATATCAAAAACCCTGCCGCATCGTTGGCACTAAGGTCGCGGGGATGCACCCGGCGGAACGCGTGATAGCCGGCGACCGAACGCAGCAACGCGTTCCACTGGCTGATATCCAGGGACGAGCCGACATCGTCCGGCGTGGGCAGCAGCGTGTGATACTTGATATCCAGTAGCCGGCTCGTTTGATCGGCCCGTTCCAGACGTCGGCCGATCTGATAAAAATACCAGCCCTCGTCCCGATAGAACGTGCCCTCGACGATGCCGGTATGGGCCTGGCAGGCTTCCTTGATCGTCGTGCACAGCCGGCTGACCCGAGGGGAGGAAATGTTGGCTGGCGTCAGCGCCAGCATCCGGTTGTAGAAGACATTCAAATGGGTCCACATCTCGGTGCTGATAAGCGGCCGTAAGGTACGAGCGGACTCCCGCGCCATGCGGATTGAGCTGCGGATCGATGTCGGGTTTTCCGTGTCCAATAGGTAGAAGTTAAGAACGTTTTCGGCGCTTGTCTGGTCCTCGCCATGGCGATCTGCGAAACGCTCGGTATCGGCGTTGAGTTGAACCAGTGCCGCCCAACTGGATGACCCGCGCGAATCCCTCGCGAAGGTCTCGTTGACATCGACAAGACGCGCAAGGTTTTCCGCCCGTTCGACATACCGCGCCATCCAGAACGCAGCTTCGGCATAGCGGGCGAGGAGGTCTGACTGGCCGCGCATCATGACTCGAGGACCCATGTATCTTTCGACCCGCCACCCTGTGACGAGTTGACGATAAGCGATCCTTTGCGAAGTGCGACGCGAGTCAACCCGCCGGGCAACACCCAGCTCGACTTGCCCGTAACGCAGAATGGCCGGAGGTCGACATGCCGCGGCTCAATGCCGTCATCGGTCAAGGTCGGACTGACCGACAGAGGAACGACCGGCTGGCTGATATAGTTTGCAGGGTCATCCAGTAACGATGCCCGGCATTCTTCCAACTGTTCTTCCGTTGAGCGCGGCCCGATGACGATACCGTATCCGCCAGCCTCGCCGACAGGCTTCACCACCAACTCGTCAAGATGGTCGAGCGTGTATTGGAGGCCTTCCGGCTCGCGGCAGATATGGGTTGGCACGCTTTCCAATATTGGGTCCTGATCGAGGTAATATTTGATCAGGCGCGGCATGTAGGCGTAGATCGCCTTGTCGTCCGCTACGCCCGTGCCGACTGCGTTGGCCAATGTGACATTGCCCTTCGCATAGGCACGCATCAATCCAGGCACGCCGAGTAAACTGTCCGGATTGAACGCCTCCGGATCTATGAAGGCATCGTCCAGCCGGCGGTAGATCGAATGCACTGGCGACAGCCCGGTGATTGTCTTCATGAAGACCTTGTCATCTTCAACGACCAGGTCCGATCCCTCGACCAGCGGCACGCCCATCTCACGCGCCAGGAACACATGCTCAAAGTAAGCCGAGTTGTAGGTGCCGGGCGACAGCAAAACCACTTGCGGCTCAATAACGCCATCGGGAGCGACGTCGCACAAGGCTTCGTGAAGCTTGCGGCCATAGTCCGCCACGTTCTTCACGCCGATATCGTCCATCAGGTCAGGAAAAGCGCGCTGCATCAGCTGGCGGTTTTCAACCACGTAGGACACACCCGACGGAACGCGACAGTTGTCCTCCAAGACGCGAAAAACGCCTTGGCCGTCGCGCACGAGATCGACGCCTAGGATGTTGACGTAGCTGCCATGTTTGACCTTCAAGCCCTCCATGGCCGGCACGTAGTTGCTGTTCCCCAGAACGAGCTCCTTGGGGACGATATCGTCACGAAACAGATGCTGGTCGTGATAGATATCGTGGAGGAACTGATTCAGCGCGGTGACGCGCTGCATCGTTCCCTCTCGCAAATGGCTCCACTCCGTCGGTGTGATCACCCTTGGGATCACATCGAAGGGCAAGATGCGGTCGACCGCCTGATTTTCCCGATAGACCTGGAAGGTAATGCCGAGGTTGAACAGCTCGTTCTCCGCATCTTGCGACCGTTCGTTTAGGGTATCGAGGCCCATATCGCACAGTCGCTGTCGGATCAGACCCATTGGCCGCCTCTCGGTCCCATCGAG
>JBCCER010000074.1:0-19672 GCA_039030175.1 Pseudomonadota bacterium
ATCCAGCGTGCGGATCGTAACGGGACGGCCATCGGCCCATTCCAAAATGCGCGTGTAGACTGAGGTCTGCTCATCCTCGTCCGGCAAATCGGCGCGGTCGTGAAACAGAAACTCGGTTCGTGTCAGGCCAATGCCGTCGCAATGGTCCACCGGAATGTCATGCAGCCTGTCCGGATCATCGACATTGACCATCGTCATTACCCGCTGACCAGATCGGGTGGCAGCCGGGGTAGGCAACAGGCGTTCAGCTTCTTCCGCCAAGTGTGCCCGTCTGGCGGCCTCGGTCCGCGCTTCGTCGAGAGCCGCCTGGTCCAACCGGGCAGTCACCTCCCCCTTGTCGGCATCCAACAGGACGGACTCGCCCTCCTCGACAATGCCGATGCCCTGGCCAAGACCGACGACCATCGGCAGACCTCGGGCCCTGGCTAGCATGGCCACATGGCTGGAAGGGCTACCGCCCGCTAGCGCAAGACCGCCGGCTCGGTCCCAATCGATTGCGAGAAAGCGCGACGGTGTCATCTCCCAACCGACCAGAACCGCGTCTTCTTTCACGTCGCCCGTTGCGAAGTCCATGCCAGCAAGGTTGGCCAGCACCCGATCCCGCAAATCGATGAGGTCTTCGGCCCTGGCCTGAAAATAATCATCGTCCGAGCCGGCATAGTCGGCGATCTGGGCGTTGAGCGCGCCGCGCCAAGCGGCAGGCGCGCTTGCCCCTTCCGAGATTGCCTCCAAGGCCGGTTCGACCAGCGCATCGTCTTCCAGCAACGCAATTTGAAAGTCGAGAATCTCGCTGCCCATCTCGCCGGCTTCTCGTGCCAGTGTGGACAATGCTTCCACCGCCGCTTCGATGGCCAGTTCCAGAAGGTCTTTCGCGTCATCGCCGCGCTCGGTGTCTGCCTCGTCATCGGCCTCCGGCTTGTCCAGCAGATGGGCCAGGCCGACAGCAAGACCGCCGGACGCACGCTTTCCCTCCAGCTTCAGACGGTTACCGCCCGCCATCGTCGAAGTTCCGCTCGACCAGCCCGACCATGGCGTCCAGCGCGCTTTCCGCGTCGCTGCCTTCCGCCTTGAAATGTAGCGTCACGCCCTGCTTGGCCTTCAGCGCCATGACCTTCACAATGCTCTTGGCGTCAGTCCAATCGTCCCGGTCATCGGGCTTGATTGCGATCGCGGCCGCGTATTGCTTGGCAAGCTTGGTCAGTTTGACGGACGGTCGCGCATGCAGGCCGACCTCGTGGGTCAGCAAGACGCTCCGCTCGATCGCTTCGTCATCTGTCGGCATCACGCTCATGGCTGGCCCATCAGTTCTTCGGCGGTGGCCTGGACGGCGGAGAGGGGGGAGCCGCCGGCCGCTTCCGCCGCCGCCATCACCGCGCCTTCGACCACCGGCGCGTTCAAGATGCGGATCCGGTCCTGCCGCTCGGCCGGCTGCATTTCCAGCGCCATCTCGCTGTTGGTTTCGGCGCCGCCAAGATCGACCAGGATGGCAACGCCCGCATCGCTCCATGCTTGGTCGATGGCCTCCATGATCTTGGCGACATCCGTGCCCAGGCCGCCATCCGGATCGCCGCCGCAATGGGCGATGGTGACCTCGTTGCCGACCATCTGGCGGGCCATTTCGGCTGTGCCGCGCGCCACGTCGGAAGAATGGGAGACGATCACGAGTCCAACTGTTGGGGGCGATTGGCTCATCAGCGCGCTCCTTCGATGACGTCGCAGACAGTCTGAATCACCAGGCGCGAGGACGCGGCGCCTGGGTCCATGTGTCCGGCGCTGCGCTCGCCGAGATAAGATGCCCGACCCTTAGTCGCGACCATGGGAATCGTGGCCTCGGCGGCCTCGTCCGCCACCTGACGGACTTTGGCGATGTCGGCCCCGTCGGCCAGCGCCTCGTACACGGGGATCAGCACGTCCAGCATGGTCTTGGCGCCCCGGTCGCTCTTGCCCCGCTTTTTCACGGCGTCGATGCCGGCGCCCAGCATGTCTGTCAGGGCGGCCGCATCGGGCTCGCCTTCCGGGGCCGCCTTGCCCATGGACATCAGCAAGCTGCCATAGAGCGGCCCCGAGGCGCCGCCGACCTTCATCACCAAGGTCATGCCGGCGGCCTGCAGAGCTGGGCCAAGCGGTTTGGCCAGGATCTTCTCGCGGTCCTCGGCGATCGCCTCAAAACCGCGCGCCATGTTCAGCCCGTGATCGCCATCGCCAATGGCCTGGTCGAGCTTGGTCAGCTCGTCCTTGGCGTCCTGAACCGCCATATTTGCGGTGTCTATCAAGGCGGAAAGTTGGTTATCTGCCATAGGTCACCCTCCAGCCCTTGCGGCGTCGATGCGCTGGCCATCGCGATCGAAGAACAGAGGGGCATCTTCTTTCACCCCGACGCTTACGGTCTGGCCCTCAGCCACGGTGGCGTGCGGATCAAGCAATGCCTGCACTTGGGCACCGTCGATTTGCAGGACCGCCACCGTTTCGGCGCCCAGATGTTCGACCAAGACGGCCCGACCCTCGATGCCGCCAGACTGGCTGAGGGTGATATCCTCCGGCCGAATACCAACCGACTCGGTGCCGGTGGGGGCCGTGATGCCGAACAGAGACGGCTCGATCAAATTCATCGGCGGTGAACTGAGCCGCTGGGCGACATAGATCGTCTCCGGCGCGAGGTAGATGTCGCGAGGTGTGCCGATCTGTTCCAGCCGGCCCTGGTTCATCACTCCGATCCGGTCGGCCATGGTCATGGCTTCCACCTGATCATGGGTGACGTAAAGGATCGTCGCGCCAAGCTCCATGGAGATGCGCTTCAACTCCACCCGCAACTCCGCGCGCAGCTTGGCATCTAGGGACGACAGCGGTTCGTCCATCAAATAGATGGCGGGGCGGCGCACCAGGGCGCGGCCGATGGCGACCCGCTGCATCTCACCGCCGGACAGTTCTGTCGCCTTATTCTTCAGTTTGCCCTCGATGTGCAGCATGCCAGCGACCTCGTGGACACGAGCTTCGATCTCCTGCTTGCTCCATTTCTGGAGGGGCGATTTCAGGGGGAAGGCGAGGTTCTGATAAACCGTGTAGTGTGGGTAGAGCGAGTATTGCTGGAACACGAACGAGACATCGCGCTCGGCCGGCTGGGCCTTGGTGACATCGGTACCGTCGATGGTAATGCGGCCTGCGTCCGGCTTCTCCAGCCCCGCGATCAGGCGCAAGGTCGACGTTTTGCCGGCGCCCGTAGGGCCGAGAAGGACGACGAATTCGCCGTCTTTGATCGTTAGATCGAGCGCGTCAACGGCGGTGACATCGCCGAAGCGCTTGGTGATTCCTTCGAGGCGGATATCAGCCATGGGCCGCCTCCCGAATAGCGGGTTGCGGCGCGCGGGGCAGGGCCAGCTCGGTCGCGCGGTCGAAAATCACGGCTCGTGCGCTGGTAACGTCCAAGCCGATTGTTTCGCCTGCCACGGCACGAACGGCACCGCCCGTTCGGACCTTCAGTCGGCCCGCTTCGGTATCGATGGTCAGCACCTGACGAGCGCCCATATATTCCACGCCGAAGACGGTGCCGCGCATCGGGCCGTCATCGGTGATCACCAGATGTTCCGGCCGGATGCCGTAGATCAGCTCATTGCTGGTCGGCGTTTCTGCCAAAGTTGGGGCGGCGACTGTTGCGCCGCCGGCCAGTTTTGCGCTGCCCGTATTGTCCATCCCGCCATCGATATCGAGGAAGTTCATCGGTGGGCTGCCGATGAAGTTGGCGACGAACAGGGTCGCCGGGTTGTCGTAGATTTCTTGCGGCGGCGCGACTTGCAGCACGTCGCCCTGGTTCATGACCGCGATCATATCGCCCATGGACATGGCTTCGACCTGATCATGGGTGACATAGACGGTCGTCGCGTCGATGCGGTTGTGCAGGCTGCGCAGTTCTTGGCACATCAGATCTCGGAACTCGGTGTCGAGCGCGCCCAGCGGCTCGTCCATCAAGAACGCCTTCGGCCGCCGGATGATGGCCCGGCCAAGGGCGATGCGTTGACGGTCGCCGGCGGCCAATCCGCCAACCGGGCGTTTCAGCAAATGCTCGATGCGCAGCAGGCGTGCCGTCTCCGTCACCCGCTCTCGCACTTCGCGGCGGGGCGTGCCCTGGGTGATCAGCGGGAAGGCCAAATTACGGTAGCAGTTCATGTGCGGATAGAGCGCGAACATCTGGAAGACGAAGGCGATGTCCCGCTCGCGGCCGCGATGATAGGTGACGTCGTCATTGTCCAGAAGGACGTTGCCTTCCGTCGGAAATTCCAGCCCTGCGATCATGCGCAAGGTCGTCGTCTTGCCGCAGCCGGACGGGCCGAGCAGGACGAAGAAGTGCCCGTCCTGCACCGTCATGGTCGAATCCCGCACGGCGACGAAATCGCCGAAGGCCTTGTGCAGGTTTTCGATGCGGATTTCGGCCATCGGTTCAGTCCGGAAAATGGCTGACGATGACGAAGCCGAAGGTGCCGACCAGCAGCGGCGTCAGGCTCCAGCCATAAAGCCAAAGCGAGAAGGGCTGGGTCAGCATGACGACGCCGAGCGCGATCAGGATCATGGTCGCAATCTCCCACGGCTTGCGCCGGAAGATGCGCCGCATGAGGTTGCGCGGTTTTTCCACCGTTTCTTCGGGAAGGAATGACTGCGTCATTTGCGCACCGCCCCGAAGGTGATGCCGCGCAGCAGATGCTTGCGCAGGAACAAGGTGAAGATCAGTACCGGCAGTAGGAAAAGGGACGCGCCGGCCGAGACGGCCGCCCAATCGAGCCCGCCATCGCCGATGATGTTCGGGATGAAGGGTGGTGCCGTTTCCGCTCGGTTGGTGGTCAGCAGCAGGGCGAAGGCATATTCATTCCAGGCCAAAATCAGACAGAAGATCGCGGTTGCCGCGATGCCTGTGGCTGCCTGCGGCAGCACGACCTTCCGGAAGGCCTGGAAGCGGGTATAGCCGTCGACCATGGCCGCTTCTTCATACTCTCGCGGAATCTCGTCGATGAAGCCCTTCAGCAGCCAGACCGCGAGCGAGATGTTCACGGCCGTGTAGAGGATGATCATGCCGGCATGGGTGTCGCTGAGGCCAAGAGCGCGATACATCAGGAAGATGGGGATCGCGACGGCAACCGGCGGCATCATCCGGGTCGACAGGATGAAGAACAGCAAATCGTCGGCCAGCGGCACCTTGAAGCGCGAGAAGGCGTAGGCGGCCATTACGCCCAGCACAATTGCGATGAAGGTCGAGCCGAAGCCGATGATGACCGAGTTCATGAACCGACCGAAGAAGGGCGAAGGGCCGGCGATGACCTGATCGTTGCTGCGAACGATCTCCGCCCACCAGGTATCCGGCGGCGGCAATTGCGCAAGGTATTCGGCCGACTGCCGGCTGCGGGTGGTGAACAGGTTCACAAACCCTTCCAGCGATGGTTCGAAGACCACGGCCGGCGGATAGGAAATGGCAGTCGCCGTGCCCTTGAACGCGGTCATAAAGATCCAGACGATCGGGATCAGCGAGATCGCCGCATAGGCGATGACGACGATCGCCGCGAACCATTTGAGCTGGGTCGAGCTCTCGGTTGGGGTCAGAACTTTGGGCGCGGCGCTCATCGTGACTTCACCCGGTTCATCAGTTTCACGAAGACGTTCATCGCGCCGAACACGGTGACGAACAGGATGATCGCCAGCGCTGAGGACCGACCGGTTTGCCAGCGGTCGAACGCCAGCTCTTTCAGGTCAATCGAGGCGAGGCGCGTTGTGTTGCCGGGGCCGCCGGACGTCAGTTCGAACACCAGATCGAACATCTTGAAGTTCTCGATGGCGCGGAACATGACCGCCAGCATCAAGAAGGGCAGCACCATCGGCAGGGTGATGTTCCAGAATTTGCGCCAGGTCGAGGCCCGGTCGATCTCGGCGGCCTCGTAAAGATAGTTCGGCACCGAGCGCAGGCCGGCCAGGCACAGCAACATGATGTAGGGCGTCCACATCCAGGTATCGACAATGATGATCGCCCAGGGCGCCAACCCGACCTCGGAGGTCATCGAGAAGGGGCCGAAATCCCAGACCGCATTGATCAGGTAGGTGAAGATGCCGATCTGCGGGTCAAACAGATATTTCCAGTACATGCCGACCACGGCCGGCGACAGCATCATCGGCAGCAGGATCAAGGTGGTCCACAGTGCGTGGCCCTTGAACCGCTTGTGCAGCAGCAGGGCGAGGCCGAAGCCGAGCAGCACCTGGAACAGCATCGTGAAGGTGACGAAGTGAGCGGTACGCTGCAGGTTCTCCCAGACGTCTTCGTCGGTCAGAATGCGTTCGTAGTTGCGCGTGCCGACCCATTCAATTTCCCGGTTTGGCCGGTTGGCGCGGTAATTGGTGAAGGACAGGTAAACCGTCCACACCAACGGATAGATGTTGACCGCCAGCAAAAGCAGGATCGTCGGAGTGATGAAGATCCAGGCGATCGCCCTGTCTGACAGCCCGCGCACGCGCCTTACCATTCCGCCTTTCGGGGGCTTGGTTGCGGTGGCTGGCGTCTGGCCAGTCACATCTGCGCTGGTGTCGGTCACGAGGTGATATCCAGTGGACTAGTAGGAGTTTGGGCGCAAAACGGGGCCGGCTCGGCTAAGAACCGGCCCCGCATGCATGGTCAAACGATGCTTCGGACTAGAGGATGCCTTCGTCCTCGAAGATCTCCGTCCACTCCTCGATCGTCGCATCCAGCGCTTCTTGCGCCGTGCCCTCGCCGGCAACCACGTAGTTGTGGATATGCTCTTGCATGGCCAGCATCAGGTCGGCATAGGCTGGTTCCTGCCAGAAGTCCTGAACGATCTGCATGGAGTCCAGGAAGCCCTGCGCATAGACGGCACTGTCCAGGAACTCGTCGCTGAACAGAACGTCGTTATGCACTGAATAGCCGCCCAGATCCCACCAGCGCTGCTGGACATCCGGCTGCGCGAACCAGGCGAGATATTGCAGGGCTTCGTCCTGATTGTCGGAGTAGCCGACCACCGACATGCCTTGGCCACCCAAGGTCGCGGCATCGATTTCCTGTCCCGGATTGGAGAAGAACCCGGTGACTGGGCCGACGTCTGGATGGCGGGAGATGCCCGGGAAGAAGGCATACCAGTTCATCTGCATGGCAACCTGGCCGGAGGTAAACGCGTCCAGATTTTCCTGCATGTATGCATCCGCCCAACCCGGTGGGGTGCAGCACTCATAAAGCTCGCGATAGAACTCCAGCGCCTCGACCACGTGCTCGGCGTTGAAGTACCCTTCCATCTCGTACGGATTGTCGGGGTTGTCGTATTCCATGCCCCAGGCATACATGGCCGCCGTGACGCCCATGGTGATGCCTTCCGAGCCCCGCTCGGTGTTGATCGCCATGCCGTAGACGGTCTGGCCATCAATCTCGCGGCCTTGGAAGAACTCGCCGATATCTTTCAGTTGGTCCCAGGATTCCGGCGGCGCCAGCGGATAGCCGTACTCGGCCTCGAATTCGTCGCCGAAACGCTCGAACCAATCGGTGCGATAGGTCCAGGCCAGCGCGTCGCCCATGGCCGGCAGCGCCCAATAGTTCGGCTCGCCCTTCGGCCATGTCGAATAGGAATAGACGGTCGCCGGCAGGAAATCATCCATCGCGATGCCATTGGCATCGAAGAAGTCGTTGAGCTGGACATAGTGGCCAAGTTCGGCGCCGGCGCCGATCCACTGGCTGTCGCCGATCAAGACGTCGAACGTATCGCCGCCCGCGTTCAACTCATTGAACACTTCGGCCGTGAAGTTCGGCCAGGGGATGAAGACGAATTCGACTTCGATCCCAGTCTGCTCGGTGAAATCCTGAGACAGTTCGACCAAAGCATTGGCCGGGTCCCAGGCAGCCCAACCGACGGTTATTGATTCTTGCGCATTTGCCACGCTGGCTGTCAGGGCCAGGGCGGCGGCGGACGTAAGCAAAGCAAAACGACGCATTCGGACACTCCCTCTTCGTTGTTGGTCAGCCTTGTCAACTGATCCACATTGCCCGGCACGCGGAGTTTGGCCAGGCGAGTTTATGACGATAGTTTAGTTTACTAAACTTTCTGTCGAACCGTCGTCAATCGATTTTTGGAATTATGAGAGTTTTCTTGGCTAACTGACGAAACGAATAGTCGGAATTTTCGCACTGCAACATCATATATTGTTTAGCTGTAGCGAGATCACTAAACCGGCGCGCGAATTGACTGAACTTGCGTCACGCGCCAAAGGCGCTTGTTCAAGCGGGCGCCGGGCTCCATGGTGCCTCTCTGTTCGGATCTAAGAGATCGTTGTGGAGAAAATATGAATCCTGTGGTGATCGGCATTGATGTGGGCACTGGATCGGCCCGCGCTGCCGTGTTCAATGCAAGGGGCCGGCGGCTCGGGCGAGGCGCTGCCGATACCCAGCTTTGGCGTCTTTCAGGCGACCGGGTCGAGCAGTCTAGCGCGGATATCTGGAGCTCCGTTGTTGCCGCAGTCCGCGCAGCGGTGACAGACGCGGGCGTGGCGCCCAGCGACGTGGTCGGCATTGGCTTTGACGCGACCTGCTCGTTGGTGCTGTCTGACAGAGAAGAAGAGCCGCTTCCCCTCAGTAAGGGCGAGCCGACGCATGACGTGATCGTCTGGATGGATCATCGCGGGGTTGCCGAGGCCGCCGAGATGACCGAGAGCGGCGACCCCGCGCTTGACCAGGTTGGCGGCGTCATGTCGCCGGAAATGCAGCTTCCCAAGCTGCTGTGGCTGAAACGCCATGCGCCGGAGATTTGGTCGCAACTTGGCAAGGCGCGAGATCTGTCGGACTGGTTGACATGGCGTGCAACGGGCAACGACGCCCGATCAAGCTGCACGACCGTTTGCAAATGGTGCCTCGACTATCAGCGCTGGGTCGCATCGCCCCAGACGGGCTGGCCGGAGTCCTTACTTGGAACCGTCGATATGGCGGATTTGCTGGCTGAGGATCACGCCATTGTCGGGCGCGACATCTTGGTGCCGGGCACCCCGATCGGCTCGGGGTTGAGCGCGAAGGCCGCCGATGAACTCGGGCTAGCGCCTGGAACAGCTGTCGCGGCATCTGCCATCGATGCCCATGCTGGGGCCGTTGGCATCGTCGCCAGCGGGGCAAAGGGCGGGTCGACGCTCGGCAGGCTGGCGATGATCATGGGCACCTCCAATTGCCATCTGGTTGAGGCCGCCGACCGGTTGGCGGTTCCGGGTGTCTGGGGCCCCTATTTCGGTGCGCTGTCGGGAAGCGCCTGGTTGGCCGAGGCAGGCCAGTCCGCCGCGGGTGCACTTCTCGACCACCTTATCGTCAGCCACCCAGCCTGCGAGGGCGATGCAAATGCCGAGCACGCCAGGCTTGATCGTGAGCTTGCCGATCTGTTGTCCGACAGCGATGCCGATACTTTCTTAGGCGACCGTTTGATCGCGCCTGATTTTCTTGGCAATCGATCACCACTGGCCGACCCTGAAATGTCTGGGGCCATTCTCGGTCTGGGCCTCGATAGCGACAGGCGTGACCTCGCTCGAACCTATCTTGCCGGCTTATTCGCGCTGGCCTATGGGACCCGCCATATCGTCGAGGTGCTGGAGGAAAACGGCCACCGTATCGATGCCATCGTCGCAACCGGCAGCGGAGCCAAAAACCGGCTTTTGATGAAAGCGCATGCCGATGCGACGGGTCTGCCTGTTGACTTGCCTAGCGAGAGCGAAGGGGTATTGCTTGGCAGTGCCATGCTGGCAGCGACGGCGGCGCGGATGCACCCGTCACTTGCCGATGCCATGGCGGCCATGAGTGCGGACGCCGAGCGTATTGAGCCTGATCCCTCCGCTCGGCCCATGCATGATCGTCGCTATGCAAGGACTCGCTTGATGCAGCGGTTCCTGCGGGAGGGGCGGCGCTAGGCTATCGGAACGCATAAGATCCCCCGCCCGCTTTTGGCCATGCCGTAGCGGACGGGGGCGTTTGTATGGCGTCTGCCTAGAGTAGGGGACAATCCCTAGCCAGACGGCTCATACAATTCCGCATCACGAAGGTATCCTGCCCAGGCAAACCAGAAGGCAACGTGCCCAGGTTCGCGCGGCAGGGTGCGGCCGTCGTCCGCGACCAGTGCCTCCTCGGTTACTGTCCAGCTGGTGCCGTCGCCTATCAGTCGACTTAGATCGCCGTCCTCGGCCGCGAATTCGAACTCGCCTCGGCGATAGGCCCGCACAGTGCGCGTCGCTTCGTCGCCGATCAGCACCACGTCGATCAGCCCGACCCGGTCATTGATGACCGTGCCTCCGGCAAAGGCCCCAAGCGGCCAGGCCTTGGCGCCGCCGGGCGCGCGAATCCCGAAGACAAACTCCTTCTGCTCCAGCGCCTCGTCGCGCAAGGCTGCCGGGAACATCAGTTCTGGGCTGGCGAAGTAGTCGCCATAGGCGGCGCCGGGCCTGTAGTCGCGCCGGAAACCGGTTTCCAGCGATAGAACGCGCGTATCTGGGTGTTGGTCTTGCCAGCTTTCCCATGACGTGATGGCGACTGGCCTGATGTCCAGCTCGATGCCAGAGCCCGTTAGCGGGCCGACGACCGGGCGGCCGGTAAATTGGTTCCACAGGCTGCGCGTCGCGGTGTCGTACATCAGCTTGTTGGAGCGATAAAGAAAGCCGGACGATCCGAACACGAACGGCTCGTCATAACCCTCGACCGTCGTGTCGAAAAGAATCCCGGCGCCGCACAGGGTGCAATAGGCCAGAGAAACGGGCACGCCGCCAATGACATCGTTGAACATCTCGTGCCAGTTCAAGATGCGTAAGGGGTAGGCGCGGGCGTCGCCATTGATCTCGACGCCGAAGACAAGATCATCGCCGCTCAGATAGTCGGCCGCTGCCGCCTCGATCAGCGTTGGGTTCGTCAGTGCCGGAATGCCGTCGACACTCACGCCACCCCAGACAATCTCCTCCAGCCGAATGTCGTGGGCCGCATCAGGCGGCAGGAATTGGAGAAATCTTGGGTCTATGCGCGCGAACATTTGGCGCTGAAATTCGGCATAGCTCGGGTGAACAGGCAGATCGTCCCGTTGCTCACGCCACAACATCCATTCGAACCATTCCTGCGGCGCCTCTTCGTCGTCCAACTCGCTCTGGACCATGGACTCCAGCGCGGCCTGCAATGATGAGCGCGGCAGCAGGGAAAATCGCATCGCATGGATCACCGCGTGCGAGAGACCGGGGTCTTCCTCGGCGGTCAACGCGGCCAGGGCTTCGCGCGCAGTAGCCAAATTGGAAAAGATCAAATTGAGGCTGTAGTCCAGCGCTTGTTGCTCCGTAAGCTCGGCGCTGGCCGGCAATGGAAGGCTAACGGCCATGGCGACGGCCGCGGCTTTTGCAAGTCGCCAGCGTCGTTTCGGCTTTTGGGATTGATCAGGGGAAACAGGCGCTTGGCGCGGTGCGCGCCACGGGAACGAAGGCATCAGGGCAATACCAGGTCGTTGGCGGTTCCTTCCCAAATGCGGTGACGACCCGGCAAGGACCAGTACCGTTCACGCGTTCGTTGTTAATCGTGACGTCTCGTTCCTAGATCGACAGGATTTGGCCTCTCGCGAGTGGATTGCCGACCTTCGCCCGTCGGGACCTATAGGCGATACTTGTAGTCTTCGGCGTCCGATGGGCTCATTTGGCTGAATTGTTCATCCTTGAACTTTTCACGCATCCGGGCCCGTGGGTGCATATAGCCTGCGCCGATTACCGTCTCGCCCTTGTCGCAAACGACATAGCGGGAAATCCGCTTGCCATGGGGCGACAACTCCTGCCACCGCTCATAAGGCATGCATCGCATGATGCCTTCGCTGCGGAACCAGGGCGCGAAGTACTCAACGTTCGGCATGGCGCGGATGTCTCTTGAGATGTTCGGCGTACCACCATGCCAGGCCCTGATGTCGCGTAGAACGGCGGAGCCTGCAGGCGCGGGGCACACGGTGCTGAGCTTCATCCATTCCGGCTCGTCGGACAGGTTCGGGATCGGCGCGCGCCAGCGCTGGCTGCCAGGAATCTGGCGGATAGGGCCGTTCTCGGTCGTTAAGTCCACCATCGGAAAGTTGATGGTCAGCACGGGAACAGGCAGGTCGCGCATATTGATATGCCCAAACGGGTCGGGCAGTTCAGACCACATATTATCTGAGTGCAGGCCCTGATACTCGATTGCGCCGGGCATAGCGATGTCGCCGCCGGCCCCGCCGACCACATAGTTGGGCGAGCCGAAAATTTCATTCAGGACCGGTGTCGTGGTCGGCAGGTCGATCAGGTCGCACCATTCTTTTTTGTGCAGCATGTGGCGCGAGGCAGAACCGCCGCCGAACGAATACCGGTGGGGCAATCCGCCAGCGCCGCCGCCTGCGGCGCAGGTCGGATCATCCGCCATCAATTCTGCAACGGCTTGGTTCGACGCTGCTTGGATTTCCGTAAGCTGTTCGAGGTCGAGCGCGTCGCGGATTACGACGAAGCCGTCCCGATGGAGCAGAGCCGCGGCACGTTCCACCTCGTCCGGCCGCACCAGTTCCAGACCCTTGATCCCATTGTCTCGCGCCAACCGCTCGCGCAAGGCGACGACGTTTGGGTCGTCATAGCTGCGGGTCCAGTTGGCACAGGTTGGATCGCCCGCGATCAGATTTCGGTGTTCCGGCGTGGTCTCGATTTCAATGTCCCCTTCCGGCGTTGCCAGCCCCTGCGCGTTGTCGTTGTTGACGATCGCCTTCGGACGATTGGCGAAACCGTTCGGCGGCACCGAGGCATTCCAGCCGACGGTTTTTGTAAGTCCGGTCTCGGTCATCGCGTCCTCCCATCGTCACCCTGGCTGTTCTCGCCGTCTGCACAACCCGCGCGTCACTGTGCCAAATTAGAGTGAACGGCTTCTAGGGAGGCAAGCTCAATTGCGTCGGAAGACCAGAGTTGCAGACGCGATCTAGCCGTGATCTTTGATGTCAAAGCACTGGGCGGGGTATACCCTATGGCTTCTTACGTGGCGTTCGGTCGAGGCAGGATTGCCCGCCCGGCGACAGGCATCGAAAAACTTGAAGGCACGGAGTAAGGCATGGCCAGGTTCAAGAACCTGATTGGCGGCGAATGGGTCGAGGGTGTGGAGATGGCGCCGAACATCAACCCCTCGAACACGCAAGAGGTGATCGGCGAGTATACGCGCGGTGGGGCCGATGCCGTCGACGAGGCCGTCGCGGCGGCTCGGGCGGCACTTCCTGGCTGGGCGTCGGCAAGCCCGCAGGTTCGGCACGATGTGCTCGAGGCCGCCGGTGCCGCACTGATGTCGAGGCGGGAAGAGCTGGGGCGGCTTCTGTCGCGCGAGGAGGGCAAGACCCTGGCCGAGGGCATCGGCGAGGCAACGCGCGCCGCGCAAGTCTTCAAATTCTTCGCCGGGGAAGCGCTGCGGCTTGTCGGCGATGTGCAGCCATCGGTCAGGCCGGGCATCGAGGTCCTGGTCGAACGCGAGCCGGTGGGCATCGTCGGCCTGATTACGCCCTGGAACTTCCCGATCGCGATTCCGGCCTGGAAGGTCGCTCCGGCCTTGGCATTCGGCAATGCGGTGATCTTGAAGCCGGCTGACCTGACCCCGGGATGTGCCTGGGAAATCGCGTCGATCCTGAAAGATGCGGGATGCCCCGATGGTGTCTTCAATCTGGTCATGGGGCGCGGCAGCCAGGTGGGTGCGCGCATGGTTGACCATCCGGATATCGACGCCATCAGTTTCACAGGGTCGGTGGCCACGGGCCGGGACCTTGCAGTCAAGTGCACGCAAACCAGCAAGCGCGTTCAGCTTGAGATGGGCGGCAAGAACCCGATGGTGGTTCTGGACGATGCCGACCTCGACGTGGCCGTTTCGGCCTGCGTCAACGGCGCCTTCTTTTCCACCGGCCAACGCTGCACCGCGTCCTCGCGCCTGATCGTCACCAGCGGCATCCATGACGCGTTTGTCGACAAGCTGACCGAGGCGGCCTCGAGCCTGGTGGTGGGCGATGCCCTCGATCCGAAGACGCAGATCGGCCCGGTCGTCGACCAATCGCAGCTTGATCAGAATCTCTCCTATGTCCGTCTGGCCAAGGAAGAGGGCTGCGAGGTCAGCGGGGGCGACGTTGCCGACGGCGACGGCTTCTTCCAGCGTCCGGCGGTTTTCGTCGGTGCTAGCAATGCCATGCGCTCGGCGCGCGAAGAGATCTTCGGCCCGTGCGCCAGCGTGATCAAGGTCGCGGATTATGACGAGGCGCTGAGCGTTGCCAACGACACCGATTTCGGCCTGTCATCGGGTATCTGCACCACCTCGCTGAAGAACGCCAGCCACTATCGGCGCAATGCCCAGGCCGGCATGGTGATGGTGAACCTGCCCACCGCCGGCGTGGACTATCACGTTCCGTTCGGCGGCCGCAAAGGGTCAAGCTACGGCCCGCGCGAGCAAGGGGCGTATGCGCGCGAGTTCTACACCCTCGTCAAAACCAGCTACGTGGCTCCATAGATGGGACGTGCCACGCCGCCGGCTGTTCACTAGTCGGCGGCGCCGGGCGGGACCGCCTAGGGTGACTGGGACGGATCCGCCCAGCGCGTGTTCGGTACCAGCGAATACCAGCCCGTTCGCGACGGGTCGCGGTCGTAAGGGTAGCCGCCGACTTCACGATAGTAGTCGGCATATTGGCCCAGCTTGTCCCGATCCAGCGTGACCCCCAGACCTGGTCCGTCCGGCACGGCGATCGCGCCTTCGCGATATTGAAACGGCCCACCGGTGATGATGTCGTCCTTCAGATGATGATAGTGGGCATCGGCGGCAAAGGTCAGGTTGGGCAGTACGGCGCCGAGATGCAGCATCGTGGCCAGCTGAATGCCTAATTCGCCCGACGAATGAACCGCGATCGAAAGCTGAAAGGTCTCGCATACGCCGGCCGCCTTCACGCAGGCGCGCACGCCGCCCCAAAAGGTCGTGTCCAAGAGAATGACGTCGACTGCCGGGTCGAGGATATTGGCGGCAAGCTGCTCGGGCGTGACCACGACCGTATTGGTGGCCAGCGGGATATCCACCGCCTCGCGCACACGGCGCATGCCGTTCAGGCCCCAAGTCGGGTCCTCGTAATAGTCGTTGCGCAAATCGCTGATCGCCCGGCCGAACGAAATCGCCTCCTCGACCGGGAAGGCCGCGTTGGGGTCGAAGCGCACACCGTCGCCTGGTACGGCGTCGGCAAGGGCCCGAAAGACCTCCCGCTCATAGTCGGGCGGAAAGACGCCGCCCTTCAGCTTATGGGCGGTGAAGCCGCATTCGGCCTTCAGCGACAGCGCTTCGGTGATGAGCTGGTCCGCCGTTCGGATCTCGCCCTCGCCGGTCGCCGGGTCGGGCAGACGAAAGAACAGGTAGCTGGCAAACCGCACCGTATCGCGCAGCTTGCCGCCCAGCAGATCGTAGACAGGAACGCTAAGGGTCTGGCCGATAATGTCGAGACAGGCGAACTCGATCGCCGCGTGGATCTGGGTCCGATTGTTGTAAAGGCTGGCGGTCGGGTTGCAGATCTTAAAGCGTAGGGCCTCCAGTTCGAACGGATCGTGCCCGATGAGGTAAGATTTGAGGCTCGAAAACGCCGCCTCGGCGGATTCGCCGCCGCCGCCCATTTCGCCGAGCCCGATCACGCCTGTATCGGTCTCGACCTCGACGATCGTGCGAATGAACCGGCCCCAATGGGCACCGTTGGAATGGCGCAACGGCGCGTGCAGCGGCATGGCCACCGTCGTCGCCCTGATGTCCGTAATTTTCGGACGTTTCATAGATGGCCTCTCCTTACCCGATCAGGTCGATCATGCGATCGACCGACAATTCATGGACTGGCTGGTCGGCCACCTTCCGCCCCCTGGCCATCGCCACGATGCGGTCGGCGACCTGTTCGACATGGTGCAAATTGTGGCTGATGAAAATGCAGGTGATCGACTGGGCCTTGGCCCGTTCGACATATTCGAGCACCTTCAACGTCTCCTTGACCGAGAGATGGTTGGTCGGCTCGTCCAGGATCAGGATGCGGGACCGAAAATGCATCGCCCGGGCGATCGCGACCCCTTGTCGCTGGCCGCCGGACAAGTCGCGCACGAGCGTCTCGGGATGGCGCAGATGCAGCCCGACATCGGCGATCGCCGCCACTGCCTCGCGCCCCATGCGCTTGACATCCAGATAGCCGAATCCCCGCGGGCCGGCGGTGCGCAGTTCCCGCCCGATGAACATGTTCCGCATGATCGACATGGACGGCACCATGGCCGTCTGCTGATAGATCGTCTCGATCCCCAGCGCCATGGCATCGCGCGGCGACCGCAATCGCTGGGGTTTGCCGTCGAACAGCATGGCGCCCGATGTCGGCCGGTGAACGCCGGACAGGATCTTGATGAAGGTCGATTTGCCGGCGCCGTTGTCACCGATCAGGCCGATCACCTCGCCCTTATTGACCGTCAGGTCGAAGCTCTTGAGCGCATGAACCGAGCCATAATTCTTGTCCAGCGCCCGGACCTCGAGTTGCGGCGCGGCCATCAGTCCGCCTCCTCGTCGATCTTGATCCGCGCCGCCATGTGGCGTGTCAGATGGTTCAAGGCCACGGCGATGACGATCAGGGCGCCGACGGCAAATCGGAACCAGTTGGCGTCGACGCGGGTCAGAATGATGATGTTCTCAATGAAGGCGAGCACGAACACGCCGATGATGGCGCCGGCGACCGAGCCGATGCCGCCGGTCAACGCGGCGCCGCCGATCACGGCCGCCGCGATCGCAGTCAGCTCAAAGCCGGTGCCCATGGTTGGCACGATCGCCTTGATGCGGAAGGTTTGGATCATGCCGGCGAACCCGGCCAAAACCGCGCACAGAACGAAGCAGACGGTTTTGACCATGGCCGTATTGATGCCCATGTCGCGGGCGGCCTCGCGATTGCCGCCGGTGGCATAAATCCAACTGCCGAAATCGGTCCGGCGGAGCCAGATCGCGAGCAGCAGGGCGATGACGATCAGATAGATCACCGAGACACGGAACAAGTCGATGCGGCCGACGATCCACCACAGATCCAGCTCGCGCGGAAAGGGCGGCGGAAACCCGCCAGAAATGACGATCGCGAGACTGCGCACCATGAACAGCATGCCCAAGGTCGCGATGAAAGAGGGCAGGCCGATGCGTAGCGTGACGAAGGCGCTGACAAGTCCAACGCACGAGGCGGCGAGCAGGCCAAGCACCATGCCCAGTTCCAAGCCCCACCCGGCTGCCATGGCCAGAACCATGACCATGGGCGCCAGCGCGAAGGTCGATCCGACCGAAAGGTCGAACTCGCCCGCGATCATCAAAATGGTCACGCCGATTGCGATCAGCGCGACCTCCGGGATCGGCTGCAGAAGTACTTGGAAGTTGCCGTAGGTGAGGAAGGCCGGCGACAGGAAATGGAAGACGATCACCATGACGATCAGCATCGCCAGGGCGCTCACCTCCGGTCGCATAAGAACATTCTTGACGTGACGCATTCAGGTCCTGCTTCCGAACATGGCCGTCCGAAACGGGCGATTTGGAAAGGGCGGGCCGCGCGCCCGCCCCCATGCTGGCTAGCGAACGCCCATTTCGACGAAGGCCTCGACCTGTTCGACATCCTCGGGCCGGACCAGGGCCTTGCCGGTGTTCACGTCCCAGGCCGACAGTCCAAACTCATTGATGAAGTAGAGTTGCTGGATCGGCAGGTAGCCTTGCAGATAGGGCTGCTGGTCGACCGTCAGGTGGACATAGCCCCGGTCCATCTCGTCGAGCAGGATCGGCACCAGGTCGAACCCGGCCATCAGCACCTCGCCCGGACCGATGCCGAGATCGCGCAGGCACTCGCCGGCGCCCGCGAACCAGAAGCCGGCGCCGATCACCCCGGTGGTGTCCCGGTTGCCTTGAATGTACTGGCAGATGCGCTGGCCGGTGACCGACAGATCGTTCGCCGAATCGATGACGTCGAAGGTCAGAGTCCAATCGGCGTTATTCGCGGCCGCTTCTTCCAGATATTGCCGCGCGCCGCCGATCCTCTGCTCCGCCCAGCTCTCGCCCGGGCGGGCCAGACCAAGCAGGACGTGCTGGGGTTGCGACATATCCATTTGAGCGACCAGCCCCTGCGCGACATCATAGCCCGACTGGTAGAGATCCTGGCCGACAAAGGCCAGGCGCGCGTTGCCGGCTGCCCCTTCGGTATCGTCGACATTAAGGGTCAGGACCGGGATGCCGGCGTCGACCGCCCGCTGAATGGCCTCGTCATAGAGATTGTCGTCCACGATCACGGTCGCGATGCCGTCGACCCCCTGGGCGATGGATGTTTCCAGATTCTGCAAATGCATTTGCAGATTGCCGTTCTCCTGCGTGAACACGAGTTGGCAGTCGGCGCCGTACTGTTCACAGGCATCGTTCATGCCACGCTGGATGGTTTGCCAGAACGTATTGTCTATGCCGGTCTGGGTCAGCACGGTGAATTGGTAGGTGTCCTGGGCTGAGGCGCCGATCGGTGCCAAGGATCCGATGGCCAGGGCAAGACCTGCCGACAGGCAGGTCGCTGTGGTCAAAGCCTTTAGGTTGTTACGCATGACGTTCATCCTCCTTCGTATCTTGGTGTTTGCCGTTGAGGGCGGCGGTGCGGTTGAGGTGGCACCGCAACTTCTCAGACCGGGCGCCCATGCCGGTCCGGTGTGACTGGCCCCGTCAGGCCGCTGCGTGACGCATGGCCTCCAAGGTTTCAAAGCAGGCCGCCAGCGGGTGATAATCGGTCTTGGATGGCGGACTTTTCAGATCGTCGTAGCGGCGATTCTTGCGGTTGAGCACCCGGTACCAGGCGCCGTGCGCGTGATCGACGAAGTGGGCATCGCCATAGGCCCATACCCTGTCGTACCACTCCCAATAGCGATCATCGCCGGTGCGCAACGCGAGCGCGGCGGCAGCGGCAAAGGTTTCGGCGATCACCCAATAGTAGCGGTCGGTGTCGAGGATCGTGCCGTCCGGCCCGAACGTGTAGTTCATGCCCGGCGAGACATCGTCCCAGCTCTTGGCGAGGGCCGTGTCGAATAGATGTTGCGCTCGCGTCGCCATCCAGTCTTCGGGGCGATGGCGCTCCAAGATCAGCAGCAGCTTCGTCCATTCGGTGAAGTGGCCGGGTAGATAACCATAGGGCCGGAACAGGTTCTTCGGGTCGTCCCGGTTGTAGTCCCAATCATGGGTCCAATCGGTGTGGTAGTGCTCCCACACCAGCCCGTCGGTCGCTTCGGTCAGCTCGACGCAGATGCGCTTGGCTAGCCCGTCGGCCCGGTCCAGGTAGCGGGCCTCGCCCGTGGCCTCGAAGGCCGCCAGCATGGCCTCGCACATATGCATGTTGCAGTTCTGGCCGCGATAGGGGTCGATCGCCGCCCAGTCGCCGGATGCGATTTCGTCGACATAGAGCCCCGCAGAGGGTTCGAAAAAGCGCTGCTCCAGAAGATCATAGGTATCGCCCGCCAACTCGCGGGCGCTCTCGACACCGGCCTTCGCCGCGCCGGCGGCCGCCAGCAGCACGAAGGCATGGCCGTAGCAATGGCGCGTGCCGTCTTGCACCTCAAGACCGTTGAGCACCCAGGCGTAGCCGCCGTCCGGCTGGCGATGCCCTTCTGTCAGAAAGGCCAGCCCGTG
>JBCCER010000075.1:0-19482 GCA_039030175.1 Pseudomonadota bacterium
CAGCGGGCCGCGCAGCGTGTCACCTATCCGTTCCAGGGGCCAATCCTCTGACGGTTCGCCATCAATGGCAATGATGCGTCCGCCCGCGCGCATACCGGCCCGGGCCGCGGGCCCCTCATCGAAGATTTCCCGAATCACGACAATTCCCGACGGCTCCAGGTCGAGCAGCATCCCTACGCCGCCATAGCCTTCACGCAATGTGCGCTCCACGGTCGCTTGGTTCGGCGGGGCATACCTTGAATATTCGTCAAGGCCGTTAGTGGCGCCGTCAAAGACAGCTGTTAGCAGCGTCTCCAGGTCGGCGTCCGCCAATTCCAAAGACGAAACGCGGCTTTGCTCCAAAGCCGCCAGCGTGACTGCGGCCCAGCCTCTGGCATCGTGCGGCTCAGGTGCTTCGTAGGCCGCGATGGCCACATCACTCTTGAAAAGCGAGAGAACGTCGTCGCTCAGATCGGCTGAAATCGAAGGGTCCAGTTCACCGAGGCCGTTGATGCCATCCTCGGCAACAGTTCCGAGATCGACCGACCGGACATAGAGGTTGTCAATCTGTTCGAAACCTACAAGCAGGGTGGCTGCGGCCAACTGCTCTGGCGGCGGCGTGGAGCGCCCGCTTCGGAATTCGGTGTTGGTATTGGCGCAGGCCGCAAGCAACGCGGTGGCGCCAAGCAACAGCCAGATTCTGCGAATCCAAATTTGCAATTACGGCTCCTACCTAACAGATTTGGCGAATAGATTCCCGCCCATCAATTCGCACGCTATCACCATCGGAGGTAGAGCAATAGAGCGTGCAGTAAAGGCCGTGCATCACTGTTGTGTCAGTGTCTTGAACGAGACTTACCGCGACCTGGCTTTGCCCTGGAGCGTCTCCTTCTTCTGCGGTCTGGGCCGGCTCTGGCTTTAGGTGCAGGCATGTAAGACGGTATCGCACCATCGCCACTTTCGTCGCCTACGATCTTGAGCGCGGTGCTGCCGGTGACAGGGTCGGCCTCGGTCAACTTGACTGTCACGGATGCCCCCAACTGATAGATCCGTCCCCAACGCCGGCCGATAAGGGATTGGCTGGGCTCGTCCACGTCATAATAGTCGTCCGGCAGGGTCGAGATAGGGACAAGGCCGTCGCCGCCGCTGTCGTCCAACCGGACGAAAAGCCCGAACCGGGTCACACTCGTGATCCGCCCCGTCAGTGTTTGGCCAACCTGCCGCGCAAGATAGGAGGCGACGTATCGGTCCGAAGCGTCCCGCTCTGCGGTGGCAGCGCGCCTTTCGGTCATTGTAATGTGATCGCCGATGGCTTCGATTTGGCTCAGCTCTTCATCCGAAGTGGCGCCGTCGCCAAGGCGAAGCGTGCGGATTAACGCACGATGTACCATCAAGTCCGCATAGCGGCGGATCGGGGAAGTGAAATGGACATAGGCCGGCAAGGCCAAACCAAAATGGCCGATATTGTCCGGCTGATAGACAGCTTGTGACTGCGCTCGCAGGATCATCGCAGATACCGTCTCGCTTTCGGGTTTCCCCGAGGCCTTGGCGAGGATCTGAGTGAACATTCGCGGTTGAGCCACTTGACCGAGGCTCAGCGAATAGCCGAGCGACTGCAAGAAATCCTTAAGCGCGATCAACCGGCTTCTGTCCGGCGCATCGTGAACGCGATAAAGGCCGGCGATTGAGCCATCCTGCAAGGCGCGGGCGGCCGCGACATTCGCGGTGATCATGAATTCTTCGATCAGCCGGTGGCTGTCCAACCGCTCTCGTTGCCGAATGGCAATGACACGTCCCGCATCATCTAGTTCAAACTGCCGTTCAGGGACTTCGAGATCCAATGTGCCTCGCTTGTCGCGCGCCTTGAGGAGGCAGCGGTAGGCGCCGTACAGCGGACCGATAATTCGATCCTTAAGTGGTCCGGTGAGGTCGTCGGTCTTCCCGTCAGCGGCTTTCTGTACTTGCTCATAGGTCAGTCGGGCGCCGGAGTGCATGAGGGCGCGGACAAAGCGGTGGTGGCGCAACTGGCCGTCGCGATCGATCGTGAGGTGCACGGCAATGCATGCTCTGTCTTCTCCAGGCACCAGCGAGCAAAGTCCGTTCGACAATGCCTCGGGCAGCATCGGCACCACGCGGTCAGGGAAATAGCAGCTGTTGCCGCGCCTTTGCGCCTCGCGATCGAGCGGGCTGTCCGGGGGAACGTAAGCCGCCACATCGGCGATCGCAACGATCAGGTGCCAGCCATTCGGATTGGCGGGGTCGGGATCTGTTTCAGCCCAAACCGCATCGTCGAAGTCTCGAGCGTCCGAGCCGTCGATAGTCACAAGAGGAACCGGTCGCAAGTCGACGAGGCCGTTCAGTGTTGGCGGCTCGGCGCCACTGGCTTGATTGCGTGCGGCCTCGGGAAACTCAGTCGGTATATCGGCGGCGGCGATCGCGATTCGGCTGATCATCGCCGGGTCATCGGCACGACCCAGCACGGCTTCAATTGAGGCTTGCCTTGGACGTAAATGTCCTGAGGACTGCAGCACGACGGTTACGAGATCTCCGTCACGGGCTTCCCGTTGTGCTGCCTTGCTGAGAGGTATTTCGCGATCTTTGCGCTTATCCGCGGGTGTCACAGTTCCGCCGCCACCCGGGCGACCATGGAATGTGCCCACGATGCGGGTTACGGCCTGCCGTTCAAGTTTGCGGATGACTCGTGCTTCGTAGCCATTGCCTGCAACAGGGCTTAGCCGAGCAAGTACGCGTTGACCTGCAGCTAATCCTCCGACGGCCTTGCGGTCTTCGGCAAGACGAATTTTGGGAGGACGCTTGGTGCTCTCCCAACGTGCGGGCGCCAGCATGATTTCGCCGTCGTCGGCGATGCGGTCGACAATTAGGATGGCGACTGTTGGCAGGCTGTCATGTCCTGTCAGTCTTTCGCCGCCATGCTTCCTCAGAACGCCACGGTCGGCAAGCTCGCGCAGCAAGGAGGCTAGTTTCGGTCGGTCACTTCCCGAGATCCGAAAGGCGCGCGCGATCTCACGCTTTCCTACCGGTTGATCGCTTTGCTCGATGAAGTCCGCGACCTGTTTTTTGGTCGGGAAGGGGGTCTTTTTGGCCGCCAAGGGACGGTTAATCTCCCTGGGCCGCCCGTGGCGCCGACTTTTTCGCCGATTTTCGCGAAGACTTCTTGGTCGTGGATTTGGCGCTAGTCTTCCTGGTCGACTTCCCTTTGCCAGACTTCGCAGCCTTTGCAGCCAACAGTTCCACTGCCTGCTCCAAAGTAACGCTGTCGACCTCGGTACCCTTGGGAAGCGACGCCATTACACGCTGTTTGCCTTGGCGAACATAGGGACCGTAGCGGCCGTCATAGATCATGACCGGCTGCGCGTCGCCATCGGGTGTCCCAAGATCGCGAAGCGGCTTGCTGCTATTGGCGCCAGGCCTCGCGCTTGCGATCAACTCGACGGCTCGGTTCATGCCCACTGTCAGCACGTCGTCGCCGGCTGGCAGAGATTTATAGGCGCCGTCATGGCGCAGATAGGGCCCGTAGCGACCAATTCCCGCGGATATGGTCTTGCCGGATTCAGGATGCTGACCGACTGTCCGAGGTAATCCAAGCAGCTTCAGAACGGTTTGGAGGTCCACATCGGCGGGCTCATAGCCCTTAGGCAATGAGACGCGTTTGGGCTTTTCTTTGCCGGTGTCGCTGTCTTCATCAGCAGGCCCCAATTGGCCGTAATAGCCGAACGGCCCCTTGCGTACGGTCACCGGTAGGCCGGTTTCTGGATCATCGCCCAGGAGGCGTGGGAAAACGACGGTTCCATTGACACCATCGGCCGTAGGCACCTCTAACGGTCTGGTGTAGCGGCATTCGGGATAGTTCGAGCAGCCGATAAACGCGCCCGTACGGCTCAGCTTCAGGCCCAGCCGACCGGTGCCGCAACTGGGGCACAGGCGAGGGTCGGCACCTTCCTCGACAGGCCGGAAAAAGTGCGGGCCCAATTCTTCGTCCAAGGCATCAATCACCTGGGTGATGGTCAGATCCTTGGTTTCGTCGACGGCATGCGAAAAGGCTTGCCAGAAGTCCCGGAGCACCGCCTGCCAGTCAGCCCGCCCGCCGGAGATGTCGTCGAGCTGGGTCTCCAGTTTGGCCGTGAAATCATACTCGACATAGCGACCGAAAAAGCTGGTGAGGAAGGTGGTGACAAGCCGGCCTCGGTCCTCCGGGACGAAACGTTTGGCGTCCAGGCGGACATAGTCGCGATCCTGCAAGACCTGCAAGATGGAGGCGTACGTAGAGGGCCTGCCAATGCCCAGCTCTTCCATACGCTTCACCAAGCTAGCCTCGCTATAGCGGGGCGGCGGCTGGGTGAAATGCTGCTCGGGCTTGATCTCGCGACGGCCAAGGCGGTCCTTTTCCGCCATGGCAGGAAGGCGAGCGTCCTTCTTGTCGGATGCTTGATCTTGGGTGTCGTCGCGACCTTCCTCGTAGACCCGGAGGAAGCCATCGAAGGTCACAATGGAACCTGTCGCGCGCAGCACCGCCCGATTGTCGGCATCGCCGATATCGACAGCCACTTGATCGAGCAAAGCGCTCTCCATCTGGCAAGCAAGCGTCCGCTTCCAAATTAGCTCATAGAGCCGCAACTCCTCGCGGCTGAGCGCTTTGGCGACGTCTCGCGGATGTCGCTTTGGATCCGTGGGACGGATGGCTTCGTGCGCTTCCTGGGCGTTCTTAGCTTTCGTTTTGTAGGCGCGCGGCTGATCGGGAACGTAGGTATTGCCGAAGGCTGCTCCAATTGCTTGACGTGTCTGCGCGACCGCCTCGCCTGCAAGCTGCGTGCCGTCCGTCCGCATATAAGTGATTAGGCCAACTGTCTCGCCATCGAGATCGACCCCCTCATAAAGGCGCTGAGCAGTGCGCATGGTTTGCGATGCGCCCATACCGAGCTTGCGTGAGGCTTCCTGCTGTAGGGTCGAGGTCGTGAAGGGCGGCGAGGGGTGTCGGCGTACCTGCTTACGCTCGACTGAGAGGACCGACAGGTCCAGCTTGGATAGGACCTCCGCTGCCTCTTTTGCATCTGCTTCGTTGGCAAGATCGAACTTTCCAAGCTTCTTGCCGTTTAGATGCGTGAGGCGGGCTGTGAACTCTGCACCCGCCGGCGTTGTCAGGACCGCTTCAATCGTCCAGTACTCACGCGGGACGAAATCCTCGATCTCGGACTCGCGCTCGCAGATCAGCCGCAAGGCAACGGATTGCACCCGGCCGGCGGACCGAGAGCCCGGAAGTTTTCGCCACAGCACCGGCGATAGGGTGAAGCCGACGAGGTAGTCGAGTGCGCGCCGGGCCAAATAAGCTTGGATTAGGGCATTGTCGAGCGCGCGCGGTTGCGCGATCGCATCCAGGACGGCGCTTTTCGTGATCTCGTGAAAGGTCACGCGCTCGAACGGGAGATCCTTGAGGCCGCGTCGCCCCTTTAAGACTTCCTGGACGTGCCAGGAAATCGCTTCGCCCTCGCGGTCCGGGTCGGTCGCCAGATAGACGATATCCGCTTCGCGCGCCGCCTTGGTTAGCTCGTCGATGGTTTTCTTCGAGCGCGACCCAAGCTCCCAGTCCATGGCAAACCCTTCGTCGGGACGCACGGAGCCATCCTTGGCCGGCAGGTCGCGCACATGGCCATAGCTGGCGAGGACCGTATAGTCCTGGCCGAGATACTTGTTGATGGTCTTGGCCTTCGCCGGCGACTCAACAATAACCAAATGGTGTCCGGACACGGGCACTCCGTCGCTTACACGAAGGGATGGGGCTACAACACCCCTTAGATCAGGCTTATTCGGCTGCCTGGCTGGCGTGCGATCTTGCCTGCCAACTCCAGTTCCAACAAAACCGTCTGCACCACTGATGCAGACAATTGGCAATCTCGGATCAGTTCGTCAACCGGGGTTGGCGTTGGCGACAGACTTTCTTCTATCTGCGCGCGCGCGCTTGCTAGCTCTCCCTGACTTGGTTGATCGTTGCTTTCCGGCGGGTCGCGGCGCTCATCCTGCACGCGTGAGGAAACGGGCCTAACGGCCTCTAATTCCTCCAAAATATCATCTACCGACTGAACCAATGCGGCGCCGTTGCGGATGAGACGATTGGTGCCGTGATTGCGCGGGTCGAGTGGAGATCCCGGCACCGCAAAAACTTCTCGCCCTTGCTCACCCGCTAAGCGTGCCGTGATCAACGAACCGGATCGCGAGGCTGCCTCGACCACCACGACACCACGTGCGAGCCCCGAAATCAGTCGATTGCGGCGCGGAAAATGCCGTCCAGTGGGTTTGGTGCCTGGCGGGCACTCCGTTACGACGACACCTCGCTCGGCAATCGCTGCCTGCAGATCGCCGTGTTCCGGCGGATAGATGATGTCGATCCCGCCGGCAACGCAGGCGATTGTGCCGGTAGCGAGAGCGCCGCGATGGGCGGCACCGTCAATACCGCGCGCTAGTCCCGAGACCACGATCCATCCGGCACTGCCCAATTCAGCCGCCCATTGCTCGGCGAGGCGTTTGGCGCTCGCCGAAGCATTGCGGGCGCCGACCATCGCAATGATCGGTTGATGGAGCAGGTCGATCTGTCCCTGAATGCACAAGGTGGGCGGCGCATCTTCGATCGCCGCCAAAGCCTGCGGGTAGTCATCTTCGCCGTAAACGATCAGCTTTGCCCCGAGACCGTTGATCCTTGCCAACTCAGCCTCCGCCACCGAAGGCGGAATAACAGTGAGCTTGCGAGCGCCGGTTTGCGCCAATGAGGGCAACGCTTCTAGCGCAGCTGTGGCCGATCCATATCGCGACAAGAGGGCACGGAATGTAAGGGGGCCGACCTTTGGCGTTCGAGCAAGGCGCAGGCGGCTCTGACGTTCCACCTGATCAAGGCGTTGCGGCGGGGCATTCATGGCGGCGATCTTTCTCGCGAAACCCATTTCGGTCAATGTCCACCAATCGTCCACCCGGCGCAAAGTCCAAAATCCGCCTTATTCATCGGCGCTGATAGCGCGCTGACAGGTTGCAGACTTGTTTAACGGTTGATACACGATGGTCATGAGAGGGTGGGTATGACCGATGTCACATGCCTGTGATGGGCAGGTTGGTATGGGTAGCGTCTCACAAGAATTCGAAAAGGGGATCGAGATGATCAAGAAGATTGCTGTTGTCGCGTTGGCTGGCACGGTGTTGGCGGGATGTCAGGGCGGGGGCCTTGGCGGCCTTGGCAATACGGGGACCGGAGCCTTGTTGGGAGCTGGCGCAGGCGCCGCCCTGGGTACGCTTGCCGGCGGCAATGATACACGCAACGCCTTGATTGGCGCCGGTATCGGTGCGTTGGCCGGCGGTGCTGTCGGCTACTATATGGACCAGCAGGAAGCGGCCCTACAGGCCGACCTGGCTGCCTCGGGCGCGGCTGTTACACGACAGGGCGACAACCTGCTCGTTTCCCTTCCGGCGGGTGTGACTTTCGCTACCGACTCCTACGACATTAAGCCGGAATTCTACGGCCCGCTGACCAACGTTGCCCAGACTTTGCGCGAATACCAATCGTCGATCGTCAACGTGATGGGCCACACCGACAACACCGGATCGGCAGCATACAACCAGACGCTGTCAGAACAGCGTGCGCAGGCGGTTGCGAACTTCCTGATCCAACAGGGCGTGAATCCCGCGCGGGTCTATTCGCAAGGCTTTGGTCTGACGCGTCCGGTTGCCGATAACAGCACAGCGGCTGGTCGAGCGGCCAACCGCCGTGTTGAGATCGAGATTATTCCGTTCACGGAATAGCGTCGTCGCATAGGTTGCTTTGCTCAGGGGGCGTCCTATCGGGCGCCTCCTTTTGTTTAATGACAGAATTCTGAATGTCGTTCTGTCGGCGCATCGTTACGTGCCGGACAGTGGCTACTGGCTGAATTGATCGAGTATCGGCTGAACAGCGCGCAGCGATAAGGCGGCGATGGTGAGGGTTGGATTAGCCGCAGCGCTGGTCGCGAAAACGCTGCTCCCCAGCACGAACAGGTTGGGGTGGTCATGCGATCTGAGGTCGGAATCGACGACCGAAGCTGCCGGATCAACGCCCATAACACAGGTGCCCATAATGTGGGAGCCAGCCAGCGGGTCGGGCGAATGTCTTGGTTGGTCGGTACCGAGTAACCCGAAAACCTCCTCATGGGCGGCTTCCGAGGCCGCCATGCCGCGATGGGTGTAGTCGTCGAACCGGTAGAAGGTTTTCGGTCGCGGAATCCCGATGGCGTCACGCTGGTCGAAATCCGGCACGATGCGGTTTTCCGGATCGGGAAGCTGTTCGGTCATGCTGGCGATCATCACCTGGCGTGAGGTGTCGTCGCGGATCGCTTGGACTAGCTGCTCTCCCTCAAGTCCCTGGTCAATGAAATCCGTGATCGTGGTAACGGGTGCCCCGGTCGCCCAGCCCCAGCCCAGATTATAGATCGCGATGCGATAGGCCGGCCGCTCGGTGCGCCAATCGCCCCAGCGCGTGTTTTCGATGCTGGTGATCGTGATCGGCCCCCGCATCGGCCAAACAGGCCGATTGGCAAGTGCCCAACTGGCCTTGTACGGATGGTCCATCAGATTACGGCCGACAAGGCCGCTGCTATTTGCAACGCCTTGGGGGTTGTCTTCCCCGCGAGACATGAGCAGCAGCTTAGGTGTCTCAAGTGCATGGGCGGCTAGGACGAACACCTGGCCGTCGATCGCGCCCTCGCTGCCATCCGGCCTTTTGAAGCCAAGGCCGGCGATCTGCCGGCTGTCGTTCAGCGAAATATGGTACACGACTGTGTCATGGATTACGCGCGCGCCCGCGCGCTCTGCCGCCTCGACATGGCTAAGGGCGTCGTATTTGGCACCGCTTGGGCAAATCGGGGTGCAGCTATTGCTGCCACAGCAGGCCAGACGGCCAGCGTAAGGCTCTGTATTGCGCGCGGCGGGTGTCGTGACCGGGGTATAGGGACTACCGGCCAGCGCCTGACGGAACTGGCGGTCCATATAGCTGTGCGGCATTGGCGGCATGGGATAGGGCTCGCTTCGTGGAGAGCCCAGATCGTCGCTTGGATCGCCGGCAATACCCATGGCTCGCTCGGCCGCGCCATACCATGGCTCCAGATCCTCATAGGTCAGCGGCCAATCCACGCCGATGCCGAATTCGCTTCGGATGCGGAAATCGGCGGGCAGAAACCGGAGGCTCGTGGCCTCCCAATGCCAGGTCGTACCGCCGACAAGGCGCTCATACGACCCCTGGAACCGGTCGGGGCCGCCCTGAATCACATAGGTGTCGGGGTCCCTATAGCTGGGCCGCTGTGCGTATGGCACGTCGGGGTAGGGGGCCGACGGCCAGTTTCGTGATGGATGATCGTAATAGGTCAGCAGCGCATCGTTGCGTGTGATCCTAGGTCCTGCCTCCACAACCAGGACATCGGCACCGCGTTCAGCCAATTCGGCGGCTGCGAGCGCTCCAGCCACGCCGGATCCGACGATGACAACATCCGCTGAATAGTCGGGATCAGTCATGGCCGACTCAGTTGTGATCGTGAAACGCGGGCGGCTCTGACCAAAAACCGAGCGACCCTCGGCAAGTGCCGATCGGCTGGTCGAAGCCGAGCGCCCGCCACATCAGTGCGCGCTCGAAGGTCGCCACTGCCTGTCCGTCGTCATCGTCGTACGCTCCGAGATACCATTGCTTCTGAATGGCGCGCTTGACTTCGGCGATGTCGTCGGAGCCGTCATCATCCCCGACGATCAAGCGTTCTAAAGCGGCGCGCATTCTGGGATTTGATAGAAGTGAGCGTAGATATGTCCGGCCAAGGTCGGCGTCGAGTTCCCATGGCCCGGCGAGCCGGCGTGAGAGCTCCATGAAGTCCGTCAGTTCGATTTGCGCATTGGCCGCTGGCGCGAATAGCAGAGCGCTGGCAGCGACCCCTGACATCACCAACTGCCGCCGCGTTGGTCTGGCACTCGGAAACTCAATCATGCTGCCTTCTTCTTTTGACCGATTTTCGGTTCCTGTCCCGTCAAGAGGCGCCTGATGTTCTGGTGGTGCCGGATCCAGACGATGATCGCGAGGAAGAGGCAGAGCTGTGCCCGCTGCGGGTCGGCTAAGAGCGCATGGGATAGGCCCATGTCCCGAAGCGGCTGATAGATGTCACGCATCGACAACAACCACGCATAAACGGGAGAGAGCGCAAGAGCCATCAGCGCGGCCAGTGAGGAGTACCGGAAGATCAGGGCGACGATCAGCCAGGTCAGGCAGCACAACACGCCGACGACCGGGCTTAGTGCCAAGAGGATGCCAAGCGCGGTCGCAACGCCCTTTCCACCGCGAAACCCAAGCCAAACCGGGAATACATGGCCAAGCATTGAGCCAGCAGCCGCCATAAGCGCGGGATCACTACCATAGCTTTGGGCAATGAGAACCGCGACAGCACCCTTGCCACCATCCAAGAGCAACGTGGCCAAGGCCAGTAGCTTGTTGCCGGTGCGCAGAACGTTGGTGGCGCCGATATTGCCAGAGCCAATCTTGCGGACATCGCCATAGCCCGCCAGCCGGGTCAGCACGAGCCCGAACGGGATCGACCCCAACAGATAGCCGCCAACCAGCGCGCCGATCAGGTAGGGCCAGGCAAATTCCCAACTGATTGGATCAGGCATCCATGAGTGACCTAGTCGGGGAAGTTATCGGCTCGGTACACGGTACGCCCATCGACGACAGTCGCCAAGACGGTGCCATTTGTTGGTCGCCTGTCGAAGGGAGAGTTCTTGGACTTCGACCTAAAGCTCTCGACGTCGATGCGGCCGGGCCGGTCGAGTTCGAATAAGACCAGGTCGGCGGGCGCACCTTTGGTCAGCCTGCCCAGATCTTGATCGATAAGCTCGGCAGGCTTATGGGTCATTGCCGCGAGGATCTGCAAGAGCGAAACTTGGTCTTTGTGGGCTAGCTCAAGTGCCAACTGCAGCAGCGTTTCCAGACCGACAACGCCGGGTTCGGCCTGCGCAAAGGGCAAGCGTTTTGACTCGACATCTTGGGGCCAGTGGTCACTGGCGATGATGTCGATCGTTCCATCAGCCAGACCTTCAACGATCGCTCGGCGATCTTCATCGCTGCGCAGTGGCGGTGATAGTTTCGCGAAGGTCCGATACTCACCCACATCCGTTTCGGTCAACGCAAAATATGTTGGGGCGGTATCGCAGGTAACGGGCAATCCGCTTTTCTTGGCATGCCTGATTGCTGCAACGCTTTCAGCTGTCGAGACGTGAGCCACGTGATAGGCGGCGCCCGTTAGCTCGACTAGGCGCAGATCTCGCTCAATCATCATCACCTCGGCCTGTCGCGGGATGCCGGCCAAACCAAGCCTGGTCGATAGCTCGCCGGCATTCATCACGCCGTCCATCGCGAGGCGCGGTTCTTCCGGGTGCTGAATGATCGGTTTGCCAAGGGCGCCGGCATAGGCGAGCGCGCGATTCAAAACCAGCGCGTCTGCCACTGCCCTCGCGCCGTCGGTAAACCCAACCGCGCCGGCCTCCGCAAGGAGGCCCATCTCGGCAAGTTCCTTACCCTTGGCCTGGCGCGTAACGCAAGCGTAGGCGAAGATCTTGGTCTGCTTGATCTCCCGTGCGCGGCGGGCAATGAACTCCAGCCCCGTCATGCTGTCGATGGGTTCGGGTCCGTCCGGCAGGCAGGCCATTGTCGTGACGCCACCTGCCGCAGCCGCAGCCGAAGCGCTGGCGATCGTTTCTTTATGCGCTTCACCTGGCTCCCCGAGCCGGACGCGCGAGTCGACCAAGCCCGGCGCCAGACAATGCCCATGGCAATTGATCATCAGAATGTCGTCCGCGAGTCCGTCCCCCGTGATGTCGGGGCCGAATTCCGCGATCCGGTTACCGTCAGCAATGAGACCGCCTGTCTGATCCAATCCAGATGCCGGATCCAACAGGCGTGCATTGAGAAAAGCTTGGCGCATGCTCACGTTGCCGCCTCGGAGTCGAGCACCTTGGTCAGCTCGTCCAGACACGCCATGCGAACAGCCACGCCCAGCTCAACCTGATCCAAAATAACGCTGCGGCTAATGTCATCGGCCACATCGCTGTCGATCTCCACACCCCGGTTCATCGGCCCCGGATGCATGATCAAAGCCTCTGGGTTGGCAACGCTCAACTTATCACGGTCGAGGCCGTAGAGCCGGTAGTACTCGCGGGTAGACGGTACGTAGCTACCCTGCATCCGCTCCATCTGCAATCGCAACATCATGACGATATCGGCGCCTGCAAGCCCCGCGCGCATGTCATGAAAAACGCTCACCCCAAGGCGCTCTATCGCAGGCGGAAGCAGAGTCGGCGGAGCGATCACGCGGACTTGCGCGCCCATAATGTTCAGCAGATAAATGTTCGATCGGGCCACTCGGCTATGGAGAATGTCGCCGCAGATGGCGACGGTCAGTCCAGCAAGTCGGCCCACGCGGCGCCTTATAGTCAGGGCATCCAGCAAGGCCTGGGTCGGATGTTCGTGGCTGCCATCCCCGCCATTGACGACCGCCGCCGACACTTTTTGCGCTAGTAGCTCGACCGCGCCTGAATCCGGATGACGGACGATCAGAACGTCAGGGTGCATGGCGTTGAGCGTCACCGCCGTGTCGATCAGCGTTTCACCCTTTTTGATCGAGCTGCTGGCCACGGACATATTGACCGTGTCCGCTCCCAGCCGTTTGCCTGCGACCTCAAAGGATGTCCGCGTTCGCGTCGAATTCTCGAAGAACAGATTGATGACGGTGCGCCCGCGCAGCCGGCTCGACTTCTTGTCCGGTTGACGGTTCTGCTCGACATAGCCGTCCGCGCAATCCAGCAGCAAGGAGATCTCCGCCTCGCTGAGATCGCTGATCGCCAGTAAGTGGCGCTGGCGCAGTCGGTTTGAGATTGTGGAATCGGGCATTGCCTCCATGATACGCCGGCCGATGTCGGCTGACCAAGCTCTGCTGCAATAGTTGAAGAGTCAGCCGGTCTTTGATCGGTGCAATGGACGGAGTGGAACGAGCCTCGTGCGAACTGAAGGCAATAATGTTGTTCGAGGTGCACTGCTCGTCATCGGCGCCAGCCTGATTCTCGCTACGATGACTCTTGGCGTTCAGTTCGCTAGTGCAGATGCCCCCTCGAGCGTTGTCACGTTCGGAATTTTCGCCACCGGGTGGATCATACTCGTGCCCTTCTTGCTGTTGAGGCGCGGTCTTCGGTTCTTCGCGACAAAACACCCTAGCCTGATGGTTGTTCGAGCGGTCGTGGGCACTCTTCAGATCGCAACGCTGTTTTTTGCCGTCAGCACCATCTCGCTTGTCGAGGCCAATCTGATGCGCGAATTGGCGCCGATCTGGGTACCGGTGTTGCTCTGGCTTTTCTGGCGCGAAGCCATGCCGTCAAAACTCTGGTTTGGCATCATCCTTGGCTTTGCCGGAATGGCACTTGTGCTCCATCCGGCTATCACTCACCTGGCGGTCGGGTATGTATTTGCCCTGGCGAACGGCATTCTGTACGGACTCCAAAGCATCTTGTCGCGCCGGCTTGGCGAGTTGCACGAGCCTGTGCTGCGCATCTCCTGCTACATCTATACGGCTGCGATTATCGTTCTCGGCGTTCCCGCTGCGCTCCACTGGCAGCCGTTGTCGCTAGAGACATGGGGGTTCATGGCCGTCATTGGCGCCATGATGGTTGTGTCGGCAAATTTGCTCCTTTTGGCGTTTCAGCAGGCGCCAGCCTATGTACTGGCGCCATTCGGCTATTCGGCCGTCGTTTTCTCCGCGGTCTTGGACTGGGCGGTTTACGGCCTGGTGCCGTCGCTAGCCGTGATTGTCGGTGCCGTAATGGTCGTTTTCGCAGGCTATCTGATCATTCGCCTCAGCAACCGTTACGACGAGTCCAGGGTGCATTAAGGTTTTGATTGGTGAGCGCTACGGCGCCAGGAACATCACGGCCGGAATTGTCACGATTGCGACCAAAGTTGTGACGGTAATAATCCCTGCCATCATGGCCGCGTCGCCGCCCATTTGCCGTGCTAGCACGTAGGACGAGGCGGACGTCGGCAAGGCGTTGTAGAGCACGGCCACCGTGGCGGCCATTCCCGTCACGCCCAATACCAAACAGGCAACTGCCGTAAGCGCGGGAACCGCCAGCAGCTTGATCGCTGAAGTCGTCCCTACGGACAAGAACCCCTTGCGGGCAGCCTCGAAGTCGAGGCCGGCGCCGACAGCCAGCAGGCCGAGCGGCAACGAGGCGCGGCCGAGGATCTCCATCATGTCTCCCAGGACCGGGACGATTGGTAGGCCGGAGAGATTGCAGGCAACACCGATGAACACGGCGATGATCAGCGGGTTGGTGACGATGCCGCGCACGACATCCATGCGGTTGACCGAGCCTTTGTTGCCGTAGCGAACCAGGGCTGCTACCGCCAACACATTCACGGTCGGCACGACGAAGGCGATCCCGATGCCGGCTAGAGCCACCCCTTGGGGGCCGAACATGCCGAATGCTGCTGCAAGTCCGATGTACGAGTTTGGTCGGATGCCTCCTTGAAACACAGAGGAAAAGGCGGGGCCTGGCATTCGCCAAAATCTGCCGAGTAGCAAAATCAGGACGGCCATGACAACGACGGCCGCCATCATGGAAAGTCCCATGCCTAACAGGTCGAGGATCTCGATCTCGGCGGTCGCGAGTTCGCTGACGAGTAGGCAAGGGAAGAAGACATAGTAGATCGTCTTTTCGGCGGCAGGCCAAAAGGAGATCGGCACGAAATCGATGCGGCGCAGAATATGTCCAAGCACGATCAGCAGGAAGATCGGCGCGAGGGCAAGGAAGATTATCGTCATGCCAGGCGCGGAAGATTAGCAATGGCGTCAAGCGCCCCTTGCAGAATGAAGGCGGCCGCTGCGGTGTCCACCCGTTGCGCACGTTTTGCCCGGCTTAAATCGGCTTCCTTGACCATGGCTCGTTCGACGGCTTGGGTCGAAAGACGCTCATCCCAGAACGCTGCCGGAATGTCGCGGCGTTTCAAAAGGTTGTAGGCAAACTGTTTCGTTGACTGCGCGCGGGGGCCAAGCGACCCGTCCATGTTGCGCGGCAAGCCGACCACCAGTGCGCCGACACCCCGCTCGTCCACTGTTTCGAACAGGGAATCGGCATCCTGGGCAAACCGTTGTCGGCGGATCGTGCCAATCGGCGAAGCCAAGGTCAGGGCGCTGTCAGACAGTGCCATACCGATGGTTTTTTCGCCCACATCCAGCCCCAGCAAACGGGTCCCGGCAGGCAATCGGTCGGGCAAGTCCTCGATCTTGCAGATACTCATAGGCTGGTGCTAGGTTCGCGGCCGCTTTGGAGGGTCAAGGCCCCCATATATGAACGTGTATTGGCGCGGCTTTCCGGGTGCGACCGGAAACACCGCGCGTTTTCGTTGGAGACACCTATACCATGTCGCTCGATCAGGCCACCGTCGCGCGTATTGCGCATCTGGCCCGCATTCGCGTTGCCCCAGACGAAGCTGAAGCCCTGCAGAAGGATTTGCAAAACATTCTCGCGTTTGTCGAGCAACTGGGTGAGGTGAATACGGACGACGTGCCGCCCATGACGAGCGTTACGCCGCAGGCTCTGCGCTGGCGGCAAGACAATGTGAATGACGGTGACAAGCCGGACCAGGTGTTGAAGAACGCCCCGGAACAGGCAAGCGGCTTTTACGCTGTGCCGAGGGTGGTCGAATGACCGAACTCAATCATCTAACCATCAGTGATGCGCTGGAAGGCCTAGAGAAGGGCGACTTCACCGCCGTGGAATTGACTCGCGCCAATCTGATGGCAATGGAAGAGGCGCGGGGGCTCAATGCCTTTGTGACCGAAACGCCGGAGCGGGCGCTGGAAATGGCTGCGGCCTCCGATGCGCGGCGCCAGGCCGGCGAGGCAAGGCCGCTGGACGGGATACCGATCGGCGTTAAGGACCTCTATTGCACCGAGGGCGTTAGGACTATGGCCGGCAGCCATATTCTGGAGGGATTCACGCCGACCTACGAGAGTACTGTCACCGCCAACCTGTGGCGGGATGGGGCAGTTCTTCTCGGTAAGACCAATCTGGATGAGTTCGCCATGGGTTCGTCCAACACCACCTCCTACTACGGTGAGGTGCATAACCCTTGGACGCTGGCGGACGAACCCGACGCGCGGCTCGTGCCTGGCGGTTCGTCCGGAGGGTCCGCTGCTTGCGTGGCCGCCAGGATCGCGACGGCATCGACCGGTACGGATACCGGCGGTTCGATTCGTCAACCCGCCAGCCTTTGCGGCATTGTCGGCATGAAGCCGACATATGGGCGTTGCTCGCGATGGGGCATCGTTGCCTTTGCCTCGTCGCTTGATCAGGCCGGACCGATGACCCGGTCCGTGCGTGATTCCGCGCTGATGCTGACATCCATGGCCGGGTTTGACCCGATGGATTCGACCAGCGTCGATCTGCCGGTACCGGACTATGCCGCAGCGCTCACCGGCGACATTCGCGGTCTCAAAATTGGCGTGCCGAAGGAGTATCGCATCGACGACATGCCGGGCGAGATCGAGACGCTGTGGCAGCAGGGTGTCGAATGGATGAAGGCGGCAGGCGCAGAGATTGTCGATGTCAGCCTGCCGCACACCAAGTACGCATTGCCCGCCTACTACATCGTGGCGCCGGCGGAGGCTTCATCGAACCTCGCCCGCTACGACGGTGTGCGCTACGGGCTGCGGGTGCCCGGCGACAGCCTGATCGAAATGTATGAGAACACGCGGGCCGAGGGCTTTGGGCAGGAGGTCAAACGTCGGGTCATGATCGGCACCTATGTGCTGTCGGCCGGTTATTACGACGCCTATTACCTGAAGGCCCAAAAGCTGCGGACGCTGATCGCGCGGGACTTTGAGGAAGCTTACAAAGAGTGCGACCTGCTGCTGACGCCGACCGCGCCATCGACCGCGTTCAAGGTGGGCGATAAACAGGACGATCCGATCGCCATGTATCTGAATGACGTCTTCACGGTGCCGGCGAATTTGGCCGGGCTTCCGGGCATCTCTGTCCCAGCCGGCCTTGGGGCAGATGGAGCGCCGCTGGGCTTGCAGTTGGTCGGTCAGGCTTTTGAGGAAGAAACCTTGTTCCGCGCTGCGGGCGTATTGGAAGAGGCCGCCGGGTTCACAGCAACGCCGGCGCTGATGGTGGGAGAGGGCGCATGACGACGCAGCCGATCCTTAAGGGAGAGACGGGCGATTGGGAGATGGTGATCGGGCTGGAGGTCCACGCCCAAGTCATCTCCGAGGCCAAGCTGTTTTCCGGCGCGGCCACCGATTTCGGCTCGGCCCCAAACAGCCAGGTCAGCCTGGTCGACGCCGCCATGCCAGGCATGTTGCCGGTGATCAATGGCAAGGCCGTTGAGCAGGCGGTGCGCACGGGCCTCGGCCTCAAGGCCGAGATCAACAAGTTCTCCGTCTTCGACCGCAAGAACTATTTCTACGCCGACCTGCCGCAGGGCTATCAGATCAGCCAGTATCTGCAGCCGATCGTCGGCAAGGGCGAGATCATCTTGGATCTGCCGAACGATGAAACGCGAACCGTCGGCATCACGCGCCTGCATCTGGAACAGGACGCGGGCAAGAGCCTGCACGACCAGGACCCGACGCGCACCTTCGTAGACCTCAACCGGTCCGGTGTTGCGCTGATGGAGATCGTGTCGGAGCCAGACTTGCGCGGGCCCGAGGAAGCGGCGGCGTATCTGCGCAAGATGCGCGCCATCCTGCGCTATCTTGGCACCTGCGACGGCAATATGGAGGAAGGCTCCATGCGCTGTGATGTGAACATCTCGGTGCGCAAGGTCGGCGACAATGAGTACGGCACGCGCTGCGAGGTGAAGAACGTCAACTCGATCCGCTATGTCATTGCCGCCATCGAGTATGAGGCCCGCCGCCAGATCGACCATATCGAGGATGGCGGCACTGTTGCCCAGGAGACCCGCCTGTGGGACACCGGGCGCGGCGAGACGCGGCCCCTGCGCGACAAGGAAGAGGCGCACGATTACCGCTACTTTCCGGACCCGGACCTGCTGCCGCTGGAATTCGACGACGCCTTTATCGACGGCATCCGCGCGACCCTGCCGGAGCTACCGGACGAGAAGAAGGAACGCTTCGTCACCCATTACGGCCTGTCGGTCTATGACGCCGGTGTGCTGGTAGCCGAGCGGGCGCGGGCGGATTTCTATGAATCCGTTGTCGAGGGTGGGCCGAACGGCAGGCGCGACCCGAAGATCTGCGCCAACTGGGTGATCACTGAGCTGTTCGGTGCGCTGAACAAGGGCGGCCATGACATTCATGAAAGCCCGATCACGGCGGCCCAGCTTGGCGGCTTGGTAGACCTCATCGCCGATGACACGATTAGCGGCCGCATCGCCAAGGATGTCTTTGCCGAGATGTTGGAGACCGGCCAGGACGCCGCCGCCATCGTTGACGCTAAAGGATTGAGGCAGGTCACAGACACCGGCGCCATTGAGGGCGAGATTGATACTATTCTGGCTGCCAATCAGGACAAGGTGGCCGAATACAAGGGCGGCAAGCAGAAGCTGTTCGGCTTCTTTGTCGGCCAAGTGATGAAGGCCACCCAGGGCAAGGCCAACCCCAAACTGGTCAATGAGATCCTGCGCGGCAAACTAGACGGCTAGCCACCGCTGGCGACACGCGGCTGGTGGCGATTGGGAGGGAACCCATGTCCGAACATCTCGGCACCGAAAGCCTCGTCCAAGGCGACCGTGCGCCGGACTTCATGCTGCCGGACCAACACCGCCAGGTGGACCCGTTCTATACGCTGGTCCAGGGTGGGCACATCCTGCTGCATTTCTTCCCTGGCTTCACCAAGCCGGCCGACGAGCGCGAGCTAAAGCGCATCGCCGCGAAGTCGGACGCGCTGAAGCAGGCCGGGGTCGAAGTTTACGCCATCGCGCTCGGAGATTTCGCCGCCAACTGCAAGGCGGCGCTGGCACGCAAACTGCCCTTCGAGGTCTTCACCGACCCGCAAGGCGCGGTGCATGAGCGCTATGGCCTGATGGCGCACCATCTGGGCAGCAAGCCGGACATCGTCACGTTTTTGCTCGACCCCAACCAGCGGGTGCTGGGCAGCTTCATCGGCGGCGCCAAACCCCAGGTCGACCGCGCGCTCGCCGCGCTTGGCAAGCAGCCGACCGAGCCGCCGCGCACCATCACCCGCGCTGCACCTGTGCTGCTTATCCCCGGCGTGCTCGACCGACCCTTCTGTCGCAAGCTGATCGACATTTGGCATTCTCACAACGAGCCCTCCGGCACCATCACCATGGGCGAAAAGGGCGGGGCGACCAAGGCGGACCGAGACCAGGTCAAGCGCCGCCGCGACCATCATGTGCGCGACAAGGACCTCTTCGAGGAGATCGAGGCCCGCGTCTTCGCCCGCGTGGCGCCAGAAATCCTCACC
>JBCCER010000076.1:0-19189 GCA_039030175.1 Pseudomonadota bacterium
GAAAACACGCGGCCGTAGTTGGCAAAGGTAAAGTCGTCGATGACTTGAGCGTCGACAAATGAATTGAAGCTGGCGCGCAGCACAAAAAACATCGGCACGGCAAAAAAGATCAGTAACCAAACTGTGCCTGGCAGGGTCAGCCCTAGGATTTTGTTGCGCCGGCGACGCTTGAACAGGGCCGCTTCGTCATCGGCCGAACCTCCGATCTTGTGTGTCGCAATATCGGTCATGCGCCGCTTCCCACAACCGGAACGCCGCGTTCGATCGGCCAGCCAATCTTCACCTTATCGCCGATCCCGGCCAACACTTGTCGGCCGCTATTGGTGATGTCGACGCCGAGTTCCAGACCCTTTGCCGTTACGATACGATAGTGGACGACGCTCCCCTGATAGATTGCATCGCGCACCGTTGCCTCATAGGTGTTCGCGTCGTCCTGGGCAACGGGGTTTAGGGCAATTCTCTCGGGGCGTATGGAAACGCTGATCGGCGTGCCTTCGGGCAGTGCGCGGTCGAGTTTGACGCGGATTTCCTCGCCCTCGCACATCAAGCTCGCGGCATTGCCATTGGCTGCTGAGATATTGCCTTTGAGGAGGTTGGTTTCGCCGATAAATCCTGCCACGAATTCCGTTGCGGGACGCTCGTAGATGTCGCTGGAACTGGCCATTTGTTCCACGACACCCTTGTTAATCACCGCAATCACGTCGGACATGGTGATCGCTTCTTTTTGGTCATGCGTCACGAACACAAAGGTCGTGCCGATTTCGTTTTGGATGCGCTTGAGTTCCAACTGCATCTGTTCGCGCAGCTTGAGGTCGAGCGCGCTGAGCGGTTCATCGAGCAACAGCACTGTCGGCTCGTTGACGAGCGCGCGGGCAATTGCGATCCGCTGCCTTTGTCCACCGGACAATTGACTGATTTTTCGATCGCCTAGTGCCGGCAATTGAACGAGTTCAAGCATGCGGGTGACCCGCTTTTGAATGTCCTCGCGCGGCAACTTTTTGATTTTCAGGCCAAAGGCTATGTTTTCGGCCACGGTCAGATGAGGAAACAGCGCGTGATGCTGAAACACGAGATTCGTCGGACGCTTAAACGGCTTTCTGCCGCCCATATCCTCGCCGGCAATTCGTACCGTCCCCTCCGTCGGCGACTCGAAACCTGAGATCATCCGCATCACGGTCGTTTTGCCGCAACCGCTTGGGCCTAGAAGCGAGCAGAAAGCACCCTTTTCAACTTGAAGGGAGATGTTATCTACGGCGACAAAATTGCCCCAGCGTTTGGTGACGTTCAGTAGTTCAACGTCTATCTCGGCCATGTGTGCGCTCTTTCCAAACTGTGCAGACCCGTGCCGGATATCCGATCAGTCTCTGCCCGTAGATAGGGGCCCACATCGAGCGGCGCTGACCGAAGTGTCTCGGCAAATAGACCGAATTAGCGCAGCAAGAGCGGCACCTCAGCGGTCGGTGAGCCGTGGGAGCAGAAAGTGTGGCGCCCCGACGAAACCGCCGGGGCGCCAGCCCGCTAGGCTCTCAGCCGGTTGATGATGGTATTCCATTCATCGATATGGCTTGCCTGATAGGCGGCATCAGGAAATTTTGCGGTGTCGAAAATCTCAGGTGTCGCGCCTAGGAACACTTGCTGTTCGTGCGTCAACTCCGTCGCAATGTTGGACGGTGCATAGTTGATGCCGTCAGTGCAGAAATTGTACTGAACGTTGGCATCAAGCATGGTGTTGATGAATGCTTCTGCAGCATCTCGGTTTTCACACGTCTGTGGGATCACCATCGTGTCTACCCAAGATGGCGCGCCTTCTCGCGGCACGACATAGTCGATCGGCACACCCTCGTTGCGCAAACTGTTGACCCGGCCCCGCCAGAAATCCGCGATCCACACCTCGCCGGAGGCAAACAGCTGGGTCAACTCAGAGCCGCTGGACCACCATTTCAGCAGATTGGGTTGCAGCTCCTCCAGTCTGGCCTCGATGGCGGCTAGATCGGAAATGTTGTTCATGTCCTGCCCGAGAGCGGTCGCCACCATGTATATCGGGCTTGGATTGGAACCGTAGACCGAGACGCGGCCTCTGTAGTTTTCGTCCCACAACGCCGCCCAAGAATCCGGCGCTTCCGGGATCATGTCGGTGTTGTAGGCGATGGCCTGATCACCCCAAACCACTGCCGCGGAGTAGTTGTTGCCGTCGCCGATCTCATAGGCAGGGTTTTTGAAATTTTGGTGCTGGTCGTCAAAATTTGGAATGTTTTCCAGACGAAGCGGCAGCAGCGAGTCGCCCCGGATAGCGACATAGACCCCATCGCCGTTCAGCAGCGAAACATCCACGCGGCTGTTGCCGGCCTGAAGCCGTGCCAACTGCTCGGCGTTGTTGCCAAACGAGGTCAAACGCACCGTGACGCCGGTCTCCATCTCGAACGGTCCGACAATAAATTCGTTGACCGCATCGGCGTAAGCGCCGCCGAAGGTTTCAACGACAAGCTCTCCGGACAGTGTCGCCTTGGCAATGTAGGGGGCAAACACGGCACTTGTGGACGCAACCCCCGCCATCTTCACAAACTTTCGACGGCCAATACCCGTTTTCGGCTTGCCGATATCGTCAAGTTTGGTCATCTCGCCTCTCCGTAATGTTATTAAATGACATTTAAAGTCATATTGTGATAAAACGGTAGAGCAACCGAGATAGACGTGTCAAGGGAGCGTCGGCGGGAGCTTGAAGGTTGGCGTCAATGGGCAGCTAAAATTCACGTGTCAGCCCGCTGCGAAATGACGATTGTGTATGTGGTGAAGGGCAATAAGGCTTAGAGACCGGCGTCTCGGTAAACTGGGCCCGTGGTAGAGGAATTTGGGTGGCTAGCGAACTGAAGAAAGACATGGGCCAATCGCTTTTCGTAAGCTCACTGGCGAAGGGACTAAAGGTATTCGACGCCTTCGCTGTTGGGCATCGAGAGCTTGGCATAACCGAGATCGCGGAACTGACCGGACTTGAGAAAAGCGCCACCAGCCGAAACGTTCAAACACTTCATAAGCTGGGCTATCTCAGCCGAGACCCGCGTAGCAGGAAATACGCCATCTCGGCAAAAGTCCTTTCGAGCGCCTACCTCTATTTGAAGGCCCATCCTGTGATCGAGGTGGCCATGCCGCGCCTTGTCGGTCTGGGTGATGAAACCGATCTCTCGGTCACGCTGTGTATGCTGGACGACACAGATATTATTTATGCTGTACGCCTCGACCGAAGGGAGTTTTACCACCCGACCGGTCATATTGGTGAGCGGCAACCCGCCTACTGCACATCCGGGGGGAGGGCAATATTATCCAGACTTCCCAGGGACGTGGCGCGGGATATTCTTGAGCGGTCAAACCGCCGAAAGATTACGCCACACACCAAAACCGGTATCGACGAGATTATGGAAGAACTGAAAACGATCTCGGAAAAATTGTACTGCCTTCAGGCCGGTGAGTTTATTCGCAATGAAATCAACCTTGCCGCGCCGGTAATCAATAGCGGAAATGAGCCGGTCGCGGCCGTAGTTATTTCCAGGCTATACAGAAAGGAACAAACGACGGAAATCGAAAATGAACTGGCTCCGCTTTTACTTCAGACGGTTAAGGAGATATCAAGCGCAATAGGCGCAAGGAACTAGATCGGAATTGACCGTCTAGCTGCGCGCAGTACTAAAGAACTCTTCGGCTAGCACCATATCCACCACAGCCATAACAAGAGCGGGCATTGTCACCCAAACCGAACCAACTGGCGGTGTAGCTGATAGCATGGGCTGATGCCTTGCATGACGTACGCCCACCACCAGTTCCCTCCTGTCATCATCCAGCACTCTGTTTGGCTGCACCTTCGGTCACATTGAGCTACCGTGATGACGAGGACCTCATGCCCAAGCGCGCTGTCGAGGTCGCCATCGCCGTGCATCGTTCTGGCCTTTCCGTCAGCCACGCTGCGATAATACCGAGCATATCCCTGACAACACTCGGTTGCTTGAGACGATCCAACATTCCATAAAAGTACGCATCGTATCGCTGCTTGACCGTCCAATGCTTGCCTATTTTGCGCCGTAGCGAACGGCCGCACTAGGGAACGCCACTGCTGCATCTTGATCTAGCTAGCAACGGCAGGTTTGGGCCGGCGTTGCCACCGGCCCGTCGCCTGATGACTCAGATTTCAACGCCTTCGGAGATCGAAAGCGCGTCTTCCAAATCGACGCCAAGATAGCGGACTGTGCTGTCCATCTTGGTGTGGCCGAGCAGAAGTTGGACTGCGCGCAGATTGCCGGTCTTCCGATAAATCTGAGCAACCTTGGTTCTCCGCATTGAATGCGTTCCATATGCGCTTGGCTCCAGGCCGATTGAGCGAACCCAGCCCTTCAGCATTCGGGCATACTGCCGCGTTGATATATGTGGTCGATCGTGGAAACGACTCGGCCAAAGATACTCGTGACCTGACATCAGCGGATGGGCGATCCAATCAGCGAGCGATTTGCGCGTCCCATCGGTGATCTCGAAACGTACCGGTGTGCTGGTCTTGCTCTGTATGATCGATGCTCGCTCCCGGACCGCTCCCGTGGCATAGACGTCGGCCACTTTCAGCCGGACGAGATCGCAACCTCTCAGCTTGCTATCGACAGCCATATTGAAGAGGGCAAGATCACGCGTGGCTCCGGCCAACTCAAGCCGAACCCGGATGGCCCAAACGTGTTTGGGAAGCAGTGGTCGTTTCTGGCCGATGATGCGGCCGTGGTTCCAAGCTTTCTTTGACGGGATAACCATCGGCAGGTTTGAAGCAGACATAACGGTTCCTCCGAACCGTTCCCTCCACACCGCACCGCCCGAGACACTCGAACGGCCAACGATAGTCAAGAATTCCCGATACCGCCAATGACCGCCTCGAGCCCTAAGTTGCCATTTACACACACTGGGCAATGGCGCCAAATCCACCGCTGGCCAATGACGGCTATGCGAGAGGAAGCGGATAGTCACACTACGAGGCACATTGGTAACGATTTGATGGTCACTGCAGGGAATAGATAGTCGACCGGGACGCGCCAATTTTGGGCTTGTCGCGCTCGACGAGAATCCACGTTAGCGATGAGTGGATCGGAACCTCATTGCACCACTGAGCTGGATCATTGCCGGTCGCAAGGTGCTTCGCTACAGTCCATTTCACGTTCGTTCTTAAGTGTCTGCAATGGTGTCTGTCATGAAACTGAAACTGCTTGCCTGTTCGGCCGCTCTCTTCGCGCTGTCCGCCGGATCATTTGCGCAAGATCAAGGCGCGCTGGCGCCTGTACAGAGGGCTCTGGAGGGATGGTCTGCTGAGGAGACGCTCGACAATATCCGCAACTTCAGTGTTAGCGACGTCGTTGTCACGACAGCAAGGGCGCTTTGGTATCATGGCCACGCCTCGCAGGTCAGCCAAACAGCAATCCTTGTGCGGCGGCAGCCGGTCATGGAGCTTCCTTACGCGCTTATTCCGGAGATCGGCGATATCAATGGGGAAACAACACTCGGGACGATGTCGCTCGACGAATTTATCACGAATCCCGAAAGCTACATTCAGGGTTTCGTTGTAGTCCACGAAGGCCGGATCGTGTACGAAACCTACCCCGGCATGCATCCGCTCGATCCACACTGGACAGCATCCGTGGCCAAGGTCTTTGCGTCGCTGGCAGTCGATCAACTGATCGACGACGGGCTGATCGACGTCAACGAGACCCTCGGTTTTTACGTGCCCGAGTTCCGCGGATCGGCTTGGGAGGATGTCACTGTTCTTGACGCGTTGGACATGACCGTGGGTCTGAATGTGGCTGAGTATGACCGGACAAGCGAAGTCTCCATCATTTCGCGGCTTATGGCGGCGGAACTTGGCACCCCGTTGCCCAGTGGAGAAATGGAAACCATGCTGGGCGTCATGCGGGATGCCGAACCAGATGAGCAGTATGGCGCACCAGGCGACACTTACGTCTATTCGTCGACCGTGACGCAAACACTCGTGTTTCTTGTCGAAGCCGTTTCCGGGCAGCCATGGTCGGACTTCTACAATGACCGCGTTTGGTCGCATATGGGTGTAGAGGGCCCGCTGCAGGTTCACCTGTCTCCCGATGGGATTGCAATCGTGCATGGGCCCACATCCCTGAACCTTCGCGATCTGGCGCGAGTTGGAATGCTCTACACGCCCAGTTGGCCCCTGATCTCAACGCAACGCGCCGTGTCACCGGCAGCGCTTGCGCGGATACAAGACACCGCCAGAACCAATGAGTTCTACCTTGCCGGCGACGGTACGCGTTTCAGCGTAAACCTTGGGGATGACACGGTTCTGACTGCGGCGCACCAATGGGACGCCGTCTGGGAAGACGGCGACTTCTTCAAGTCTGGTCTGAACACTCAAGGGCTCTACGTGTCGCCCGAGCGCGACCTCGTGATCGCCTATTTCGCCACCGAACCGACCCAGATGATGCAGAGATATCTGCGGCCAATCGCAACGTCAGGATTGTTTGATTGAGGCGGTCGCGGCAGATCGCAATGCGGGAGGCGTTTCAAGTATTCTTGGAGTGTTGCTAGCAGCGCTTTTCGTTCACGGAAACGGCCTGAACGCCATCATCTGTGCGAATGTGTCCTGCACGCCGTGTTACATCTGAGTTGAGCGATGGCGACGAGCCGTGCCCGTCGCCATGCACATGATACGTCACAGGCTCGCGATCGAATGCGGAGCCCAAGTGTCCTTCCATGGACGTGCGGCCTCAAGTTCATATGCAAGCTCAAGCAGCATCTGCTCCTGACCATACTCGGCAAAGAAATGGCTCCCGATTGGAAATCCTTCGGCCGACCAAGCCAAAGGAACCGACATTCCCGGGAGACCAAACGCGTTCATTGGCGACGTGTAGCATACGTAATCGAACACGCGCCGGCTCATGATGTCCCATTCTACTTCATTGTCGAATAGGAAGCCGATTTCAGGTGGAGGTGCATACGTAACTGGGGAAAGCACAACGTCAAACGGCGTCATCCAACTCCTGTATTGCCGGCTCAAATTCACCAGGAACGCATCCGCTTCTGCCAACGCCTCGGGTCCTATATCCCCAGCCGCATCGGTAAAGTCGATTGTAAAGCGGTTCATCATCCCGCTATCTCGTATCGGTTGACCTGTCGATTCTTCGATTAAGCTGATCAGCGCCTCGAAATTGCGTGCAAAAAGCTTGTTGTATGCTTCTTCGAACCTGTCGCGCTCAATCGGCTGACGCGTTTCAATGACTTCATGGCCGAGACTCTCGCAGAGGCGAGCCGTGGCCTCGACGGCTTCGGCAACCTCTGGTGTTGGAGGTACAGCATAGCCATCGAGGTAAAAACCGATCCTCAGCCTTCTGTTGCTCGGGCCGCGGACAAAGTCCAGTCTTGGAAGCGCGATAGCGGGCGACCGATCCTGAGTTACGGCGAGACTGAGCGCGCTGTCGCGCACGGTGCGCGACAATACATGGTCGTAAGAGAAACGAGGCTGGCTGTTGGCGGGGAGTACGCGATCGCTGCCCGGTTTGAAAGCGAAAACACTGCAATGCGAACCGGGAATGCGAATAGATCCAGCGCCATCCGTTCCATGCGCAAGTGGCATATAGCCAGCAGCGACGCAGGCTGCCGCGCCCCCACTGGAACCGCCGGATGAGTAGTCCAGGTTCCAGGGATTGCGGGTAGGCCCAAAAAGGCTTCCTTCGGTAGACGGAATAAGATTGTACTCAGGAACATTCGTCTTTCCGAGCACGATAAGTCCTGCAGCTTCATAAAGGCGCACCAGGCCGGATGAATGAAGCGGAACGCGACTAGCGTAAAACCGACCGCCGGTCGGGCTCGCAAGGCCAGCTACGTTGGCGGTATCCTTGATGGAAAACGGGACCCCGGGGAACGGACCTTGCGGCCGGATAGAACTGGCCCGATCAAGAGCCCTATCGAAGTCGCGAATCGGAATGGCGTTGATCTCACCATCAAGAGCTTCGATGGCCCCGATCGACGCTTCAATCAGTTCCCGAGGCGAAACCTGGCCCGAACGCACGAGACCGGCGAGACCGATACCATCGTGCTCCATAAGCAGCTCTACGCCCGCTGGCCGCTCCGCCCGCCCGAACTTTGGTGCAACCGTCATGAGCGCACCAGCAGCAGCGGCGTTTGTGAAGCTACGTCTGGATAACATGACAAGATCCTTTTCGGGGGAGCAACCAGCGCGGGTTTGCAGAGCACAGATCATAGATCATAGACTTGCCTATGCCGAGTAGGGAAATATTTCACCCGGGATTCCCCTGATGGAGGACATGTATTGGTGATTTGGTCGTCATTGAAGCCGCCCTTGGCGCAGTTGGGCTTGGTTTGGGACATACTGGCCTGGATGTGTTGCCCATCCGGCATTCCGGGCCTCGAAGTAGCTGTTGATGGCGCGAATGCATGTGTCTAAGACGCACATCTGGCGTCTTTTGCTCGTGTCATCAATCCGACCACCCCTGTTCATACCGGAGCCTGGGGCGCCCGCAGCCCGTTGATCAGCTTCAGAATGCCTTGGAACAGATCACGGGACACGGCAACCCCCGCCATCTGGAAGGTGACATACCGACCATGGGCGACAACCTTGGCTCCGATCTTGATCAACTTCTCCCGGATCGTGGTCAACGACCTGTGCTCCATTGCTTGGGTAGGGACAGGGTCCACACGAGATTGGCGAGACCCTAGGCCAGGGTGTGAAGCTGTAGCCGGACCTCGTTGCTGCGAAAGCTGCGGCAGGACAGCCGTGTCCATTTGAGGGCCTGCTTGCCTTCAGTAATCCACTGCTCCGCCGTGCCCCGATGATTGTAGAAGGCAACGACCCGCTCTGTCGGACGGCTCAGACTGGTGGCGATGATTCGACGCAACGCCCGAGCCGGCTCGCCCATACCGCTTAGAATCTCACCTGCGTGCGAAGCCCGGCGAAGATCGCGTCTTCGCTTTCACCGGGAAACGCGTTGATCCATTGCAGATCGGCGGTGACGCGGAGCCAGGGCGTGACGGCAAAGTTGTAGTAGGCCTCGATGCCTTCCTCGGGCCCAAGGATCTCGTTGAACGGCGGCTCAGCCAAGGCGTCGAGCAAATCGTTGCTCAGATCATAGCGGAAATAGGCAATGCCCCATCGGTCGTCCGAGCGTCCTGGAATCATGCTGTTGCCGCCGACGCCAAGGATCGCGCTGGACTGAACGGGTGTCGGATTGCCGTCCGAAAACGCCAATTGTCCGAAAATGCCCCAGCCGTTACCTGGGTTCTCAGGGTCTTGCCAAAGATATTGCTGCGCCGAAATGCCGACATACCATGGGTCGGACGCTGTTCCGATTTCGTCTTGAAAGTCCGGCGGCAGCAGGATCTGTGGCACGTCGCTGAGATCCAAATCCTCATCAGTGCTGACGACACCGCGCAGCGTGTAGATACCGGGTAGATCGAAGATTTGCGTGCGCAATGTTGCCGAGGCGCTAAAGGTTACTCCTTCGGCAAATGGATGGGTAACGACATCCCAGTCTTGGGCATTTCGCGGGTCGTAAAGCAGGAAGCTGAACGACACAGGCTCGGTATTCACCCCGAGCGAGGCTCCTACGATGTAAGGCGGCGTCACGCCGCTGACCGGAGCGGCCAGCCCTAAATTCATGAACGTATCTAAGCCGCCGCCGCCAAGCAGCGGTGTCCGCGCTGCAGCATCGAGCATGTTGAATTTGCCAGCGCTTAGCGTGAAGGTCGGCCCGAAGGTCTGGGTAAACACGATTGACGTGTCGTAGTCGAAGCCGCCGAGGCGCGGAAACGCGAGGGCGGTATTGACTGGGATGAATGAGCCGTTGTCGAGGTCGTTTATGTCGTTACCATCGACGAACTCCTGGTGAATATTGACTGAGAAGCCAGGCCAAAGGCCCAATCGCTCACCGTCCAAATTGACGATGATGTCGCCCTTGCCACCAAACTCCCATTCGCGGTCCCCTTCGCCCTCGATGACACCCTGATAAAATTGCGTCCACGACGCACGGATATCTATTCCGGCCTCGCGCAGAGATTGCCGCAACGTTCCGGGACCATCGAACAGAGCCGGTCGGTCGAACAGCGGGTTGGGGGTGTCGTCCGCGCGGGCAGATCCATCGTTTAACAGCGGTGCTGAACAGATCAAACCCACCGCAAGAATCGCGCAAGCTCGACTGATTATGGCACCCTCCGAACTTTCTGTGTCGACTGAAGCAGAACCTTGCCAGTCCTCGGTGACTATGGACTATGTCAAGGTCGTTCGAAATCGCTAACTGGCCATCTCTCAGTTTGACTCGATCAGCGTGGGTCAAGATGCGGTTGAGCCCATTTCGAGGACCCATGTCCGGGATGTTTACCGAAACCATTGTCTGAAGGCAGTCGCCGGTGGTTTTCAGGGCCCGTTCGCCCAGCAGCGTGGATATCGTCAAAGCCAGACGTGTTTCCTGGGGGCTGGGCGTCAACTAACCACCCTTTCTAGCCTAAGGGGCTTGTCCGGCGGATGTCCGCAAGGTTCGCATAGCGGCAGTGCGACGACTAGATTGAGTTGGTTTCGACCAAACGGCAGCTTTCCGGATGCGGCAATGCAGCGACGGGATCGATGGTGAATGGCAGCTTAGGGCCGGTTGTGGCCGGCCCAAAGCTCAGATTTCCACGCTCTCAGAAATCGAGAGTGCATCCTCAGGATCGACGCCAAGGTAGCGGACGGTGCTGTACATCTTGCTATGTCCGGGTAATAGCTGCACCGCTCTCAGGTTACCGGTCTCCCGATAGATCTGAGCAACTTTGGTCCGTCGCATCGAATGGGTTCCATAAGCGCTCAGTTCGACGCCAATCGATCGGACCCAGTCCTTCAGCATCCGGGCATACTGCCGCGTCGAGATGTGTGGTCGGTCATGGAACCGGCCTGGCCGAAGAAACTCATGACATGACATGACCGGATGTGAGATCCAATCAGCGTGGCGGGTGACTCCCAAGATGGCTTGATCGTAACTCCGTGGCCGCTCCCAATTAGGAAGGAACATGGCGCAGGCTTACGGTTTGAGTTTGCGGCGCGTGATCGACAGCGGGCTTTCGACCTGGGAGGAGGCACGTCGGTTTTGTCACGCAATCCGCGCCGTCTGGCGGCATCGCTGCTAGCGTAGGCAGATGCACTGCCCGTCCTACAAGCGCCACCAGTTTCCTTCCGTGATCATCCAGCACGCCGCGTGGCTGTAACTTCGGTTTACTTTGAGCTACCGCGATGTCGAGGATCTGATAGCCAGGCGGACTCGATTCACAAAAATGGACCAGCAAGAAACCGATTGACCGATAGCAGCTAGTAGCGTCAACAGTGGCAAGGAGCGCCGGTGCAGTCTGAACCCAGCCGGCAAATCTGGTTATGGTACCATTGAGAAGCACGGGGCCGCGGCCCAACACGTTTCTCAACCCGTTTGATGGGCGGGAACTGGGACCTTGTTGGCGATCCAAACTATAGCGTTTTCAAACCCGATAACAATGACGTCCCAACTGGAGGAGTAAGACTGCGATGACCGCCACGTATGCTGTTTCCGGGGTGGCAAGTGGGATTGGTGCGGAGTTGGCCAAGCTGCTCATCCAAGATGGACATCGCGTCATCGGGTTCGATCTGAGGGCGCCTACCTATGCCCTGGACAAGTTTATCGCCATTGACCTGAACGATCCCGAAGCAATTGACGACGCGACCGCAAAGGCACCATGCGGGCTCGATGGTCTGTGCAACATCGCCGGCCTGCCACCGAGGCCGGGGTTGGAGACCAACATTCTACAAGTGAATTTTCTGGGCCAGCGCCGATTCACCAATTCCATTTTAGATAGGCTGAAGCCTGGGGCATCAGTGGTGAACATGGCGTCGCGCGCCGGTGCGGCTTGGCGCGACAACCTCGACCAGGTGATGCGCCTTGCCGCCATCATTGACCGTAGTGATCTCGGGAGATTCGTTACTTCCGAAGATATCGACGCAACGCGCTGTTACAATCTGTCCAAGGAGGCCATGATCGTCTGGACGATGGCGATGACCGAAGAGCTTATCGGTCGCGAGATGCGAATGAATGCGCTCAGCCCCGGCGCAGTTGCCACCGGAATTTTGGACGATTTCGCCAAAGCGTTTGGTGACAAGATGGGCAGCAACGTTGCGCGTGCTGGGCGCCCTGCGCATCCTGAGGAGGTCGCAAAGATCGCTCGCTTTTTGCTGTCGCCGGACAGCGCTTGGCTCAAGGGTATCGACATACCGATCGACGGCGGGATGGGGGCTTTCAACCAGTCGGATATGCTCGGCCTGGAGCGCGTGAAGACGACGATCTCGGCGGGTTAATCAACGGAGCGCGATCATGACTGCAGTCGACATGTTGCGTGCCCATAGCGCCGAATTTGAGAAGAGAATTTATGAACTGGCGCCGAACACCTACCTCGCGGTCGGTTTTGCTGCCTCGAATGTCGGCATTATCGTTGGCGATGATGGCGTGATCGTCATCGACACGACGGAAAGCACAAGGGCCGCAGAAAACGTTTTGGCGGAGCTCCGCGCGATCACGCAAAAGACCGTCAAAACGATCATCTACACCCACTCGCATCGAGATCACATCTCGGGCTCCACAGTTTTTGCTGACGGGCACCAGGTCGAGATCATCGCCCATCACGCTTTCAGTAGCGATCTAGTTGGACGGAGCGATAGACCCGGCCCACACAAGATTTTGCAGGCGCGAACCGCGTGGCAGTTCGGCATCGGTCTCGAAGACGGCACCGAGCGCATCAATATCGGCATCGGCCCCTCGGACCGCCCGATCGAAGGGCTGGGTCAGGGGTACTTGGCGCCCAATACGTTGATTGAAGCAGACAATCAAACGCTGACCCGGTGTGGCGTGACGTTCCAGTTGGCTTTCGCACCCGGCGAGTGCGCCGACAATCTGGTGGTTTTTGTGCCGAAGCACCGCGTGCTGTTTTCCGCCGACAATTTCTACGCCAGTTTCCCCAACCTATACGCCATACGCGGAACGCCCTACCGCGATTTCGACATTTGGGCGGACTCGCTATCGAAACTCTCCTCGTTCAACGCGGAGGTTCTCGCCCCTGGCCATTCCCGCCCGATTTACGGCGCCCAGAATGTGGCGGTTGCGCTGGCGGACTACGAAGAGGCGGTCCGGTTCGTCATCGCAAAGTGCGCAGAGGGAATGAACTCAGGACTGACGCCGGACGCTTTGGTCGCCTATGTCCGCCTGCCCGACCATTTGGCTGAAAAACCTTATCTGCAGCCGTTCTACGGTACGGTCGAATGGTCGGTCCGGGCGTATTTCGCTGGAACTCTGGGCTGGTTTGACGGCGATCCGGCCAATCTGTTCCCGCTGCCGCCGAAAGAAGATGCCGAACGCACCGCGGACCTCGCCGGCGGTCTCGATAACCTCGCACGGTCCATGCAGGCCGCAATCGATCAGGAGGACTTTCAGTGGGCGCTGCAACTCTCTGGTAAGGTGCGGTGCCTAGACCCCGATCACGCTGGTGCAAAGAAAGCCCGTACCGCAGCGCTGCGCGCGCTTGCTGGCCAGCAGATCAACGCCTGCGCGCGAAATTACTATCTGCTCAGCGCTAAAGAGCTTGAGCGCGGCGATTGAAACCACCGCGCTCAAATTCCTGATCAGAGAGCCCCTGCTTCTTCGTAATACCGCGCAGCACCAGGATGGAGCTGCATCAAGCCCCGCTGGGAAGCCGCGAACTCGACATCGAGCGCTTCGGCCCACGGTGCGTCTGAGGTCACCTGATCTAGGTTCTCCCAGAAAGCCCGCGTGATTTCGTAAACCAGATCGTCGTCGATATCCGCCCGCACGGCGATGCCGACGGCCGTATCGAATGACATCACGGCATCATCATTGACCTGCCCCTCATAGGCGCCAGGGGAAACCTCGGCACGGTAGCGCCAAGCCCCCAACCAGTCGTCCACTTCCGCGTGGTCATGGCTCTCGGGGCCGATGAAACGGACGTCTTCAGTTTCGGTAAATTGCAGGAACTGTTGGCAGGGGTCCAGGCAACCATTGACATACATGTCGATCGTTCCAGCGAGAAAGGCCTGAAATCCGGTTTGCCAGTTTGCCGTTATCGCCTCGTAGTCCTCACCGGCGACCAGACCGGTTGTCGACTCGATCCAACCGCGCGCGGCGTTGTATGCGCCGCCTCCTTGCGGGCCCAGAAATACGGTTGCGCCTTCAATGTCGTCGAGAAGTGTGATGTCGCTGTCGCCCCGCACGGCGAAGTGGTACTGCCCATACGGAAACCACATCAATAGCCGGACGTTTTCGGCCCTCTCTGCCGCGTCCGCCTCGTTGGTATACATCGCTTGACCATTGGCCATCAGGTTATAGACGACAGGCGAGGTCATTGACATTTCAAGATTGCCGCGGCCGACCTCAAGCTGATGCAGGGTTGCTGCGCCGCCGCCAGCCACCTCAATTTGGACGTTGTCGAGATTGTCGTTCACGATGTTGGCGAAGGTCGCCATGGTGATGGCTTGACCAAGGCTAGGGGCGATCGTCGCCATGCGCAGTGTATCCTGCGCGCTCGCACTCCCGGCCCAGGCAATGGAGGCGATGGCCGCCACTGTCATTAGATGTTTCATGTTTCCTCCCATCTGTTGGTTTGATTAGTTCGCACGCGCGGGTTCCGAGCGTACACGTCGAAGTCGATCAACAACGATCAGGATGATGCCAGCGGCCACTGCCGGTCCGGCGATAGTGTAATTCGGTACGAGCATGACCAGCCCGGCCGCGATTCGGGCAAATCGCTCCAGCGCGTTCAAGCGTCCCTTGTCATGGCCTGCCAGCGCCGATGCCAGCAGCCACAGGGCCAGCGCGAAGACCGCAATGATCCAAAAGAACGCGCCCCAGCTGATCATTGCCGGGTCCAGCATCGCGGCCGACCCGGAAATCTCGGAGCCGAACCAGTTGAAGAGAACCTGCAGTTTGTACAAAACCGCCGGGTGATAGGCGAACACGAAGGGGATCAAGAAGCCGGCCAAACCAATTCTGGCGGCGACGAATCCGGTTCGGATCGGATCCGCGTTGGCAATCGGTGCTGCTGCAAAGGCCGCAAGCGCGACAGGCGGTGTCACGGTCGACATGACGGCGAAAAAGACGACAAACAGATGCAGCGTCAGTTCGGGGATGCCGACGGCATCGATGCCCGAGCTCAGCGCGATCACGATAATAAAATAGGTCGCGCCGGGCGGCAGGCCCATACCCAGTACAATGGAGCCGAGCGCAACAACGATCAGCACGACGAACAACGGTCCATCGGCAAGCTGGGCCAATAGAAGCGACAACCGGCCGGCAAAGCCCGATAGCTGAATCAGCCCGACGATCAACCCGATCGCGGCCACGATGACCACAATCGTCGCGGCCATTCGGCCGGCATTGACGAACGCTTGCCACAGACGCGCCCGGTTGCGGAATTCGGGAAACAGGGCCAGCGAGGTAAGCAGTGCCGCGACAAACCCGTAGAAGCCGGCCATCGGCACCGACGGCTGAACGAACAGAAAAACGGAAAGGACCCCAAGCGGAATGACGAAGACCAAGCACTGTCGCAACTCGCGCCGGTTTAGCCCTGGGCGCTGGTCACGGGGCAGCGCACCGACGCCATGGCGCCGTGCCTCAAAATAGACGGCGAGGAATGTACCGAAATAGTAGAAGAACGCCGGCAGAATCGCGGCCATTACGATATAGCGATATTCCAGGCCGATCTGGCCCGCCACGAAGAAGGCAACGACGCCCATCACGGGCGGCATGATCTGCCCACCGGTCGAAGCGGCGGCCTCGACCGCGCCAGCGAAGGCCGGGCGAAAACCCGCGCGCTTGATGACTGGGATGGTCATGACGCCCGTCGACACGACGTTCGATATTGCCGCCCCGGACAGGGTGCCAAACAGCGCTGACGACGCAACAGACGCGTGCGCCGCGCCGCCGATGAAGCCGCCGGTCAGGCGATTGGCGATCTTCATCAACAGATTGCCCGCTCCTGACGCCATGAGTACGGCGCCGAACACAATGAATATCAAGACATTGCCGGAGACCACCTGGATCGGCTGGCCAAACATGCCGCCGGTCTGGGCCCAGAAATTTTGGACCATGGCGCGCAGGTTTTGGTCGAACGGCGCGTCCGAGCCTTGAAAGATACCTGTCCAGGCGGGTAGCAAACCCCGCACGAAAAGGTAGACCACCCAGAAGATACAGAAGCCCGCAATGAATCCACCGAACATCCGCCAGGTAAGGTACAGCGCAACCGCCGACGCGATGGGAAAGACAACGAAGTCGATTGGATCGGCGGAGGGCAACAATCCAGCATCGGTGACAAAGATGCCGGCAATCCAAGACGTCAGTGTCACGACGGCGGCAATTGCGAGGAGCCATCGAAACCAGCGCCAGCCTGGTGCATCACCGAGCGACAGCGCGGAAATGGTTAGTCCGAAGACGATCGGCAGCCCCAAGATCAGTCCGGTCGGTTGTAGGAACCCGCCTTCAAATGCCCGCCACGCAGCACCCAGCCAGTGCTCGCGCAATGCCAGGCGTTGCTCGCGACGCGACAGTTCATCAAAACCGCTTGTGGTGGCTTCGATCAGCCATCGAACGAGATCGGAAATCGGACCCCCGGAAGCGTAGAGCAGGATGATAAGCGCAAAAAGGGCCGCGAGGACATCGCCGACTCGCCGCTCTACAGACGGCTTTATCGTGGCCTCTGCGGTCATGGGCGACCGTCACTTTGTTTCGGCGGACGATACTCCGGCGCGGGTCCACGGTACTTTTGCGTCAATTCCGCCGGCGCCTCGCTCCCATCTTTCAGGAACGGCAGAATTCCTCGGCGGACCGAGCGACCCCGCATTGCCTGGATCTGGTCGTCCGAGCGCGTCACCCGCTGCGACTGTCGCAGCCCCCAATGCATCAGATGGGTGTAAAGCCGCTCGATATCGGCTTGGTGAGTAGCACTTTTGGCAAGATCGATGAACTCGTCCGGGTCGGCTTCGAGATCGAACAGCATTGGGCGAAACCCGCCCTCGGCATGCATCAGCTTGTATCGCCCGTCGAACACCATGAACAGGCGCGCATCCCTGTTCGATACCCCAACCGTGTCACGCATGGGCGTCACCGAATAATCGTACTCGCTGATCGCGACGTCTCGCCACTCGGCATCTTCGCCGTGCAGCCATAGCAGCAGGCTGCGCCCTTCCAGGATGTGGTTGGCGACCTTACCCCCCGCGAAGTCGACAAAGGTCGGCACGAGATCGATCGACTCAACAAGCGCGTCACACTCAGTACCGCGTGTGCCATCCGCCGCTTGTCTCGGGTCGTAGATGATCAAAGGGATTTTGACCGATGGGTCGTGAAACAGGTCTTTTTCGCCCAGCCAATGGTCGCCCAAATAGTCCCCGTGATCGGACGTCAGAACGATCATCGTTTCGGCCATGCGACCGGACGCTTCAAGGTAGTCGAGGATGCGACCCAACTGGTCATCGCATTGTTTTATGAGGCCCATATAGGCTGGAATGACCTTTTGGCGCACCTCCTCCTGCTGGAAAGCGGCAGCGATCTTGTTACCCATGAACGCAGCGTAGACCGGATGAGGCTCCTCGCGCTCCACCTGGTGCCTGATCGCCGCCGGAACATTGTTGGCGCCGAACATGTCGTGGTACGGGGCCGGCACGATGTAGGGCCAGTGCGGCTTGATGTAGCTGACATGGGCGCACCATGGTCCGTCTGCCTGCTCGATAAAGCGCAACGCCTCGTCAGTCAGCCAGGGGGTCTCGCTGTCTTCCTCGCGGATGTTCGCGGGCTTATCCGCATTGTCGAACATCCAGCCGCTGGCCAACTGTCCATCTACCTCGCCGGCGTTGGCAAAATCCGCCCAAGGGTTGGAACTGCGATACCCCCTGGACTTGAGATACTCGTTATAGGGCGAGCGTTTTTCGTCATAAAAGCCGTCCGGTCCTTCGCCCCACAGGCCGTCGTCGCGTATCCAAACATCAAAACCGCATTCGGCCTGCCGTGCGCCGATGACGCTGTCGGGCGCGAGACCAAGACGGACCATCCCCTCGGCATCCGCCTTCATATGCGTTTTGCCGATCAGCCAGCAATCCATGCCGGCCTCGCGCAGATGGTCGCCCATCGTGTGCTCGCCCACCCTCAGCGGAAAGCCGTTCCACTGCGCCCCATGGGAAGATGCATAGCGCCCGGTGTAAAAACACATGCGGCTTGCGCCGCAGACCGGCGATTGGCAGTAGGCATTGGTGAAGCGAACACCCATCTTCGCGACGCGATCGAAGTTGGGCGTCGAGAGATGCGGGTGCCCAGCGCAGCTCAAATAGTCAAAGCGCAACTGGTCATACATGATGAACAGAATGTTCATCGTTCCTCCCCATATCGCCGGTTATTTGACACCGGTATTTTGGCGGACCTTAGCGAACATCCTGGACTACCTCTACATTAGTTGTGTACCAATCCGCGTCGAAATCGCTATAGGAATGGGCTCTGTTCTTGAACAGGAAGACATTGAATAATCAGCGATTCTGGATCGGTCAGTGGAACTCATTCGAGAAGTAGACCGCATTCGGTACATCAATTCTGGGCCTCTTAGACGGCCCTGAGCGCATTCATCCGCTCAGTCGCCGATTTCGACCACTCGCTGATTTGATTTCTCAGCCAGAAATGGGCGCGACCGTTAGAGCTGCGTTGATACTAAACCATGTAAATGGTGATCGGGTCTGACCCGAATGGCGTTGGGACAGCGGTCAGAGTCCTGAACACATGCAGCCGCATCAGACCAACTTCTGTTGCGGCCAGCGAAGTTCCTGTCACAAACTGAGGCACTCCCCCGAAATTTGACACCGCTACGATCGGCCGCCAGGTGCTCCTCCGATGTTGACAGCACCTCGCGCACGACCCATTGAAGAAGCACTTCAGGTGGCCTTCGAACACGCGGTGCAGCATTGGCCCGCCCCCCGGAAAGTGGCCTGAGGTCTGGACGTCAACTAACCGCCCAATATTCAATTCCGGCGTGTTCGATGAAGGTCTCAAAGAACCGCATCCCTGTCCTCCAAATGACGAGCGGGCACCGCTTCCGCCAATGTCCGCTTTGGAGCGTTGCGTCCAAAAACCGCGCTCACCCGCGAACGGCA
>JBCCER010000077.1:0-19147 GCA_039030175.1 Pseudomonadota bacterium
ATCAATTCCTGACTTATGCACGTGACCAGGTATTGGAACGCGGTTATGCCGTGGCGAATGTTGACGTGACGCTGGTTTGCGAGGCGCCAAAGATCGGGCCTCATCGGGCCGTTATGATCAAGAGGTTGAGTGATTTGCTTGGAACCGAGGAAGCGCGGATCAGCGTCAAGGCGACGACTAGCGAGGGGTTGGGCTTTACAGGGCGTGGCGAAGGAATTGCGTGTCAAGCGGTCGCGTCGATCGTCGGTGTAGGCTGATGGCACTGTTCCGTCCCCTACCCGATGGCATCAGCTTTTGGCATCCGGCAACATTGCTAGCCACAGTGGGCGGCGTCGGGTTGGTTCGGGTAGCATCTGGGACTTGGGGGTCTGCGGTAGCGGTGCTGTTGGCCTACGCGATTGCTCATTGGTTGGGGTCATGGGGACTGCTAGCAGCCTCGATTGCGATCTTCCTCATCGGTATTTGGGCATCGAACTATGTTGCGCGCAGCGGTGAGAAGGATTCAAGCGCCATAGTCATCGATGAGGTCGCGGGCCAGTGGCTCGCTCTTACGACGGCTGGGCTAAATCCTTGGCTGCTTGTAGTCGGCTTTTTGGGCTTTCGTCTCGTGGACATATCCAAACCCTGGCCGATTTCCTGGCTGGATCGGGAGGTGCCCGGCGGGCTAGGCGTCATGCTCGACGATATGGCGGCGGGCGCCGCAGTGGCCCTGGTCTTGTGGCTTGTAACGATGATGTGGAGTTAACCTGTGCGGCGGTCCATTTTGCGCAAAGCTGCGATTGATTGTTTGGAGGCGATGCGGGCCAATGGGCTGCGCTTAGCGACCGCCGAAAGCTGCACTGGGGGGCTGATCAGCGGTTGGCTCACGGAGATCCCCGGCTCGTCCGACATTCTCGACCGCACCTTCGTGACCTACTCGAACGCCGCCAAGACTGAGATGCTTGGCGTCCCAGCGGACATGCTCGAATCGAAGGGCGCGGTGTCTGACGAGGTTGCGCGGGCTATGGCCGAGGGCGCGCTGAAACGGGCTGGTGTCGATCTTGCGGTCTCGGCGACGGGTATCGCGGGGCCAGGTGGCGAAACCGAGGATAAAGCAGTCGGTCTTGTCTATATCGGCCTGGCCGGGCGCGGCATCGCCACGGACGCTACCTGTCACCTCATGCCGGGTGATCGCGAGGACGTGCGTTCTGCAACTGTTTTGGAAGCTTTGGAGCGTCTGACCGACGCGGCTCAGCGTCCCGGCACTTGGGTATCGGAGAGGTCTGCGGCCGCGCGTGGGGCAGCCTGAGCCATCTTCTTACCGTAGAGCGCGTGGGCACGCGCCTCAAAGGCACTGACCATGCGCATATAGGCGTGATGGAACAATCCGCCGATCAGGCGTTGCAGGACCTTCGAACGAAACTCGAAATCCACCGAAAAATGGATGCGGCAGCCTGAACCTTCAGGCTCGAAGCGCCAGGCATTTTCCAGATGTTTCAGCGGTCCCTCGACATACTCGACGTCGATTTGGCTAGGCCGCGTCATCGTCACGCGGCTCGTAAATCGTTCGCGGATCATCTTGAAGCCTATGACCAAATCGGCGACCAACAAGTCTTCCTTGCGTTCGCGGATTCGGCAGGCGATGCACCAAGGCAGGAATTCCGGATAGCGGCCAACATCAATGACCAGATTATACATCTGCTCTGGCGTGTAGGGCAGCAACCGGGTTTCAGCATGGGATGGCATCAGGCGTTCCCAGCGGCCATCGCGACAAGATCAATGGTGTTTTGACCCGCAAGCTGGGCCTCCCGGGCTGAACGAAGCCGCTCGAAGTCATCTCCCGCGAGGTAGGACGACCGGGTCAACGGAGACGCCGACACCATCAAAAATCCCTTGCCGCGAGCGACCTTTTCGTACGCCTGGAATTCGTCCGGCGGTACGAAGCGATCGACTGGCGCATGTTTTGGTGTGGGCTGCAGATATTGGCCGATGGTGAGGAAATCAACGTCAGCCGATCTCAGATCATCCATCACCTGGTAGACTTCCTCAGCTGTCTCCCCAAGCCCAACCATCAGGCCGGACTTGGTGAATACCGATGGGTCCAGTTCCTTGGCGCGTGCTAACAGGCTCAGCGATGTAAAGTAGCGCGCGCCAGGGCGGATAGACGGATAAAGCCTTGGGACAGTCTCAAGGTTATGATTGAAGACATCCGGCTTGGCATCGCTAACGATTTCAACAGCACCCAGCTTGCCTTTAAAGTCGGGTGTTAAGATTTCGATTGTCGTATCAGGCGATGCGCGGCGAATTTCCCTGATCGTCTCAGCGAAGTGCCCTGCCCCACCATCGTTGAGGTCGTCCCGGTCGACTGAGGTAACAACGATATGGCTAAGACCCAGCGCACCGCACGCTTCCGCCACATGAAGCGGCTCATGAGGATCCAGCAGATCGGGACGCCCCGTCGCAACGTTGCAGAAGGCGCAAGCGCGCGTACAGACGGCGCCTAAGATCATTACGGTCGCGTGGCCCTTGGACCAGCACTCGCCAATATTGGGGCACGCCGCTTCTTCACAGACCGTATTCAGCTGCAGGCGGCGCATCAGCAACCGTGTGTCGTGATATTCCTTCGAATTGGGCGCCTTAACCCGAATCCATGGCGGCTTGCGTTGGATCGGATTGTCGGTGCGATGCGCTTTTTCCGGATGGCGCACCCGGTCGGGGGCAATAGGCATGTTTGATCCGCTAGGAACCTGAGTTACTCAACATAGGGCGCCAAGTGCTTGCTACCAAGCCGAAGCGTGCCAAAGGGCCGCAGGCGTTCAAGGCGGCGCGCGGAGGCGGCGAATACACACCACCATTTGCCACAGCAGGTACAAACCGCCAACGCTGACGACGGCGAGCGCCACATACCAGATCCAACTGGTCGCGTCTTCTTCGGCTGTTTCCAAAAACATGTAGGCAAGCCGAAACGCCACGATCGCACCCGCGCCGCTGACGAGCAGCATCAGCCAGTGCCAGAGGCGTCCCAATCTCTGTCGCCACCTCAGGGCACTCTCCTACATATGGATGACGCGACCGTACGCGTCGAGAACGCTCTCATGCATCATCTCGCTCAAGGTCGGGTGCGGGAAGATGGTGTGCATCAGTTCTTGCTCGGTGGTCTCCAGGGTCTTGGCGATGCCATAACCTTGGATCAGTTCCGTGACTTCCGCCCCGATCATGTGGGCGCCCAGCAACTCGCCGGTCTTCGCGTCGAAGACGGTCTTAACCAGACCTTCCGGCTCGCCAAGCGCGATGGCCTTGCCGTTGCCGATATAGGGAAAGCGGCCAACCTTGACGTCGTGACCGGCTTCTTTGGCCTTCGCTTCGGTTAGGCCGACGCTAGCCACCTGAGGTGAACAATAGGTGCAGCCTGGAACGTTTGAGGTATCTAGTGGGTGCACATCAGGGAGCCCGGCAATCTTCTCGACACAGATTACACCCTCATGGCTGGCCTTATGCGCCAACCAGGGCGGGCCGACGATGTCGCCGATGGCGTAGACGCCTGGCTCATCAGTCTGCAGCCATTCGTTGACGACGATATGCCCACGGTCGGTTTTGACCTTGGTCTTGTCGAGGCCGATGTCCTCGATGTTGCCGGTGATGCCGACGGCGAGAATAACCCGGTCGACGTCTAGTGTTTGCTTTTTGCCGTTCACATCGATGGTTGCCTTGACCGACGATTTGCCCTTATCGAGCTTCTCGGTCCTGGCGCCGATGACGATCTTGATACCCTGCTTCTCGAACGATTTCTTGGCAAAGGCCGAGATTTCCTCGTCTTCGACCGGCAAAACGCGGTCGAGCATCTCGACAACCGTGACCTCGGAGCCGAGTGCATTGAAGAAGCTGGCAAACTCAATACCGATCGCGCCGGAGCCGATGACCAAGAGCCGCTTGGGCACCTCCGGCGGTACCATCGCTTCTTTATAGGTCCAGATCAGCTTGCCATCCGGTTCCATGCCGGGCAGTGAGCGTGCTCTGGCGCCGGTCGCGACGATGATGTTCTTGGCGTCCAGCGTTTGAGACTTGCCGTCCTTGCCTTCGACCGAAACCTTGCCGCCACCGGCTAAGCGCCCGAAGCCGTCGAACACGGTGACCTTGTTTTTCTTCAACAGGTGCTTCACGCCGCCGGAGAGCTGGCCCGCGACCTGACGACTTCGCTTTACGACCTTGGCAACATCAAAGCTGATATCCTTAGCCGAAAAGCCGAACTGGTCGAGATGGTGCAGCAGCGTGTAAATCTCGGATGAGCGCAGCAATGCCTTGGTCGGGATGCAGCCCCAGTTCAGGCAGATGCCACCCAAATGCTCGCTTTCGATCACGGCCGTTTTCATGCCCAACTGGCTGGCGCGGATAGCAGCGACATACCCGCCTGGGCCGGAGCCGATAACGATCAGGTCGAACTTCGTGTCCGCCATAACTCAGATCCTTTCCGGATTCTCAACTGTCAAATCACCGGCAGGTCCATCGCCCGTGTTGACCAAGCCCTTTCGCTCGAACATGAGAACACCGCACCGCGTGTCGGTGTGCGGCCTGTGTTCGACACCGCGCGGTACGACGAGCAACTCTCCAGGCTCAACGGTCACTTGCCGGTCGCGAAAGTCCATGCGCAGCGTACCCTCGATGACCAAGAACAGCTCGTCGGCATCGGCGTGGCTGTGCCAGATGAAGTCACCCTCCATCCAGGCGATCTTCACGTCGTAATCATCGACACCGCTGATGATCTTAGGCGTCCAGGGCTTGTCGATCTGGGCCAGCTTTCTGGCGATCGATACTTTGTCCAAGGGTCTGCCCCCTAAAGCATCATAGAGATCGGGTCTTCGATCAGCGTCTTGAAGGCGGCCAGGTACTCCGCACCCACCGCGCCGTCGACGACCCGGTGGTCTACCGACAAGGTCGCGTTCATCATGGTCGCGATGGCGACAGCGCCATCCTTGACCACCGCCTGTTGGGCTCCTGCACCGATGGCAAGGATGCACCCTTGCGGCGGATTGATGATCGCCGCGAACTCCTTGATGCCGAACATACCGAGATTGGAGATCGAGAACGTCCCGCCCTGATAATCTTCAGGTTTCAATTTGCCCTCGCGGGCCCTGCCGGCGAGATCCTTCATCTCGGACGAAATGGTGCCAAGGCCCTTGCGATCGGCATCCTTTACGATCGGGGTAATCAGACCACCATCCGTGGCAACCGCAACAGAGATATCGACGCGGTCATACATCAAGATCGCCTCGTCGGTCCACGACGCGTTGGCAGCCGGTACGCGGCGCAGCGCCAAGGCAGCCGCCTTGATGATCATGTCATTGACCGACAGCTTTACGCCCGAGGCCTCGCCCTTCGCGTTCAAATCCTTGCGCAAGGCCAGCAATGCGTCGAGCTCGCAAGCCACTGTCAGATAGAAATGCGGAACCTGCTGCTTGGACTCCGTCAGGCGGCGCGCAACGGTTTTGCGCATGCCTGAGTTTTTGACCTCGGTGTACGGAATGCCATAGGCATCCGCGAGGGCCTTGGCGTCCGGTCCGGCGACAGCCGGTCCTGGAGCCGCCGCCTTGGGGGCTGCTGGTGCCACCACTTCGGCTGCCAGCGTCTTGCCGGTGCCGGAAGTAACGGCTGCTTCGATATCGCTCTTGACGATCCGCCCATGGGGACCGCTGCCAGAAATCTTGCCGAGGTCCAACCCTTCTTGCTGCGCCATCCGCCGGGCGAGCGGGCTAGCAAATACGCGCCCGCTGCTGGAGGGCGTCGGCGCTGCGGAAACGGCGGGCGCCGGTGTTGGTGCTGGCGGTGTCGCAACGGTCGGCGCTTCTGCCGGCTCCGGTGCCGGCGCTTCGGCGGGGGCTGGCGCCCCTCCTCCACCAAGATCGACACCGTCGAGAGCCGAGGCATCCTCGCCCTCCTCCAGCAACAGCGCGATCACGGCGTTGACAGGCACTTCCTCCGCGCCCTCCGGCACGACGATCTTGCCAAGTACGCCTTCCTCGACCGCTTCGACCTCCATGGTCGCCTTATCGGTTTCGATTTCAGCGATGACGTCGCCGATCTCAACCTGGTCGCCCTCTTTCTTCTGCCAAGAGGCCAAATTGCCTTCGGTCATGGTCGGCGACAGCGCCGGCATCAGGATTTTGATGGGCATCGGTTCCCCTCCTTCGCGGCGTTATCGGTAGCTGACGGCCTTGGCCGCCTGGACGATATCGACAACCTGCGGCAAGGCCATCGCCTCAAGGTTGGCGGCGTACGGCATCGGTACGTCAGCACCGCACACACGGGCGACGGGCGCGTCCAGATAGTCGAACGCCTGTTCCATCATCGTTGCCGCCAATTCTGAGCCGATGCCTGCGAACGGCCAGCCCTCCTCAACATTCACAAGCCGGTTGGTCTTTTTGACCGACTCGACGACTGTTCCAACGTCCAATGGCCGGATCGTACGCAGGTCAATGACTTCGGCATCGACGCCTTCGCCAGCCAGAGCTTCGGCAGCCTCGAGAGCTTTGCCCACCATGATCGAATGAGCGGTGATGGTTACATCGGCGCCGGCGCGAACGACCTTTGCGCTGCCGATTGGGATCGTGAATTCCTCGTCCTCTGGCACATCGAAACTTTGGCCGTAAAGGATCTCGTTTTCCAGGAACACGACCGGGTTCGGGTCGCGAATGGCCGATTTGAGCAGGCCCTTGGCGTCCGCCGCTGACCAGGGCGAAACGACCTTCAAGCCCGGACAGTGGGCATACCAACTCGCGTAGCATTGGCTGTGCTGTGCTGCAACGCGCGCGGCCGCCCCATTTGGGCCGCGGAACACGATCGGCGCACCCATCTGACCGCCGGACATGTAGAGCGTCTTCGCGGCACTATTGATGATGTGGTCGATTGCCTGCATTGCGAAGTTGAAAGTCATGAACTCGACGATCGGCCTGAGCCCCGCAAGCGCCGCCCCGACACCAAGACCGGTGAATCCGTGCTCGGTGATGGGGGTGTCGATAATGCGCTTTGCACTGAATTCTTCCAGCAAGCCTTGGCTGACCTTATAGGCGCCCTGATACTCGGCGACTTCTTCGCCCATCAGGAAGACGCTGTCGTCGCGGCGCATCTCCTCGGCCATGGCATCGCGCAAGGCCTCGCGCACGGTTTGAGTCTTGGTCTTGTCGAAAAACCGATCTTCGTCCGATGCTGGCACTTCGCTTACTGGGGCGGCAGGTGCCATGTCGTTTGCCGGCTGTGGCACGGGTGCCTCTGCGGTCGGCGCGGGTTCCGGTGCGGCCTTGGGAGCCGAAGCCTGATCGATCGCAGAGGCGTCCTCGCCTTCCTCAAGCAGAATAGCGATGGGCGTATTCACCAGGACTTCTTCTGCGCCCTCGGCCACCAGGATCTTGCCGAGCACGCCTTCATCGACGGCCTCGACTTCCATGGTCGCCTTATCGGTCTCGATTTCCGCGATAACGTCGCCGGAGGAAACGGCGTCGCCCTCCTGCTTGACCCATTTCGCCAGCGTTCCTTCGGTCATCGTCGGTGACAGGGCCGGCATTAGCACTTCAATGGGCATCGGGTCCTCCGGGAACTCTCAAATCTTTTGTATGGGCGCTGGGGCAAATCTTCGGTCAGGGAAGTCACGCTTCGAGCAAGACATCCGTCCAAAGTTCGGACGGATCTGGCTCCGGACTCGACTGTGCGAACTCGGCCGCTTCGTTGACGACAGCGCGCACTTCCTTGTCGATCGCCTTCAATTCGTCCTCGGATGCGTGTTTACCGCTAACCAGCAGCTTTTTCACATAGTCGATCGGATCTTGGGTTTCGCGGTATTTTGCCACCTCTTCCTTGGTCCGATACTTGGCCGGATCGGACATGGAATGACCGCGATATCGATAGGTCATCATTTCCAGAATGTATGGCCCCTTGGACCGGGCGTACTCCTGCGCTTCTTCAGCTGCCGCCTTCACCGCCAGTACATCCATACCGTCGACCTGCTTGCCAGGAATCCCGTAGGCGTGACCGCGATCGAAAAGCTCCGTTTTGGCGGACGCGCGCTCAACCGACGTACCCATGCCGTAGCGGTTGTTCTCGATCACATAGACGACCGGAAGCTTCCAAAGGCCCGCCATGTTAAAGCTCTCATAGACCTGGCCCTGATTGACAGCGCCATCGCCCATGTAGACGGCGGCAACACCACCATCTTCGCGATACTTGTGCGCAAAACCGAGGCCGGTTCCAAGAGAGACCTGTGAGCCGACGATGCCATGGCCGCCGAAGAAATTCTTCTCGCGGCTGAACATATGCATCGAGCCGCCCTTGCCCCTGGAATAGCCCCCGGCGCGGCCGGTCAGTTCGGCCATGACACCTTTAGGGTCCATACCGCACGCCAACATATGACCGTGATCGCGGTAGGCAGTAATAACCGTATCTTCGTCACGATGCGCCGCCTGCATGCCAATCACGACCGCTTCTTGGCCGATATAGAGGTGGCAGAAGCCGCCGATCAAACCCATGCCGTAGAGCTGCCCCGCCTTTTCTTCAAACCGGCGGATCGCCAGCATCTCTCGGTAGTAATGCAGCAATTCGTCTTTGCTGGCCTTCGGCTTGGAAGCTCTTGTCCTGGTGCTGCGGCGCTTCGTGGTTGCCACCCGCCCCTCCCGAATTGCGTGCGCCAACCTATACGATCGGCATCCAATATGCTAAGCCCGCTTAGCTTTTAGCGCGGCCAAGACAGATAGCTACAGTGCCTGCCTCAAAATGGCAAGGCGCACTGTCTCGGCTAGATATCAAGACTGTGAGAGTTGCCGACGATCTCGGCGACTATTCAAGCGGCGCTTCCGACCCCGACGGTTCTAGTTCTGGAAGGAACAAGACCAGCTCGTCTTCATGGCCCACATTCAAGACGAACCGGGCCTGTTCTTCCAAGAGATCCAGGTCAAGATGCGCTGGGCTCAGTGCGTTCACCCTCGCCTCTAGAGCTAAACGCTCGGAACGCAATTCTTCAAGCGTCTCATGGGCCCGCGCAGTCTCGGACATTAGGCCGACTAGAGACAGAACGCCGCGATTGCCTTGAACCGTGTGGTAGGCGAAGTAGCCCACCAAGCCGACGCCGATAACAGGCGTCAGCAGCGACCTCAGAAACGTTTTTCCGGCTCGACTCCTAGACATAGCGAAAAAGAATCAACCACAGATCGAATTGCCCGTCAAAGCAAAATCAATGTGTTAGGGCAATTAGGGGAGGCTTTGTCTGACCTGAAATCGAGGTGATGAGGTATGTTCTATTCACGCTCTCCGCCTAGTCGCCCGCACTCTCCTCTGCCTGCTTGTGATGATGCCTGCCGGTGTACTTGCGGCTAATTTCTTCCAGGCTGATCCCCTTCGTCTCCGGCGCCCAAATGAGCGCGTAGATCAGCCCAAAGAGGCAAAACCCGAGGAAGATGGAAAAAGTCGCTGGAGGACCGAGGATCGTCAACAGATCTGGGAACAGGAAAACCACGATGAAGTTGAAAAACCAGTTTCCCGCCGACGCCATGGCCATCCCCTTACTGCGGAATGAAAAAGGAAACAGTTCGGCCATATATAGCCATGGTAGCGGCCCAAGACTGACGGCGAACGCGGCGATAAACAAAAAGAGTCCGACCAGCAATAACCAGCCTTCGCTAGCCCCCCCCATCGTCAAAGCCAGAACGACAATGCCCATGGCGACCGAGGTTCCCGCAAAGCCTATAATGAACAGTGGCCGGCGGCCGATACGGTCAATCAGATACATGGAGACAAGCGTCATGCCGACATTGACGGCGCCGACGCCTACCGTCGCAACAAGCGCCGAGTTCGCGGTCGTAAACCCGGAATCGCCCAGAATAATTGGTGCGTAGTAGATGATTGCGTTGATGCCGACCAAAGCCGGGAGAACGAATGACAGAATGGCAAAAATCGTCACATAGCGATATTTGGGTTGGAAGAACATGCGCAGCGTGACGTCCTCGGCATGATCCTTTTTGGCCTTTTCGATATCCGTGAGGATTGCTTCGACCTGGTAGCCATTGAGCCGCGGCTGTGACTCGGCGATGATTTTTCGTGCTTGTTCCACGTCTCCATTACGCGCAAGCCACCGGGGGCTCTCGGGCGCTGATCGAAGACCTAGAAGAGTAATCAAGGCGGGCACGGCACCGAGCGCCAGCATCCAGCGCCAGGCGCCAAGCGGTTGCAAAGCCGCATCGGCCAAGTAAGCCACCATGATGCCGACGGTGATCAGAAGCTGGAACGCGAAGACGACAACGCCACGATTTTCGGCAGGCGCCAGTTCAGCCAGATACATGGGCGCCGCCATTGCAGAGGCTCCGATGCTGAACCCAAGCACCAGCCGGGCCGCCGAAAGCACCCACTGGTCGGGTGACAACCCGCTAGCAACTGCCCCGGCGAGGAAAAGGAACGAGCATATATAGAGTACCTTACGACGCCCGAGCTTGTCGGCATAGATGGCAGCAAAGATGACGCCGGCCACGGCCCCCAACGGCACGGAGGCAGCGATCATGCCCTCGAAAAACGCTGTGATTGCGAAGGATTGGCTGATGAGACTCAGCGCGCCAGAAATCGATCCTTCATCATAACCGAACAGCAGTCCGAACAGCGCGGCCAACAAGACCAAGCGTATCAGCATCTCTTCAGCCCTCCCATTTGGTCTCGCCCTTGGACAAAACCTTTACTTTTGTAGAGAGGGTACAGGTGTAATTGGCCCGCTGTACAGGCTCGCAATCGATCGGTGCGCCGGATCGAGCCTACATCTGCACGGTGTTCGACAACCATTCTGCGCATTGGGACGCGATCTTCTCCCAACCTGGCTCTAAAAACATGAAGTGAGCATGGTTCGCAATTTCCAGAAATGTCGCCTGCTCGCCATAGAGTTTTGCGATTTCTCGGCCGGCGATTGCCGGCACGGCTTTGTCCTCTTGCCCGGCGAGGACCAAGACTGGGCAGCCGACGCTCCCATGGTCGACGGCGACTGCCTTACGGTCGTCGAACATCCAAAAGAACATCTCGAACATGACGCGGCCGGATTCGGCGCCTAGGCGATCGAATACTTCATGTTGTTTGGCCGGGGGCAGTTTGTTGAGCGCGAACCCCGCCATGAGATCGAACTCAACGCGCATTGGCTGCTTCCAAAACGGACCAGCCTCCATCAGGCTCTTGGCAACCGCCCTTTGGCCATCCGTGAAGGGCAGCATGCCCCACGGAACATTGGAATTGATCAAAACGACGCCGCTGGCCAGACCCATTGCCGCCAGCCTCTGGGCAATGATGCCGCTCACAGCATGTCCGAAAACGACAGGTTTTTGGTCGAGCTTTGAGACGAAAGCGGCTAGGTCGTCTACGTAGTCGTCAATACCCGTGTCGACTAAGCCGGCCGGCGGCTCCTCACCCGGGGCAGTGTCATGATAGCGTAAAGCTGGCACATGGCATTCCCATCCGCGCTCAGCGAAATAGCCGGCGAATGGCTCCATGCACCAGGGCCCTGCAAATGCACCGTGAAGGAATACGAGCGGTAGTTTCATTGTCCGAATCCAGTCAAACGACTCTGCCAGTTACTTTAGTGCGCTTTTCCCGGCATAAGTCGCGCTCGCGCCGAGCTGTTCCTCAATGCGGATCAACTGGTTGTATTTAGCCATGCGATCGGTGCGGCTTAGCGAGCCGGTCTTGATCTGACCGCAATTGGTCGCAACGGCCAGGTCGGAGATCGTCGCATCCTCCGTCTCGCCCGAACGGTGGGACATGACCGCCGTGTATCCGGCTTTGTGCGCCATCTCCACGGCCTGCATCGTCTCGCTTAGCGTTCCGATTTGGTTGACCTTCACGAGAATCGAGTTGGCCGTACCGCGAGCAATGCCGTCCGCCAAGCGCGCGGGGTTGGTCACAAACAGATCGTCGCCCACCAGCTGGACGCGGTCGCCGATGGCCTCCGTCAAGGCCTTCCAACCATCCCAATCATCTTCGGCCATGCCATCTTCGATGGAGCAGATTGGATAACGGGCAACGAGATCCTCATAGTACTTCACCATGCCGGCAGCATCGAGCTTTTTGCCCTCACCGGCCAGGTCGTATGTTCCGTCTGCGTAGAACTCGGTCGAGGCTGAATCCAGAGCCAGCACAACATCCTCGCCAGGACGATATCCGGCCTGCTCGATCGCCTTCATGACAAAACCCAGCGCTTCGTCGGTTGAGTTAAGCGCTGGAGCAAAACCACCCTCATCCCCGACATTGGTGTTGTGACCCGCGTCTTTCAGGCCCTTTTTAAGGCTGTGAAAGACCTCAGCGCCCGTACGCACAGCCTCGGCCAAAGTCGGTGCGGACACCGGCATGATCATGAATTCTTGGATATCGATCGGGTTGTCGGCATGGGCGCCCCCATTGACGATGTTCATCATCGGGGTCGGCAGCAAGTGGGCATAAGTACCGCCGACATAACGGTAGAGCGGGAGACCGGCCTCTTCGGCAGCGGCCTTCGCGGTCGCAAGGCTGACGCCCAAGATGGCGTTGGCGCCAAGCCGGCCTTTGTTCGGCGTGCCGTCCAACTCCATCATTAGGCGGTCGATCTCACCCTGATCTTCTGCGTCGAGGCCCGACAGCGTGTCAAAGATTTCGCCATTGACGGAGCCGACCGCTTTTTGAACTCCCTTGCCGAGATAGCGGTCCTTGTCGCCGTCGCGCAATTCCACAGCCTCATGGGCACCGGTCGAGGCACCTGAAGGTACCGCCGCGCGGCCCGAGGCACCGGTTTCGAGAACGACGTCGACCTCGACGGTCGGGTTGCCACGGCTGTCCAAAATTTCACGCGCGTGGATATCGATGATGGCGGTCATCGGGCAAATCCTTCTGATGGAAACGGCTGGGTCCGATCGCTAGCAAAACGCGGCGAATGGATAATGAGATGTTTGGCTGCAATCAAGTGTGTCGAGACACCGGCTCCCACGGCGGGCTCGGTCGGTCCTGGCTTCAAGTGCCGCATTTGAGCGATGACGCCGGGAAATCGTTTCCACGCACACCGTCAATGACGGATCATTCCTCGGAAAGCAACAATTATTATTATTACATAAGATATAGTTTCGTGTTTAAGATGTTTTCCATGGTAACTTATGCCTGAAACTGAAGGTATTTCTGCCCGATTTGGCCAGACAGAGAGGTGGATTTCATAATGACAGTTGCGACTGTAGGGAACGCGCGCGCGCTCGCCGATCGCGCTTTCGAAACTCGTATCGTTGAAAATGCGATGATGAAGCGGGTTCGCGAAATCCGGCGCCGCGGGGTTTACCCTTACTATGCCGAGCAGGTCCCGGTTGGGATGAACCACGTCGAAATCGACGGCAGGAAGATGCTGCAGCTTGGGTCGTCAAACTATCTCGGGTTGGCGGCCGACGGGCGCGTAAAGGATGCCGTAGTCAAAGCGCTTGACGACTATGGAACATCCTGCACGTCCAGCCGGCTGTTGACCGGCACCAGGCCACTGCACGATCGCCTGGAGAAGCGGCTGGCCAGCTTTCTGGGCAAAGAAGCGGCACTTGTATTCGCGACCGGATATCTGGCGAATGTCGGCGGCATTCCGGCCCTTGTAGGACGTCACGACGCCGTTTTCTACGACGCCGAGGTGCATGCATGCGTCTACGATGGGATCGCATTGTCTGGGGCTGACGCAACCCGCTTTCGGCATAACGACACAGAGCACCTCGCGCAGCTTCTGAAACAAACGGAGGCTCCGCGCAAACTGATTGTGGTCGATAGTCTCTATTCGTTGAACGGAGACCTTGCGCCGCTGAACGAAATTGTCGACCTCGGTGACAAATATGGCGCCTGGGTCTTTCTCGACGATGCCCACGGCATGGGTGTTATCGGCCCAGGCGGGCGAGGTTTGGCTGCTTCCTGCGGCGTGTCGGACCGAGTCCCGGTCATCATGGGCGTTTTCAGCAAATCATTCGCGTCTACCGGTGGTTTCATCGCCGGCAGCGCCGACTTGATCGATCACCTTCGTTTTAATGCCCGCTCGCACCTGTTCAGCAACGCAATCGCCCCCGCTCAAGCGGCGGCTGCGCTCGCATCGCTATCGATACTCGAAGCCGAGCCAGAGCGCGGCGAGCGCGCCATGCACTTCGCCGAAAATGCGCGAACACGGCTGCGTGCAATTGGCTGGCGCGTTGGCGGTGACGGTAGCCAGATGGTGCCCATCTTCATCGGTAACGATTGGTTAGCCTTTGACGTGACTAATGCGTTGCGCAGGTACGGCGTCAATGTCAGTCCTGCCGTCTCGCCCGGCGTTCCACGGGGTAGAGACCTGCTGAGCGTTGGGTTTCCACCAAGCCTCAATGACGCTGAGATGGAAGAGGCGTTTGCCGCCTTTGAGAAAGTCGCATTGGAGATCCCTCAGGCTCTGGAACCTCACGATGAACCGGGGCAACGGATTGCCGTCTGACCAAAACAGAAAACCGAGCCGAGTCGGTGTCGTTGGGGCCAGCGGACAGTTGGGCTCAGCGCTCTGCGAGCGGCTTGCCGGTCTGGGGTGTGACCTCGCGCTGTGTGGTATCGACGGCCTGGAGCAAGACAAACTTGCCGAACGGTTGCGCGAGGGGTGGCAGATCTCCGCAACCGCTTCCTTGGCTGACGTCACGCAACCGGACTCGCTAGCCGCTTTTTTTGCCTCGATCGACGACCCCTTGCCGGCAAAGGGGGCAAATTGGGTCGTGATTAACGCCGGCATTGGAAGCGCAAGGCCGCAAGGAGACTACCTGGAGAGCGCTGATACGATCGATAATTTGGTCTCTGTCAACTTCCTGGGGTGTCTCAACGCGATCCGGGCTTCCGTCTCTTGGCTCAGTCGCATCGATGGCGGGCGAATTATTGTGGTCTCGTCGTTGGCCTCCCTCGCGGGCAGCCCAGAAAATCCTGCCTACGCTGCCACGAAGGCCGGTATTCGGGTGGCTTGCCTTTCGATGCAGCCGGCACTGGCCAAGCGCAAGATTGCGTTCACGCTGGCGCATCCAGGGTTCCTTAGCGAGAGGACCCAGGATGGAGGATCGAACTGGCGCCCGTTTGCGATGTCGCCTGACGCAGCTGCCGACAGGATTGTGAGGGCAGCACTTGGTGGCAGGGCCGAGACGGCGTTTCCCTGGCAGATGGCTTGGTTTGTGAGGGCTATGGCAATGGTGCCGGCAGGTTTGCGTCAGCGCATCTACGGTCGTGTCTCCGGCGACCCCGAAGCGGCATAGTGCGGGTGCCCAGCGTCGCGGCGGAGGAAATCTTGTCCGTTGGCGCGCGCTAAAGTCGGACCGGATTTGCCTTCGCTTGTTCGTCCAGCTGTACCAGAAGCGCTAGGATGCCCTCCAGATCCCTCAAGCGCACCATATTCGGCCCGTCGGACGGTGCCCTATCCGGGTCTTGATGCACTTCCATAAATACGGCAGCTACCCCGACTGCCACCGCTGCGCGCGCCAACACCGGTACAAACTCGCGCTGGCCGCCGCTGGTGCCGCCCCGTCCACCAGGCTGCTGAACCGAATGGGTGGCATCGAACACGACGGGATAGCCAGTCTGAGCCATAATTGGCAGGGACCGCATGTCGGATACCAGCGTATTGTAGCCGAAGCTCGCGCCGCGCTCGGTAAGCAGAATTTTGCCGTTGCCGGTACTGGCGAGCTTAGCGGCGACATGGATCATATCCCATGGCGCCAGGAATTGGCCCTTCTTTACATTAACCGCGCATCCGGTTTGGCCTGCTGCCAGAAGCAAATCGGTCTGTCTGCATAGGTAGGCCGGGATCTGGAGCACATCAACGGTTTCCGCCACCCTCTCGCATTGTTCTGCCGTGTGTATGTCAGTCAGCACGGGACAATGGCGGGCTTCTCTTACCTCGGCCAAGATCGGCAGGCTTTCCTCAAGACCAAGGCCGCGCGGCGCATCAACCGAGGTTCGGTTGGCCTTGTCAAAGCTGGTCTTGTAGATCAACCCGACGCCGGCCTTGTCGGTCACCTCCTTGATCGCGGCGGACATTTCCAGCGCATGCTGCCGGCTCTCCAGAGCGCAAGGCCCGGCAATCAAAACTAACTTTCGATCATTGGCAATCTGCAGCGAACCGATTTCGACGGTCTTACTGTCTGCCATCGTCACACCAGCCGGCTCTGCTCAACGGCCGCTCGAATGAAATCGGTGAACAGCGGGTGCGGCTCGAAGGGTTTCGATTTCAGCTCCGGGTGGAATTGGACACCGATGAACCAGGGATGTTCGGGCAATTCGACAATCTCCGGCAACTCGCCATCGGGCGACAGGCCGGAAAAGCGCAGGCCGGCTTTCTCTAGACGATCGCGATAGTTGATGTTGACTTCGTACCGATGGCGATGGCGCTCGCTAATCGATGGTTCGCCATAGATTTCCTGCACTTTACTGCCATCGGACAGCACTGCGGGGTATGCGCCTAATCTCATGGTCCCGCCAAGATCGCCGTTCGTGGCGCGGCTTTCCTTGCGGTTGCCTTGGACCCATTCGGTCATCAAGCCGACGACAGGATCGTCGGTCTTGCCAAATTCGGTCGAGCTGGCGCCTGGCAAATTGGCCAAATGGCGGGCGGCCTCGATCACCGCCATCTGCATGCCAAAACAGATGCCGAAATACGGCACGCCGTGCTGGCGGGCGAACTGAACGGCGCGGATTTTGCCTTCTGCCCCTCGTTCGCCGAAACCGCCCGGTACTAGGATGCCGTTCACGTGTTCCAGATGGATCGCCGCGTCCTCGGCGTCGAAGATCTCGGAATCGATCCAGTCCAGCTTGACCCGGACATTGTTGGCAATACCGCCATGGACCAGAGCCTCGCCGAGGCTTTTGTAACTATCGATCAGCGAGGTGTATTTGCCGACCACTCCAATGGTGACTTCGCCCTCCGGCTCGCGAATACGGCCGGCGATGTCTTGCCAAAGGCCGAGATTGATCGGCGTGGACGCGTCTAGACCGAAGTAGCTGAGAACCTGGTCGTCAAACCCTTCCTGGTGATAGCTGAGTGGGACCTCGTAGATCGACGGGCTGTCCAGCGCAGCTATCACGCGCCCAGGCTGGATGTTACAGAACAGGGCAATCTTGCGGCGCTCGTTTTCCGGAATCGGCCGGTCCGCGCGGCACAGCAGCATGCCGGCCTGAATACCGACCGAGAGCAGTTCCTTCACCGAGTGCTGGGTCGGCTTGGTCTTTAGCTCGCCAGCGGTCGGGATGTAAGGCAGCAGCGTGCAGTGAATGAAGAGCGCGCGATCGGTACCTACTTCGTTGCCAAACTGGCGGATCGCCTCAAGGAACGGGAGACTCTCAATGTCACCGACCGTGCCGCCGATCTCGCACAAGACGAAGTCCTCGTCGTCCAAATCCGATGCAATAAATTCTTTGATCGCATCCGTGACGTGGGGGATGACCTGAACCGTTGCACCTAGATAATCACCGCGCCGCTCCTTGGCGATCACATCTGAATAGATTTTGCCGGTGGTTACATTGTCGCTGCGCTTTGCCGGCACGCCGGTAAAGCGCTCGTAGTGGCCCAAATCCAAATCGGTCTCCGCCCCGTCATCGGTTACGAAGACCTCGCCATGCTGGGTCGGGCTCATCGTGCCGGGGTCGACGTTCAGATAAGGGTCGAGTTTGCGCAGGCGCACCTTATAGCCGCGTGCTTGCAACAGCGCGCCTAGTGCCGCCGAAGCCAGACCTTTGCCAAGGGATGAGACCACGCCGCCGGTGATGAAGATGAACCGCGTCATGGAATTTGACACTAACCTGATTCTTTAGTGGGGCGCCATGTCTTGATTACATGGCAGAGAGAACAGCCGACTCGCATTTCGGCGCGTTAGAGGGCTGCTTGCTCCAGTTAATCAGTTGAGCGGTACGACCGGCTCGCTTTCTTCCGCCGGCGCTTCGACAGGGGCTGGCGTATTCGTAATCAAGCCGCCGGTCGACGGCTGCGTTACCTGACCCGCGACAATCGCAAGAACGAGAGTCCCGGCCATGAACAGCGCGGCCAATATCGCCGTTAAGCGTGTTAGAATATTACCCGTGCCGCGCACGGACGAAAGGTTGCCGAGGCTGGGTCCACCGATGCCGAGCCCGCCGCCCTCGTTGCGCTGAAGCAGCACGACAGCGACCAACGCAATGGAGATCATCAGGTGAATGACCAATAGGATCTGAAGCACGTCAACTATCCAATCGGCAGTGGCCCTTCACGCGCTGTATTCGCGCTCGAGAAAGTCTCTGCCCTGTCTGCGGCACTTCGGCGCCGCTCGTTCAAGTCAAGATGCGCCGGTTTTTAGCCAAGCCAAACAGTTTTGGCTAGACGATACTTTGGGCGATAGCCCAGAAATCATCAGCCGAAAGGCTGGCGCCACCAACCAGCGCACCGTTTACATTGGGCACTGCCAGCAATTGGCCCGCGTTGCCCGGTTTCACCGAACCGCCGTAAAGCAGCCTTACCTCGTCCGCCCCGGCCATGTGCCGGGACAGTTCGGCCCTTATATGGCTATGCACCTCGGCCACGTCACCTGTTGTTGGCGTGCGGCCAGTTCCAATAGCCCAAACAGGCTCATAGGCGATCACCGTGTTTTCTGCCGTGGCCGTATTGGGAACCGAGCCAGCGATCTGCCGTGTACAAACCGAGAGCGCCTCGCCCGCATCGCGCTCAGATTCCGTTTCGCCGATGCAGATGATGGCGACTAATCCCGCGGCGTATGCGGCCTTGGCCTTTTCACCGATCAAAAGATCAAGCTCGCGATGGTTCTGCCGTCGCTCGGAATGGCCGACAATCACGTGCGTGCAGCCAAGATCGGCCAGCATGGCCGCTGAGATATCGCCCGTATGGGCACCGGCGCTGGCCGCGTGGCAATCCTGGCCGCCGACATACATGCCGCTGCCTGCAACGGCCTGACCCACCGCATCGATCAAAGTCGCGGGCGGACAAACCAGCAACTCAAACTCTCGGTCCGCCTCTTCGGCGTACCTGATGCCGAGATCGCGCGCCAGCGAGACGCCCTCCGTTTTGGTGAGATTCATCTTCCAATTGCCGGCGATGAGTGGACGCATGGGATAGCTCCAAAGATGCATTGATCGATTTGCGACAGGCGTGTAGCAGCAGCGAAGCCTCGCCGCAAACCCCGATACGGCG
>JBCCER010000078.1:0-19055 GCA_039030175.1 Pseudomonadota bacterium
ACGAGAACCGTTGACGGGAGAATTGCTTGCAGTCATGACGCAGCGTACTGCCACGCCAGCGGCAAACCAGCTAAATAAATCTTTGTTTCGGAGTATTGCAGCATTGTCTTCGCCCAGCCCAGAACCGGCTCTCCTAATCTTCGACCTCGACGGCACACTTGTGGATAGCGGCCCACAGATAACCCGGGCCTGGGGCCGTATCTTGGCAAGATTGGGCCGCGCGGCACTGCCGCAAGATCAGGTCGAGACAATGGTCGGCGACGGTGCGGCCAAACTGGTCGAACGCGGCTTGGCGGCGACCGGGGGGAAGCCCGAAACGCCAGCTTTCGACGACATTGTCGACCAATATGCCCAGGTACTGGCGCGCGAGCCGCTTAATGGCGACGATCTCTATCCCGGAGTTCCAGAAACACTGCGAAACCTCGCCTATGCGGGCCACCAGATGGCTATCTGCACCAACAAGCCAGCCGCTGCTGCCGAAACCGCATTATCGATGACCGCTATTCGTTCATATTTCGAGCTCGTCATCGGCGGCGATTCTGCTACGGCACTAAAACCGGATCCCGCACCGGTACGGGCAATCTTGAACCAATTGAGGCGGAAGCCCGATCAGGCAGTTATGATCGGCGATCATGGAAATGACGTCCGAGCGGCGCGAGCGGCCGGTGTTCCTTCAATCCTCGTTTCTTATGGCTACCCCGATAAGGATCCCGAACTTCCCGCAGCAAACCGCATCGACCATTTCGATGCCCTGCCCGCCGCGATCGCCGAGATATCGCGTGCACGGATCCTGTGATCTAATCGCTCGGTCACAACAAAAGCGGCTGCTGTCATGAGCACGTTGGAAGAGCTTGAACCTCGCCATACGGCCCCCGGCGCTCCGGGGATCGGCCCAACTTGGACCAGCAGCGCCAAGGACGCGGTTGGCTGCGCGTTAGGACCGTCCAGGGTTTGGTTCACCACAGGGTTTGGCATCGTCAACGAAGTCTATTACCCGCGCGTCGACATCCCCCAAATTCGCGATCTTGGCTTCATCATCGCCGATGATGATGGGTTCTGGGTCGAACTTAAGAGGCTGGAAACTTACGAGGTCAAGACCGCCGCCCCCGGCATTCCCGCCGTAGAGATCACCCACCGCCACGATCGCTTCACCTTCGACCTCCGCGTGACACCCGACCCGCAACGCGATGTTCTGGTCTTGGATGCCAAGCTTAGCGGCGATGAAGGGCTAACACCCTTCGTCCTTCTTGCCCCACGATTGGGCGCCAGTGGCTGGCACAACAAGGCCACCGTCCGAACACTCGGCGGCAGATGCGTACTGACCGCGGAACAAGGGCCTTTCAGCCTCGCATTGGCTGCGGTGAATGAATCACAAGAAGACGGGTTTGGGGCTACCAGCGCCGGTTATGTCGGCCATAGCGATGGCTGGCAGGACTTTGACAAAAACAGTCGCATGAAATGGCGCTACACCGAGGCAGGTCCGGGTAACGTCGCCCTGACTGCCGCCCTGCCCCGCACTGCGGTTCTCGGACTTGGCTTTGGCGACAGCGCCCAATCGGCATCGACCCTTGCGATTTCAAGTCTCCTGTCCCCTTTCAACCAAATCTGGGACCGGCAGGTGGCGGACTGGCGCGCTTGGCAGGACCGAACCACCGGCCCGACGATCGCCAGCCTTTCGGTGCCGGAAAAAACCAAGCAACAGGTCCACCTGTCGGCGGCCGTCCTCCGGACGTCGCGCGATAAGACCTTTCCGGGAACCATGGTCGCCAGCCTCAGCGTACCCTGGGGCAACAGCAAGGATGACCGCGCAGGCTATCACCTGGTCTGGCCGCGCGATCTGGTCGAAAGCGCCGGGGGACTGCTGGCTTTGGGCGGAGTTGACGAAGCGCGCGACACCCTGCGCTATCTCATCGCCTCACAAGCCCAAGACGGCCACTGGTACCAAAATCAGTGGCTGGGGGGCACGCCCCATTGGATGGGTGTGCAGTTGGACGAGACGGCTGCCCCTGTGTCGCTGGCGGCCATGCTTGAAGACCGTGGCGCGCTGGGTGAGGTCGAAGTCGACGACATGGTGCGGCGCGCCCTCGCCTTCATCGCCCGATCCGGCCCGTCAAGCGATCAGGACCGCTGGGAAGAAAATGCCGGCCTCAACTGCTTCACGATTGCATTCTGCATCGCCGCACTGGTTACCGGCGCCCGCTTTCTCGACACGACCGCCGCCAAGACGGCCCTCGCCTTAGCCGATTTCTGGAACGCCAAGCTCGAGGACTGGCTGACAGTCACCGACACCCCACTGGCCGAGCGGCTGGAGGTCGACGGCTATTTTGTCCGCATGGCGCCCGCGTCGGTAACTGCGGACGAGCGCTCGCTCCACCGGCAACTCATCTTGCGCAACCGACCGGCCGATCGCGCAGCGGTGCCGGCCGATGAAGAAGTCAGCACCGACTTTTTGCAATTGGTACGATTTGGCCTGCGCAGCCCCGACGATCCGACGATCCGTGACAGTATCAAGGTCATCGATGCGCTGTTGATGGTGGAGACGCCCAACGGCGCCGCGTGGCGACGATACAATGGTGACGGCTATGGCGAGCACGATGATGGGCGCCCCTATGACGGCACGGGCAAAGGCCGGCCTTGGCCTCTGCTGGCCGGCGAGCGCGGCATGGTCGAGCTGGTCGCAGGGCGTGACACTCAACCTTATCTAGACGCCATGGCGGCCATGTCGGGCCGCGCTGGCCTTCTACCGGAACAAGTCTGGGACGGCCCACCGATCGAAAGTGCACGCCTCTACCCTGGTCGCCCCACCGGATCGGCCATGCCCCTGGCCTGGACTCATTCGGAATTCATCAAACTGGCGGTCTCAACCCATCTCGGCCGCCCCAGCGATCGTCCCGAACCGGTCTGGAGGCGCTACGGCGGCAAACGGCCGACGCTAAGCCAGGCCTTTTGGCTACCGCACGCACCGATCTCTTCCATCGCGCCAGGAATACCATTGACGATCGCGTTCCCACGGCCTGCGGCGCTGCATTGGTCCACCGATGACTGGCAGACCGTCCACGATACACCGACACAAGATCTTGGCCTCGGCCTCTATGGCGTCCATATGCCGGCGAAGCAGTTTGAGCAAAGCGGGCAGGTCATCTTCACCTGGCGCTGGCGCGCAGACGGCGCCTGGGCGGGCCAGGATTTCTCCGTGCGATGCGCTGAAGCTGGGCCGACTTGACACGGCAGATCGCGCCCCCTACACCACCGCTCGGATCGGGCGCGTAGCTCAGCGGGAGAGCACTGCCTTCACACGGCAGGGGTCGCTGGTTCAATCCCAGCCGCGCCCACCAGGATTTTCCATGGTTTGCGTGTAGTGTTAAGCTGCACAAACAAAGCCTTTACGGCCTTCCTGGCGACATCGCTATCGGTACATCGAACCCTGCAGGTTTTCCACGCGCCGGAGCTGTACCGATCACTCCAGTCGGAACGAAAGATGGACATAGACATCGACGACCTTGTCGGCCGATAGGGCCGCCGGATCGTCGTTGCCGCCGTCTGGGCCGAGATCCCCGGCCGCTGTGATCGCGAGTTCGTGCTCGCCGATGATACCGGCTGAGAACGCGCTGCCTAGATCCACGGCGGGTAGGCCACCGAACCGGGGATCGTTGGTGAAACCCGAATGTTCGCGGCCATTGAGTTCGACGGCGAGGCCCCCCGCCTCGTGACCCGGTGCCAGTTGGACCACGACGAAGGCGCTATCGACGAGCACCGGCTTGCCCTGGAGGAAGATCGGCAAGTGGCGTTCGTCCAGCTTCAGCTTCACCTTGGTGCCCTCCGGCGATGCCAGCAGCATGTGATAGGCATTGCCGAACTCCTGCCGGATGCTGAAGCTGCGATGCAGCGGGTTGTCCTGCAAGACCTGAACGATCGCGCCCTCCAGCGCGCCGGTCTCCTGCTCCACTTCTTCGCGGAACACTCCGTCCTCCTCGGCCGTGTAGCTGATCGACAAGATCACATCGTTGATCGTGTTGTAATCGAACGGCCGCATGGTTTTCGGCAGGCGAAGTTGCCACTGACTGACGGCACCCGCGCCTTCGAACGGCATGTAACGCTCATCCCGGAAGCTGAATTCGAACACGCCGGAATCGTTCTGCGCGCTGCTGGCGGCGATTGAAACACTGCGCGTTCTCGGCACATCCTGGACGAAGGTCTCGCCCAGTTCGGGTTTCATGCGGATCTTGCTGCCCATCAGCGACAAGCTCGCGCTGACATTGGTGTAGGGCCCGGTGACGCACGGGATGGTCAAGCGAGCTGCTTTGATCCGGCGCTTGTATTGCCCTGGGTAGAAGAGATCGAAGAAGACCTCCGGAATGGCGAAGTCGCACTGGCCGGTTTGCTTCAGCGTCATCAGGGCGGCTGGATCGATCTGAGCCACCGAAAAGGCCTGGTCGATTTCCAGTTCGCGGTAATTCGTCTCGATAAACCGCCGCTCCATCGCCTGCAAATCGAGATAGAGCTGCTCGCCTGCCAAAAGGCCGGCACGCGGCGACTGCCAATAGCCACCGCGCAGACGGGTCGAGCTGTCCGCCCCCCGCTCGAACAGGAAGGCCTGCTCAGCCAGGCGCGCCATGGCATAGGCGGCATTGTAGGTCTCGCGATACAGCCGTTGCAGCGTCGCCGACAGGTAGGTGTAGAGCCCGAGGTTGGAGAATTTGTCGCCATAGAAGGCGTCGATTTCCTCGATATGGTCGAGGGATTTCTTGTGATGCTGTTTCCAGGCATCGGCGATTTCGCGGCGGATATCGGCAGCCTCGATCTGGGTATCGAGTTCCGCAAGTTCGAGCTCAGTCTGTTTGAGTTGGTGCTTCCAGCCCTGCGCCCGCCGGTCGAAACTGGCCTCCAGGCCCGCCGACGATCCGATGGCATCGCTGACACCCGCCAAGCTGCGCGTGACCTGGGCCCAGGACGCACCGCTGTCACCCACTTCGCGGCCGCCATATTCGAAGGTGAAGGGCGAACCGACACTCGGTACGAGATAGGCGATCGCCGCCACCGTATCCAAGGCCGATGCGGCGCCATAGAGCACCGACGAGGCATGGCGTGCGGTCAACTGCGTGGTCTCCATCGCGTTGAGGCCGGTGTCGATGAGCGACTGATAGTGATCGCGCTTACTTTCCAGCGTGGCCTTGCGGCCTTCCAGAGTCTTCTTGCTTTCGTCGGCCAGGTCGATTTCCTGATCGCGGACCGCGCTCATCAACTTGGCGAGATTGTCCTGATGGACAACGCGAAGCCGAGCTAGTTCCTCGACATCCTTCTTCTCGATCGCCGAAAGCAGCGAAGAGCCGAAGCTTTGCAACGTGCGCGTATACTCCTTGGCCTTTTCGATCAGGAAGACGAAACGGTAAGGCGGCAGATTTCCGCTGGTGCTGTCCAGTACATCCTCAATGGACAAGCCCGCCGCGCGCGCCCGGACCAGCAGCCTCGGATCGATCGGCGGCGCGAACAGGGCAAGCTGGCGGCGCTCTCCGCCGATGTTGAGACAGTTGCGGATCTTGTAGAGACGATCCTCGACCCGATCCCAATAGTCCCTCAGCGTCTCGTTCTCGGGCACACAGAAAACGGCGGCGAGTTGGCGCATGAAGGAAGTACCGAAACCCGCTAAGCGCCAGTCCCAGACACCGGTTTCCGTCAACTCGGTCCAATTGAGACCATTGACCATGCCATCCCGGATCCGCGAACCGGACGCGGCCAAGAGCGACCCCGCGGTGACGGTTGCGCTCCGTTCGACAGTGTTCAAAAGGCCTGCGCCGGCCGCGAAATCAAAGTAGGTCCCCGATCTCGGCTGCGCCCGGCTGGCGGTCCTGCCCATCTTGTCCATGCCGGTCATCTGACCGTCCATGGTCATCGTGGCGAGATCGATCGCAGTGGCTGGGTCTATCGGCGGATTTTCGACAATGGCCGGTCCCCAGCTTTGGCTTAATCCCTGAGCACCACCTTTGTTGCGCAAGCCAAGAGTCACTTCCGACCGCAGCCGGGCGTCATTGACCACACGTCGATCCAAGGTGATCGAACGACGATTGCGCGCGCGGTTTTCTTCCCTGATCCGGCGCAGGCGAAGCTGTCCTTCCAGCTGAATGGCCGTTTCCGGCTCGATCTCCAATTCGGCTTCAATCCGGGCGAAGGTTTTTTTCCCCGTCGACACCTCCTCGCAAGGGCCAAGCTGCTGTGGGCGTTCGCCGAGAACTTGAGCGGCCAACACGTAGAGCATGGTCGCCTCGTTGATCGATTCCCGCGTGTCGCGGGCAAACAGCTGGTCGGCCCAATCCAGCAAGTTGTCGACATACTTCATGACCACGGACTTCTGGTAAGCGCTCAACCGCAGCCGGGCGATGGCATGCGGGTTGAACGGATCCGACTTGTAGGCCTCGATCGCCGCGCGGTCGGTCAAAGTGTCGTTGAGGGACTCAACAGTGCGACCGCGAAACTCGACATACTGCCAAACCCGATCGCGTTCTTGGCGGTCGCGATCGGCGGGAGGCACGGTGCCGTCTTCGGGAACCGTCTCCGCGGCAGTCGGATCGAAGATGAAATGATACCAGCGCTGGGCTTCTTCAAAGCGCCCCTGGCTATTCATATGATTGGCGATCAGGAACGGGATGTGGAAGAAGATCTCTCTGAAATAGACGCCCAGCGATCCGTTGAAATCCAGCAGCCCGGGCTCGACAAAATCAATCAAGGATTGATTGCGCGCCGATACGGGGTTCGGCGCCTCGCCCAGCCGCTGCTGGTTTTGGATGTCCAGGAACCCGTCGATGCCGCGCTCGAAGAGGGTCCGTGCCATCTCCTCGGCCACGGTCGTGCCGATGCGGCGGACCACATAGTTCCGGTCGTCGCGAACCGAGCCTTGCAGCAACAGAACGTCGCCGTCGGTTTGAACGAAAGCGTCCTCGAACGAACCGTTGACCGTGAGGAACTCGGTTCCCCCCGGCACAACGCCGAAGGCACTTTGATAGAGATTAGGATAATATTGATCGGTAAGCTGCTCCTTCGTCCAGCCATCGACAAACCCATCGATGCGCTTGTCTTCGAGCGCGACCGCCGCATGGACATGGTGACTGACGAAAATGTCGTCCACGGCACCGGAAAAGAGTACGACCGATCCATTGGTCGATGTCTGTGAGCACAGTACTTTCTCGTATGGGGTCAGCATGGTCTGAACATCGCCCGCCTTGCCCCAAGGCCAGATCCAGCCAGTGGTTCGATTGCGGAACATATCGACCGGCGCGTTCATCAACATATTGAAGCCGCCCAAACGCAGCTCGTCGCCCCGATTGATCGGATATAGCTTCTCCCACTGCCAACCGGTCAGCGTGTAGCTATCGTGCGGTTCCAGATGCATGCCTTTTGAGTATTTTGGCCGCCGCTTGTACTCGTCCATCATCTGGGCCGTCAGGCTACCCTCCCAGTTGGCGCGGAATGGGTAGGAATCGCCGATGGTCAGCGCTTGCGGCGCCGTCCACGAGCCATCGAGATTGGCCATTGCGTACGAAATCTTGGCCTTGTGGATATAGCCGTCGAGCTTGGACTCGCCGCCGGTTAGCTTCATGCGCGAGCGGGTTGCCAGATCGTGCCAGAAAACATAAAGCCTGCCATTAAAGGCAACGGGAGAGAGAAAGCGCGAACTGGCTTGCAGTTCCAGTTTGCGCCAATGGGACCAATCGATCCCTCGGGTTGAGCGTTGGTGGCTGTGATAAAGGTTGCGAACCGCCCGGTGATAGAATGTCGGCGGGTCCTTTTGCGTCGCGCCGAACATGTGCAGAACGTCGGTGTCGTTCAGCTCGTCCTTTTGGTGATAGGCGCCGGTAATCTCGAGATTGGCAATCTCCTCAAAACCTTTGAGGTAGGTCGCGTAGGCCTCAAGTGCCGTCTGCTCGCTAATTTCGCGCTGTAGAAGCGACTGTTCCAGCTCTTCAAACAGCGCCGTCTTGTTGTCCCGAAGGTCGGGCTCGATGAAGCTTTCCGGATATAGGAAGACCTTCCGGTTAGCCTCCCAAAGCCGATAATTCTTGCGCCAGGCCCATTCCGCCCGAGGGATCTGGTCGGGTTGAATTCTAACCTTCTGAGCTTCCGGGATATCGCGCCCGTCCTGCTCCAGGTTGGTCAATACGCGATGGACATAAAGCTGCAGCGAGGAGATGGCCGACGTGACCAGCGAGGTTCGCGCGCAGCCCTCCAGCGAGACGTCGATCAGGAAATAGCCGTAAAGATCCTCGCGCGATTCAAATGGGCCCTCCGTTTCGATGATATAGTCGGTCAGTGCGTCGCGTTGGCGTTCGCGGATACGGTCTTCGAACGGCTCGAGGATCTCGCGCCAGGCGGCCTCATCGTCATACTTGGCCCGCATGGCAGCAAGCAGCGCATCGGCCGCACCGGCCAAATCGTCGAAATCGTCGGACAGAACTAGCGAGAATGCGTCTCCGCTGAGACCGAGAGAGCCTGCCAGATCGGCGCATCCGGCGAGCTTTTCGAACGCGGCCAGTGCAGTCGTCGGCAGATCCGTCTCGATCTGCAGCGTCCGGCTAAGCCCAATCTCAATGCCAAGGGCCCGAGCCAACGCTTGCTGATCGGTCCTCGCGAACCGAAGTCCGGGTCTGAACTCGCCCAGCGCCTGATAAAGGTCGGCACGATCCGACTTCCGACGCTTTTGAACCGACAGCACGTGTCTGTAGCGCGCGACGTCTCGGACCGTGTCAAGATCAGGTTTTGCCAATTCAGCTTGGCCGAACATCGCAGCGTGATCGGCCACGAAGGCCATGGCATCGTCGTCAAACAAGGTGTCCGCGAAAAGCACTGAAAGTCGTGCGGCGGCGTCAATCAGGCCGACGAGTGGTGCGGTATCTCCGTTACCATGCAGCGCGTCGACCAAGTCGGGATCTGTAAGATCGGGGCCCGACAATTTGGCAAGGACCAACGTTTTTTCCGGCAACTGTCCGAACGCCCCCGCCAAATAGGCGGGCAATACGTGGCTGACATGGCGTTCGACCAGCATTGCGCGCAGTGCGGATTCGTCAGCCCCAATACCCGCCGGTATCGTCAATGGTGCGGCGATGTCGAAACTTGCGGCAAGGCATAAAACCCCGTCGTCGCCCGCAGACTCAAACCGACCGGCGTTAGCCTCGACAACGGCGCGCGACTGTTCCTCGGTAACGCCATCAGCGAAGGAGAAAATCGCATCGGTGAAATCGAAGGGTCGCTCTGCGGAGATCGCGGCCAGAATTGTCGCGGCGATTTCCGGGGCAGCCGGATAGGCCGCGACGTCACCAACACTGCCGCCGATGACAAAGCCAAGATCATCGAGGCTGAATTTCGTCGACCGCCACCACTCATGGAAGTTCAAGAGCTGCGATAGATCGGCCAGGCTGTGGATGGGGGTCGCCTCACCCCCTGCGGCAAAGGTCATCAATTGGAAAAGTTGGCCAATGGGCAGGCGCAGATGCTGGGCCAAGCGCGCGTGACGATAGAGCAGGGTAAGATTGGCTCTAGATAGTGCGAACGCCGGCTTTCCTTCTTCGGCGGGCGTCAAAGCATCGCCGAGATTCTCGATCAGAGCGAACAGACCATCATCATCGATGCGCAGACCGCCGAGCAAACGGTGCAGAGTATGACCGCTATTGTGTGCCCGATCGACGTCGTCGCCGCTTCCCGGGTGTAAAAACCCGACATCTTCCATGGGGAACATGCCGTCCAGGCGAACGATATCCGGCAGGTTGAACAAGCGGTCAAAGAGTGACGGGCGATCCGTATCGATCGCGCGGTCCGGAATGTCGCCCCAGAAAACCGACAACTCGTCCAATGGCTGGTCCAGCCGTTCTTGAAGAGCGGCAACATCGGCGATGTGGGCGAGCCCATCCTCATTCAGTTCGTCGGCCATTTCGGCCTCGGCAAAACTGTTCAGAACGAAGTCGACCTCAATCGCGGACCACGGCAGAACCCTTAGCAACCGCGCCAGACGGTGTAGTCGATCGAGGCTCAACGGATCGGCGTCCCGAATAACTTCGATATCGTTCTGAACGCTTTCGGCAGAACGGCGCTCGCCAACGATGCGGATCAGATTGTTGCCGTTTTCGGTCACAAATTTCGATTTTATAAGCGCGCCTAGTTCATCGCGCGAGACACCCATCGCCTTCACTAAGAGTTGGGCGTCGAAAGGCTGGTAGTGGCCGCTGCTGCCTCGCTCCGCACGCAGATCGACCTCAAAAAGGTCGCGCAGGAAGGACGGTTTGGTCGTCGGCGTGGCGATAAGCCGATAGGCCAGCGGCGACAGGCCTAGCTTTGCGATCGTGCGCGCGGCTCCTTCCACGCCCAAAATATCCGCCAAGTCGCCGCGCGAGTGCTGGAAATGTTCAAGGTAGGTGTCGATCCGCGCCAGCGGCAGGTGAAACGGCAAAGCAAAACTGTCGACCCTTTCCGACAAGGCGTCGCGATAGACGAAGCTATGGATGGCGCCATCATCGGTTCCGTCCTCGACATTCCCACGCGCAATGAAATGCTCGAGAATTCGATTGATGATCGCCAAGGTCGGAAGCGTTTTGTTGGTGTTGTCGCACGACAGTTCCAACGTCCACAAATCCGGCCGGCGGTTCTTCAGATGCAGCACATGCTCGGTGTCAAAATTGCGGAAGCTTGGACCCAGGACGTGCTGATCGACAAAGCGCATCAGGTCGACGAAGTACGCCGCCGGGCTGAGGATCGAGTTGCAATGTTCGCAGGCGCAGAAATCCTGACTGCCGAAAAGATTTTCGTAGCCGCGCATGCGGGTAATGTGATCCTCGATCGACGGTGTCAGATTGCCGACGGCGGTCGCGTTGAGGCCGCCCTTCATCACGTCGATCATCGAGCCCATCATGCCGGTGACAGCGCCGACGGTATGCATGGCCTCGGCGAAATAGCGCAGCGCTCTGGGGGTTTCAAAGCCGGTTGTCGTGGCGAACCGCTCATAGCCACGGTTTACGATTGCCAGCGAATTGGAGTAGCCGGCCTTGATAATGTCTCCCATATCGTCCGGATCGGGCGCGATCGCATGGACGAGCTGGTAGCGGCGCACCGTTTCCAGCACGCGCGCCATTTCCTCTTTCGGCACGGCGTCGAAATCGAGTTCGTCGAGATCCTCGCTATCGTCCGATAGATCCAGACGCAGCCACAGGTCCGCACGGTTATCGACAAAGAACATGCGCGCTGCATTTGTCCGCCTGCGAACCAGATCGGATTTTTCGCTGGTCGACAATTCGGGATCGTCCAGCATCTCCGCCAACGCCTGCCCGGGATAGGCGTTGATGAAGGATTTGAACTTTCGATAACGCTGCTCGATTTGATCGAGATCGCGTCTGGGAACGTCCGACAGATCGAGCTTCTCGAAATCCATCGCCGAATAGAGGCTGGGGTTTCGTACTGTTAGCGGTTCAAGCGCACGAAGAATGGATCGGATTTCGTTCGCCGGCATAGGGTCCGGCCTCGACGCCGCAAGCGTTGCTTCGGGAAAGGCATTCCGTACCCGTTTTTCCAAGGCGGCGGCATATTCTTCGGCGCCCAATCCGTCCGGCGGATCGCTTTCCACGTCGCCGACCAGCGCAGTCCAGGCCTCGCGACCGGCCTTGACCAAATCCGACTCGTCCGTAAGGCGCCCAACGCCCAAGGCATCGTCATTGACCTTTGCCAAGAGTTCCAAATTCTCGTCGAGAAGCGAAAACAGGCTGGCTTGGAGACCGATACGGCGGGCCTGAGATTGGCTCAGCGTTCCGTCCTCAACCAGTTCGGCCAAATGGTCAGCAGTCAGTGATTGAGGGTTTTCACCATTTTCGACCAGCTTGCCGATTTTGGCCTGGCCAATCCGCGCGTTCTGGGCCAGGGCGACCGCCTGCCCCTGCCGAACCAGGCGGCTAAGTGACGTGTGCCGACTCATCGGTTGGTCATCATCGCTACTGTCGAGCGCGGCGATATTCAAAGGCAGATCCGAGATTCGGCTTTCGGCCTCTGCAATTTGTTCCTCGTCAGCGCCCGCCTTCTCCAGCCCTTCGAGAACAAACGCACGCGGCGTAACACGCCGATCGGCCGGAGCCGGTGCCGCCACCTGTTCGACAGATTTCTGCAGCGCATCGGACGCGTCCGACAGCCGCTCTTTCAGCGTTGTCTTAATGCCGTCCAAGGACGCATCGGCAACGGCGTCGAACAATTCCGGGTCACGCGACTTCATCGCGCTGGGCGTTAAGTGGGCCAAGTGTGCCAAGGCCGCCAGTTGATCCTGGTTCATGTCATCCCCATCAGATCGTTATCGTCCTGAAGTGTTAGTTGCTGCGGTCCTGCTTGCCGCCGCCGCTGGCGCCGTCCTCGCCGCCGCCGAACAGCCAGTCGTAGCCCTTGTAGAGCCCCACACCGACCATGCCGTTTGGCAGGTGATAGTTGGCACGGCTGAAAGCGTTCCAGGTCGAGGTCCAGCACGAAAACACCTTGATTTCCTTGCTAGCAAAACTCGCCGCGCGGCCCGGATTGAGGGCAGGCACCCGGAAGCCGAAGCCGTTCTTGAAGATCTTTCTGGCCGAACGAATACCGACAAACTGGCGCTTAAAGACCTCCTTATAGAGCCCCTTCCAGCCCGCCTCGCGGAACGCCCACTTGGCTTCGCTGCGATAGAACGCGTCGAACAGATAGCCGACCGGCTTTGAACCCGCCGCTTCGAAAGCTTGTCCGCCGGTGCGCCAGCCCCAGTGGCCGGCATAGGGTATCGCACCCTTAGTGACGCCGACTTCAATCGAATGGCGTTGCCACCAGGACTTCGCTAGCTGCATATGACGCTTGCGAAATTCGCGGTAGAGCGTCCGTCGATATCCCGCATTGCGCCACATTGAGACGAGCAGTCTGGCCGGCGCCTTGACCGCAGAGAGCAGCTTGCTGCCGATGGCCTTGATGGCCGCCTTTAACGGCACCTTGAACATCTTGATCAGCTTGCCGATGCCCAAAATCGCAGCGATGGACAGCCCGATATAGAGCACAGGGCCAAGCCAGCCGAGATTGGTACTGCCAGTCCCGCCCGGGGCACCACCGGACTCGCCGCCGGGCTTATCTTCGAATTCCAGATTGGCATAGCCGGCAATGCGGGTGGCCTTGTCTAGCGTGTTGGGCTCCTCGCCGTTTTGGCCGTTGCCGACGACCGTTCCACTCTCGCGACCCGCCGGATTGCCCTTAACGCTGCCGGTATCGGCGCTGCCCGTGCCTTCCGACCCGCCGGCTTGGTGCTCATTCGCCTGATCGCCGCGCGCACCGCTGGTGCCGTCGAGCGACCCGCTGAGCGAGCCTTTCGGGTCGTCGCCATTCCGCGCAAGATCCGGCGGCGCGGGTTCCACACCTTCGGATGGCGGCAGATGAGAGGTTCCGCCCTGCTCTGGAGGACGTTCGCTCGCAGGCGGCGATGTGTCGGGCGGGTCCTGCTGGGGGTCACCAGAAGCGCCGGCAACGCCCCAGTCCACGCCGGCCGGATCGCCGCCGCCGGCGATCGCCGACCCGGTCGCCTGCCCGCCAGTTCCACCCGCAGCGGTACCAAGAGCGCCACCGCCGGTCGCATCTTGTTTGCGCCGGTTGCCCAGTCCAGCTCCCTGTCCGCGGCCCCCGCCTGACCCGATACCAGCGCTGCCGAGACCACCTGACCGAGCGACCGCTTCGGCACGACCGCCGCCGCCGCCAATGCCGGCGAGCCCGGCGCCCGCGCCGCTGCCTCGTAGACCCGCGCCACCTGTGCCGTCGGGAACCGTCCCCGTGCCAGTGCTTCCGTCGGCATCGGCAGCGGTTCCGCCATCAGTTCCGCCGGCGCGCAGCGAGCCATCACCGGAAACCGAGTCGGACTGTGCAGTTCCCGCCGCTTCGTCGACGCTTTCCGATCCCGCCGTCGCAGGGTCCGTGGCATCGCCATCACCGCCATCGCCACTGCCGAAATCGCCGGCACCGTGGTTGGTGTAGTCGCTAGGGTCTACATCGCTGATGTCAAAGCCGCCGGTCAGATCACCGAAATCTGTACCGGCCATCATGTCGGCGAGTTGCTGGCGGACCGCATTGGCTGCGCGATCGCCCGCGCTGCCGCCGCCGACCGACCCCTGACCACCGGAGTGGCCGCCAGGAATATGGACATAGATCCGCCCTCTCTTGCCATGTCGCTTTAGCGATTCGGCGGCAAGTCTCTTGGCTTCGGCCGGCGTGACAACGCGACCGTCCTGGGTCAGGTGCATCTCGCCGCTTTTGACACGCTGCTGTTGCGCGGGCGTCAACTTGTTCCAGGCCGACCGAAAGCTTTCCGGCAGGTTACTGATGCGGTGGGTGTCGTAGCCGGAATCGCCCGACCCGGAATCGAGACCATCGGGGTCAACCCGGTTGATCGGGTTGTTTCTAACGAACTGGTAAAGATTTGAACCGTCGACGGGCCCGGCGGGATCGGGGCTCAACCATCTGCCGGTCCAGGGCGCGAAATAGCGTTGGCCGTAATAGTAGAGGCCGGTCGCCGCATCCCTCTCCTTGCCGACGTGACGACGATCCTTGCGCTTTAGCGTGCGGACATTATCGCCGGCGACAAAGGCCGTGCCGCCGTAGGGGAAGAATTCTTCATAGCCGACAATCTCGCCGGTCGCATCCAGCTCGAGAACGGACGACCCCAACGCGTCGGAAAGTGGGTAGCGTAGCGACTTGGCACGGACATCGTCGGTCTCGCGGCCACGATCATCCCGGGACCATTGGTCGAGAGTGGCGATGCGCTGACCGCTATCCTCGAACTGGGAGGTGACGCGTTCAAGAATAAGCTCGTCGGCCTGGTAGATTCGGGTGATCTCGATATCGTCGAGATAGATCTTGTCGACGACTTCCAACTCGCCGCTGCCGAGCAGCCGCTCGGTGATCCGGCGTACGCGATCTCGATCGGCACCGTAGACATAGGTTTCGACATCGTCCGGTCGCCCCTCGTCCGACCGGTCGATGATCACGGCCCGTTCGATTTGCGCGCTGTAGTCCCAGTCGATCCGGGCAATGTGGGAAAGCGTCGTCGTGTTGCCACCGGCGTCGAACCGATCTTCCGGATTGCTGACCGGGGTGCCATTAGGGTCGAGCGCCGGGAGCGCGCGATTGGACGTATCGGAGACCCAGAACTTATCCGTCCAGCTGGCGGAAGCCCCTGCATGGCGCATACGTTTGAGATTGCCGCTGGCGTCATAGGAATAGTTGCGCGTGTACCGTTCTATTGCCGCACCGTCATTGAGGCCTGCGCGGCGGCTAAACATGAACGAAGCGCTGTTGGTCGCGTCACCGGAAACCAGACCCTTGTGGACCCTCCCTGTGGCTCGCGTGAGCTGATTGAAGGCATCATACGTGTAGTCACAGACGGCCGGCACGGCGAGGCCGCGGATCGGCGAGCCAGCGTTGCCCGCTGACTGGGCCCGATCGTCGGCGCGAATGACCTGGCCGGCTGGATCGTAGGTGTACCGCAGATCTTGGACGTGCGTTTTCGCACCCGCCCCACCCCGGTTCGCCAATGCCCTTGTTACCCGGAACGTCATCGGATCGAAGTCGAAGCTGAGCTCGACGCCATTGCCGAGCCGGCTAAAGCAGCGCTGGCCCCGCTCATTGACGTCGGTGCCTTCGAGCAAGGGGAGGTCATCAAAAACGCCATCGGCGGTCTTGATCTTGATGCCTGCTAAAGCGCCGCTTGCGGCGTAGGCAAATCGCCTTGTCACACCGTCCGCGCCGACCCGGGAAACCGGCCGCTCAAGCGCGTCGAACGCAAGCTTTGTCTCGAAGGTCTCGTCTGCGAGCTCTATCGCATGCGGGTCGGACCAATCGACCGGCGCTCGATGATCGGCGCTGAGCAGGCGCGCGTAGCGAAGCGGCGTACCCTCCGGTGCAAAAGCGTCAACTTCGACGATACCGGCCGGGTCGTACCGGGCCACCATTTGGCTGCGGGCATTTCGCTGTTTTGCGTCGGTGATGCCGCCGGTATCGCCATAGACCAGCCGTTCGACCGTCCGCTCCGCGCCGCTCGGCTCACGCACAGTCAGCGTTACGGGCCGGTCGAGCGGATCGTAGGCGGCCGAAAGTCGATGCCCGCGTCCGTCCCAAATCAGTAGCGTTCTATCGTCGGCATCGGGCAAATTCGTGCTTTCGCCGGCATCGATGCTGACCTGGCCTAGCGAGCGGCCAACCATGTCGTATCGGTAGGTAAAAGCGGTGAGGCCGCGCGGGTCGATCAACGCAATTTGCTGCCCCTTCCCATCAAGGCGATAGGACGTGACCCGGTCCTGCGCCTCGCCGCCCTGCTCGACAATCCGGATCTCCTCGCCACGGCCATTCAAATGCACAAGCTTGGGCGTATCGGCATGGGCCAGGGCTTTATGCAACGCCTGCTTTTCGGGATTTTGGTCCGAAAGCGGTTCGCGCAGGGCTTTGTAGGTCGACTCATGAACCGTGTCGTTTTGATCGTATTCGCGGCGCAGCCAAGGCGTCGCTTCGATCTTGGTGAAGGTGCCGTCCGGGTAGTCGACTCTCACCACACGGCCGATCGCGTCGTAGCGCGTGACCGTCGATGCGCCGAGATTTTGCAGAAGACCGTCCTGTTCAAACTCGGCGGTCGGTGAGAAGTAGGGCTGGTGCTCGCGCACGGGCATTTGCTTGTGGTCGTAGCTGACCCGACCGCTGGCGGCGTAACGCATCTCACTGTGGGTCAGCGCCAGCTCTCCGGCCTCGTTCAAGATCAGCCGGCCATCCGCATCACGCTCGATTGCCGGGCCAGGATCGGTCCGTTGCTTGACCTGCATGGGGCGCGTGCAGCCGTCATAGTAGGTGACGGAGATGCGCGCCCGTCCGCCCGTATCGCCACCGCCGTCGCCATCATGGACCAGCGCCTCGCGCTCCAGCGCCATGCTGCGCGGCGGCAGCCCCTCATCACGCCACCGCTCCGCCTCGTAGACGAAGACCTTCATCGCGGTCTGAAGATACTTTTCGGAATCTTCCAAAGCCTCGGCGACAGAGGCTTGCGGCACCGGGTGATAATCGGCGATCGGGTCAGCACCGTAGGCGACGGTCCTGCCCTGCTTATCGAGCACGGTGCCAAACCGCGAGAGCGCAACCGTCATGCCCAGCGGGTCGACGAGCGCCTCAACGACATTGTCGTTTTCGTCGTTTACCGCGACTGGATCGAGAGTGTGATAGTCGAGCGTCGCGGTGACCCGGTTGCCAACCGCATCGGTAATATCAACGGTGCGCAGTAAACATGGCTCGTCATAGCGGCTAAATGTCGTCGCGCCGTCGGAGCGAACGATCTTGTCGACACATAGAAACTGGGCAGGCGCCATGTAATGCGTGACGGCATCGGCTTGCCACCAATGCCCATCGGCCAGCTTATAGCGGCACTCCCGCTCCAACATGTCGAACGTGACGCGATCGCCGTAGAGCTCGTCGATCAGTTCCGGCGTGAAGCACGCCTCTTCTTCGTGGTGCAGCAGAGCTGGAAAAGGTGCCGTTCCGAAGGGTGCTGCCTCACTGCGGTCTTCGTTCCAGAAATAGCTGCGTGTCCAGCTGATAAGCCGGGCCTTGGCGCCGACGGCAGGCTGTGGCGTCTCATGAAAGGCCAGCGGCGATGCCATGGCGTCCTCGACCAAGGCCGCCAATTCCGACAGGCGGTAGGCCCGCCCAGCAGGTCTCGGCAATCCAACCAGTTCGAAATCCTGCGTCTCCACCGGCAGGCCAAATTCTCTGCAATCGGCCGCATCCGGATTGAGAAATCGCATGCAACCAAGATTGGCGAATAGCTGTCGCTGCTCTGGTAACATTGCGTCGGCGCCATCCCTACGGGGGTAGGCGATGGTGATGTGGCGGGTGGTCTCGCCGCCCTCATCCACTGCAAGAATAACGTGGTGTGAGACGTTCGGATCGTCCGGCTGTTCTTCGTAATGATGGGTCAGCGTCTCGGATCTGTAGGCCATGAAGACGGCGTGATGGCCCGGATGCTCGGGCTGAATGCGGCGCACCCGAACGCCGTACTCTGTCGTGGAAAACGGATGCTCGGCGAGGGAGCCGTCTGGCGCCACGCGAAACGTCTCTTGACGCAGCAATTGGCCAGCCGCCGCGCGAAAACCGTCTTCGAACTCAGCCGGGCTGAGATTGGATAGAGTTTCGTGCTCGGGCTCGGTCAGACGCGCGGCTTGAAGATCGCCGGCATAGTAAGTTGCGCCCCGGCGCGCGCCGAGGCCGAACTTGCCGACGAAGAACCACATGCGTTCGCATGACGGCGGGGCGAAGCTTTCGATATTGTCACCGTCAGAGGGCCCGAATTGATTGCTGTCAATGCGGTCGACTTGGCCGAAACCTCGAAAACGGCGCTCTTCACCATCGAAGAATCCATCGCGATAAGCAAAGCGGGTTACCTGGCGTCCGCCGCCGATCTGATCGATGACGTGATGCTCGTCGACGGTGGTCAGATGGCTCGGCAGCTTGGTCACCCAAGGCCGTCCGGCGTTTTCATCCCGTAAATAATGCGCAGCCGTATTGCCGTAGACGAAGCGGTTCTCCTTTCCGAGTCCGCCATCGACACTTTCCAGCAATCGGGGCGGCAAGCCGGCAGTCAGCGGAAGAAACTTCAACGGCGCATCGGCGTCATCCGGCAGCGGCGATGACCAGACCAGGCATTGGGTTCCATCGGCAAGGAAGTCCAGGACCTCGACTCGGGCGGCGTCGGAAATGAACGGCATAGCGTCGAGGCGCACTCCCTCTTGAAAACCGTTGCCCGATGCGTTGATCCAAAAACAAATGGAGCCGCGTCCGAGATAGATGAGATCGGAAGTTCCGCTGCCATCCAGATCGGCGAAGCGCAAACGGCCGCTGTCGAAGGCGGCGTCATGATCGAACATCGGCGGGTTCGCCATGGCCACGCAGTTGCCGAAACGGCCGCCGCCTAAGTTCGGCCAATAGCTAACCGATCCGTTGCCAACCTCGACGATATCCAACAGTCCATCGCCGGACATGTCGGCGAAGAAAATCTCAAGATC
>JBCCER010000079.1:0-18420 GCA_039030175.1 Pseudomonadota bacterium
CGTAGGAACCTTCAATTGAAAGCCCGATAGCATTCAGGCGCAACCTCTCATTGCCAAAAAATGCCATCTGATTGTCATCAATCGCTCGAGGCGCGGTCTTTGGCATAGCGGCAGATGACGGCAATGACCGAGTCCATCGTGGCCTTGACGTCGTCAAAGCCATCGCTTCTGCTGTAGTCGTCGTTCAAGTAAAGGCGCCTGTTGATTTCAATCTGCAGGCTGTGCCGATCTTCATGCGGACGGCCGTGGCGGCGGACGAGTTCCACCCCTTTGAACGGTTCGTTGATCGCGACCGACGCCCCAGTGGCGCGCAGAGCCTCGGCAACGATTGCGGTGAATTCGGGCTCGCAACTCGCGCCATCCCGATCGCCAAGCACGAAGTCCTCGGCCGTTACACCCTCTGGCCGATCAACCGGATAGACCACAGGCGGCATGGAATGGCAGTTGATGTGATAGACGAAGCCGTGGCGCTTGATGGTCTGCTCGACCAGACTGTCCAAAACGCTGTGATAGGGGCGGTAATAGCGGTCGATCCGAGCTTTCAACTCTGCGACCGACAGCAGGCGGTCGTAGATCGGATGACCGTGCAACAAGTTGCGCCAAACCAGCCCTTTTCCGATTGCGGTCTTTTCGCTCGGTGTCGACGGATGCGGCCACTCATCTTCCAGTAATTCATGGTCAATATCGTGCAGCGTGCGATTGGTGTCGATATAGCTGCGCGGAAATTCGGCGCAAAGATAGACCGCGCCGTGGCGAGGCGCCGCGCTGAACAGCTCATCGACATACATATCCTCTGCGCCGCGCAGATGGTCGATATGGCAGTCATGGCCAAAATCGTCCGGATAGGTCGTGCCGCTGTGAGGGCTATCGAAGACGGCCGGGGCCGGCTCGGATTCCGGTGGATGAACCCGATAAACACTTGGCTTGGAACTATGCGTCATGGTTGATCGTTCAAATGGCAAGCGGATTGACGCCCGGGGGCGATTTCCTTCAGCGCCGGCCGTTCGGCACGGCATCGCTCCATCGCGTGCGGACAGCGCGGGTGAAAATGGCAGCCTGGTGGCGGGTCCAAGGGCGAAGGAATCTCACCCTTTACCGGCGTGAACTGACGGCCGGTAGTATCGAGCCTTGGGACCTCAGCCAGAAGAGCCTGGGTATAGGGGTGGTTCGGCGCCTCGAACAGTTCGTCGGTCGGCGCCTCCTCGACCACCCGGCCGAGATACATGATCACGACGCGATCGGACAGATGCTCAACGACACCGAGATCGTGGCTGATGAACAGATAGGTCAGTCCGAACTCGCCGCGCAGGCGCATGAATAGGTTCAACACCTGCGCCTGGATCGAAACGTCAAGCGCTGCAACGGCCTCGTCGCAGACTAGGAAATCAGGCTTGACGGCCAGCGCCCGGGCAATGCCGATCCGCTGCCTCTGTCCGCCGGAGAACTGATGCGGATAGCGCCGCTTGTAAGCGGCATCAAGTCCGACGCGCGTAAGCAGATCGTCGAGGTAAGCGTTGAATTCGCTGCGCGGCACGAGCTTATGAACCCGCACCGCCTCACCAATGATGTCCGCGACGCGCAGGCGTGGGTTCAGCGACGACATCGGGTCCTGAAAGATCATCTGAATGTTCAGCGCCGCCTCTTTGGTCTCCGCTTGGCTTTGGTCGGAGAGGTTTCGGCCTCGATAAAAAACCTCGCCGTCGCTCGCCGCATGGATACCGGCGACGACCCGTCCCAACGTGGATTTGCCACAGCCGCTCTCGCCAACCAGGCCGACCACCTCACCCTCATGGATCGCCATCGACACACCGTCGACCGCATGGACAGTCTCTTCCCTGAGACCGGCCCCAACCACATTTGCAAGTTTAGCCGCAACATCAAGAGATCTCGTGAATCTCTTGGAAACATTACGTAATTCAACGATCGATACCGCGTCGCTCATCGCCCCACAACCTCCAGTGCCTCGACCGGATGGTGGCAGCGAATATGGCGTCCGGATACGGGCGTGGCGATCTCGGGCTGCGTTGAACAGGCGTTGTCTGCCTTTGGGCAACGGGTTCGGAACGCGCAGCCCTCGGGCAGCTTCAGTGGCGAGGGGGTCATCCCGGGTATTTGGGCAAGCGGCTCGCCCCGCCGGTTTCGCGAAGGTACAGAGCCGATCAAACCGTTGGTATAGGGATGCAGCGGAAGGTCTATTACCTCGGCCACTGTACCGGTCTCGACAACCTTGCCGGCATACATAACGGCGACCCGCTGTGCCAGGCCGGCAACCACACTGAGATCATGGGTGATCCAGAGCATGGCCGTCTGGTGTTCGGTGACCAGCCGCTGGACCTCGTAGAGGATTTGAGCCTGGATGGTGACATCCAGCGCCGTGGTCGGCTCGTCGGCAATGATCAGTTCCGGGTTATGCAGCAGGGCAATGGCGATCGCGACCCGCTGGCGCATGCCGCCGGAAAACTGGTGGGGATAGGATTTCAGCCGCTCATCGGGCGACGGGATACCGACCATGCCTAACGCGTCCCGGGACCGTTGACGTGCGTCCTCGTTCGAGATCGTGATATGGGCACGTAGAGCCTCGATCATCTGCGTGTCGATGCGCAGAACCGGGTTCAGCGTCATCATGGGATCCTGGAAGATCATCGCGACCCGCTTACCGCGCAGGCGCCGCATCTGATTGTCGTCCAGACCAACCAATTCGCGCCCGTCGAACATGATGCTGCCGCCATCGACCCGTCCGGGCGGGTCGACCAGACCCATGATTGAAAAGCCGGTCACTGATTTGCCTGAGCCCGACTCACCCACCACCCCAAGGATTTCACCTGGCGCGACTTCGAACGAGACATCGTCGACCGACTTCACGACACCAGCCTTGGTGTGGAAATAGGTCCGTAGATTTCTGACCTTGAGGATCGGATCAGCCATCGCGGCGAAGCCTCGGATTCAGAATGTCACGAAGCTGGTCGCCCACGAGATTGATCGCGATGATGGTGATCAGCAGGGCCACGCCGGGGAACACGCTGATCCAGTACCGGCCGGACAGCATGAAATCGAAACCGTTGGCGATTAGAAGTCCCAGCGACGGTTCAGTAAGCGGCATACCGATGCCGAGAAAACTGAGCGTCGCCTCAAGCGCGATGGCGTTGGCAACCTGCAGCGTGCCAATGACGATCAAGGGCGGCATGCAGTTTGGCAGGATGTGGCGGAAGAGGATGCGCGGGGTCGATAGCGCTAGGCAGCGTGCCGCCTCGACATATTCCTTGTTGCGCTCGACCAGCGCAGCCGATCGTGTGGTTCGAGCGTAGTACGCCCACTGCACGATGATCAGGGCCAAAATCACGTTGCCGACACCTCGCCCGATGATGGCCAGCAGGATCAAGGCGACAAGGATGGCCGGGAAACTGAGTTGGATGTCGACGACGCGCATGATGAAACTGTCGAGGCGTCCCCCGAAATAGGCGGCGACTAGCCCCAGCGACATGCCGATCGCGAGTGCGAAAACGCCGCTGAGCACACCGACACGCAGACTGATCTCCAATCCGTAGAAAATTGCGCTCAACATGTCGCGACCTTGGCCGTCCGTCCCCAGCCAGTAGGTCATCAGGTACTCGCCTTCCGTACCCACCGCCTCGATTTCGAGGGTGAAGGGTGCGTCGAACCCGTCCGGATCCGTGATTTCGAACTGGTCCAAACCCTCGGTCGGCACCTCCCAGAAGCTGCGGAAGGAGTGTTTCTCGCCGATGCTCAGCTCGGCGCCTCTCGGAACTCCGTCGACCCGGACACGCGCAACGCGCTCGATCGTGGCCGGTGGATCGAAGGTTAGCGAGACGGCAATGCTGGTCGCATCCGCATTCGGCCTCGCCTCGCCAACGACCGAAGCGAACGGCGACTCGCCATTGAATTCAACGGTTACAGGGCCGGTTGTTCCCGGATCTATTGTGACATCGATGTCCTGGGTCGGCGGCTCGGTCGTGCTGGCCGCGCCGGGCGGCAGGCGGCTTTCCTCGACCCTGATCTGGTTCAGATCGTACGGATTTTGTGGCGAGATGATCGGCGCCATGACCGCGACGAAGATGATCAGCAGCAATAAGATGAGACCTAGCACCGCCACCCAGCTTTCGACGAAATCGGACGCCACGCGCCGCCACGGCGATTGCGCGCGCGCCGCCTTTTCGGCAGGCGCCGCCGTTCCAATTGGATCTGTCGGAGGACCCGAGCTGTCCGCGATTTCGGTCATCGCTTCATGTCCGCCAAACGAACGCGAGGGTCGAAGACCGAATACAAAATATCGACGATCAGATTGATAGCGATAAACATCAAAACGATGATCATCATGTAGGCCACGATCACAGGACGATCGAGCACGAAGATCGAGTCGATGATCAGCTTGCCCATGCCGGGCCAGGCGAACACGGTCTCGGTCACGACGGCGAATGCAATCAGCGAGGCAAGCTCCAGGCCGATCACTGTGACCAGCGGAATCATGATGTTCTTCAACACATGGACGCCAACCACGCGGCGACGTGACAGGCCTTTAGCGCGGGCGAATTTGACGTAGTCGAGTCCGATCACCTCGCGAACGCTGGCCCGCGTGAGGCGGATGATTAGCGAGGTGTTGAACAACGCGAGGTTGGTCGCGGGCAAAATGATGTGCGCCCAACCATTCAGTGTCCAAAGGCTGGACTGAATGCCCAGGAACTCCGCCACATCGCCGCGCCCGAATGCCGGCAACCAGCCTAGGATGACGGCAAAGATTAGGATCAGCATGATGCCTTGCCAGAAGTTCGGCAGGCTAAAGCCGAAGATCGACCCGACCATGATCGACTTGCCGGCGACACTTGCGGGCCTGAGGCCTGCCCACATGCCGAGCGGAATTCCAACGAAGACGGAGAGCAGAACGGCAACCACCGCCAGTTCTAGAGTCGCTGGCATGCGCTGCAAGATCAAGCGAATCGCCGGTTCGTTGTAAACGAACGATTCGCCGAGATTACCCTCCAGCGCATTGCCGAGGAAGACGAGATACTGTTCCCAAATGGGCTTATCGAGGCCTAGGTTTTCGATGGCCTCTTGGATGTCGGCCTGGGTGGCATCGGGCGAAATCAGGATGGCAACAGGGTCTCCGATCGCGAAGACCCCGAGAAACACAATTGCCGACATCACCAGCAGCACGATGATCGCCTGCAGCGTTCTGCGGATGATGAAAACGGTCACGATGGACCCATAGTGGTGTTAATCGCTTTGCACGACAAATGAGGGCGGGAGGGAGATTCCCCAGCCCGCCCTATTATTTGCCCTAACGCTCAGTCAGCCGGCACCACACCGATGGCCAGCGTGTACTCATCCGTGCGCGGGATGTACTGCAGGTCAGGCCGCGTGCCCCAGGTGTTAACCTGGAAGTGTGTTGGAATAATCGCGACATCTCCCATCGCGATCTCCGTCGCTTGAGCCAGCAATGCTTCACGCTCGGCGTCGTTCACCGTCTGCAGGGCCTCGGTCAAGACCGCGTCGAACTCCTCATTGGAGTAGCGACCACGATTGGAGGCGCCCCAGCCGAGTTCCGGCGTATGGGTTGCGATCAGGGCACGTAGTGGCGAAGAAGCCTCGCCGGTGCCCGAACCCCAGCCGACCAGCATGATCGAGAATTCCAGATCCGATGCACGGCCGAAATAGACCGAGCGCGGCATGGCGTCGACTTCAGTCTCCAGGCCGATCCGGCTGAACATCTGGGCGATCGCCTGCAAGACTGCGGCATCGTTGATGTAGCGATCGTTCGGCCCGTGCAGGGTTACCGCAAAGCCGTCGCCATAACCGGCTTCGGCCAGCAATTCGCGGGCACGGTCAGGATCGTAGTCGAGTACGTCTAGGTTATCCGACACGCCAAAGAAGCCTTCCGGCAACAGCTGCCCCGCCGGGATGGCGATACCTTCCATCACCTCTTCGACGATGGCTTCGCGATCGATTGCGTAGCTCAGCGCCTCGCGGACGCGCTGATCGCGCAGCGGGTTGTCGATGTCGCCGCCGCCGATCGCCGTGATCATCGGGGTTTGTTCGCGATCGCTGTCGAGATGCAGATAGATAACGCGGTTCGAGACACCTTGTGACAGGGCAACGTCGTCATTTTCCGAAAGCTGCTCGATATCGGCGGTCGGAACGTTCGCGATAACGTCAACATCGCCAGCCAGCAAGGCCGCAACGCGCGATGCGGAGCTGCTGATCGGGCGGATCGTTACTGTATCCCAGGCCGGCGCTTCACCCCAATAGTCGGGGTTTGCTTCCATGACGATCCGGTCGCCCGGCACGAATTCGATCTGGCGGAAAGGCCCTGTGCCAACAGCGACTTCGCCGGAATTGTACTGCTCGGTCGTTGCTCCCTCACCCAGAGCACGGCTGACGATGGAGATCGTCGACAGATTGTTGGCCATCAGCGGCACCGGCGCGTCGGTGTGCAGCCGGATTGTGTAGTCGTCCACAACTTCGATGTCGGCAATATCGGCCGTGTAAGTTCCAAAGCCGGACGGGCTGTTCGGAACGTCACCGGCACGGCTCAGCGTGAAGGCCACATCGTCGGCGGTAAACGCCGACCCATCATGGAACGTCACGCCCTCGCGCAGATTGAACTCCCAAACATTCGGATCGTCAGTCGGGCCCCAGCTTGTTGCCAAGCCCGGCAGTAGCTCCTGGTTGGGGCCCTGATTGATCAGACGGTCATAGATGTGCCGCATGATCTGGTTGTTGTTGCCCGTGTTGTGAAAATGCGGGTCCATCGAAGTGGCTTCGGACGCCACGGCGATGACCAGGTCCTCGGCCCAGGCGGCCGGAGCGGCGAGAACGAGCGCGGTGGTCGCGGCAAGAGCAAACTTGCGCAAGTACATGGAATTTCCCTTCCGTGTTGCTTCCCAGGGGCCCAATCGACGACGCTCATTTCCCGGCGCCGAAAACTCAATGGGCCCATCGGCGGATGTTTACCCGCCAGCCTCCTGCGTGCAATAAAAATCGCGTCGCCTCGGATAGACAGACGAGAACTATCGCCACGATGACCAGCTAGAAGACGACCATGCCAACCCATCACGTTGAGGGTGTCCTAGAGGTCATAGGCCCTGAAGCGCATCAAGCACCGCTGGTAGTCGACAGCCCGCATAGCGGCACGATTTATCCGCCGGACAATCTTATGATCGTGCCCCAAGAGGTTTTGACCTCCGGCACCGACCTATACGTCCACGAGCTATTCGCCTCGTGCGTTAATCACGGCGCGACGCTGCTGCATGCTCTGTTCCCACGCATGTATATCGACCCGAACCGGGCGGCAGACGATCTCGATCCAAGTTTGATTGACGGCACATGGCCGGGCAAACTGAGACCGACCGAAAAATCGGAAAGCGGTTTCGGCCTTATGCGGCGACTAGCCCTGCCCAATGTCCCGGTTTACGAGCGTCCGCTGCCGGTCGCGGAGATTCAGATGCGTTTGGATCGCTACTATTGGCCCTATCACCGGACACTTTCGACGCTGCTTGACGAGCATCAAGACCGATTCGGTGCCGTGTGGCACCTGGACTGCCATTCCATGAAGCCGGTCGGCAATGCCATGAATACCGATGCCGGCGAGCCTCGACCCGATGTAGTTTTAGGAAACCGCCACGGCCAATCCTGCAGCGCGGACTTTACCGCATTCGTTACCGAGAGATTTGAGGCCGAGGGGCTAACGATCGCCCTTAATCAACCTTACGCAGGCGCGGAACTTACCGAAGCGTACTCAAACCCGGACACGGGTCGGCACAGCCTTCAAATCGAGCTCAATCGTGGGCTCTATCTCGACGACAAAACTTATGAACGATCTTCCGGCTTTGATGCCCTTGTCGGCGCTATCGATCGAGTTTGCGAGGCAATCGCCGACTACGCGCTCGCCTCGGCGCGATCGAGATAGGGCAAAGCCCACCGAGGCGGCGTCCAAACCGCGTCCTTATCGATCGGAAAGACCGGGCGTGGCATGTTTTTGAACTCAAACCGCGACAAAACAGGCGACGTCAGGCCAGGCGTGTCGATCTCCAAGACACGTTCTGGCGGGAAATAGATGTCAAAGCCGGCCCGGAAATGGCCGCGCGACTTTACGACAACCGTATGGGCGGCCCGGATGTCCAAGCCCATCATGGTGAAAAACACCGGATCGGCGCATTGCTTGCGGGCAGTAGAAACGACGACTGTTACGCCACCAAGATCAAGGGCGACTGTCGGACCGAGAGACAGTTGCCGGCCTTCCCAAAGGCCGCGGCTACCGACGACATTGCCGTCGTGCACCGCAAGCACTTCAGCGGGTGTGGCGATCGGGGGGCCGTACCGGTCGTTGTTTAGATGATCGCGGTTAAATCGTGCTTCGAACTCCGCGCCAGGGCCCAGCGATGTTGCCTCGGCTGCAAGCGCAGGATCGATGAACAGGCCGTAGAGAACATCTTGAACGTCCGCGTCCAGAAGCTGCTTTAAGAATACGGAGGTATTCCCTCGCCCTCCGCCGCCTGGATTGTCGCCGGCGTCGGAGTAGATCGCTGGCAGGACGGTCCTGTCCAGCGAGCGGTTGATGCCCTCCCTCATCGGCACGAGCTGCCGAACAAAGCGTTCGCGCATGCTCCAACCGCGATTGGCAATGTCGGCCGCCAACCGCTGCGCGGGTTCCGGATCGTCACGGGAAGTGACGATGACCGCTATGCCGTTCTTGTTGGTATCGGAAAAGGCAAATCCGCCGACCACTGACACATTCATGATCTGGGCCGTCTGCTGGCTCTGGCCGTAAGCGATCAGGTCGGCATAAGGGCCCTCGGCGGTCAGCAAAGTAATCGATGGAGGGGCCAACGGAAGCCTGATGAAGCTGGCGTGCGCGGTCTCCCCCGATATCAATTCGCACAGATGGTCCGCGGCCTCAACCGCACGTTCCTTTTGATCGACATGAGGGTTGGTTAGGTAAGAGATCAGAACGTCGACCGACTCGACCATGCGATCGGAGATGTTCGCGTGTAGATCCACGGTAGCCACGATTGGAACGTTGGGCCCAACACAGCGTCGAACGGCCGACCAAAGGCGACCGTCGGGGTCGCTTTCGCCCGTCGCCGTCATCGCACCATGGGCACAAAAATAGACACCATCGACAGCACCGGCCTGTTCCAAACGTGACGAGATCTCGTCTTCGAATCGCTCGAGCAGGCCCTGGTCGATCGGGCCGCCGGGCTCCGCCGCAGCCACCAGGATCGGAACCGGTTGCCACGGTCCAGCCCCATCCATGCGATCGATGAAGGCCGAAAACTCGGCCGGCAGGGGCGATGGGTCTTGCCTGGCAAGCTCGGGAATGGCCTCGCCCTCGAAATAGCAAAGCCGCCTGAAGTTGGCCTCGACTGTCGGCGGCGCGAAGGCGTTGCTTTCCAACACACAGCCAATCAATGCAATCTTCGGCCCCATCGTGCCTCTCCAGTAGTTTCGGCCCCGTCGTTACCCCATATTAGGCACCTTACATCCACTCCGGTCCAGGCACCGGTTCAAACCTTGAGGAAACAATCGTTGCCCCCATCGACCACGAACGCGCGGCGGCCGATCAGCTTAGATATGATCGAAACCCTGATCGGGTTCCCGACCGTCAGCCGCGACAGCAATCTGGACCTCATCTACTTCATTCGTGACACGCTTGCCGATCAGGGTGTGGAGTCCCTCATCGTACCGGACGACAGCGGGCGCAAAGCCAATCTGTACGCCACGCTCGGGCCCACCGACCGGCCTGGCATCTGCTTATCGGGACACACGGATGTCGTCCCGGTCGATGGCCAGGACTGGGACTCCGATCCATTTCAGCTAACAGAACGCGATGGCCGCCTCTACGGCCGGGGAACGGCCGACATGAAGGGGTTTGTGGCCATCGCGATGGCTATGGTGCCAACTTTCCTGTCCCGTGAGCTGGAAACGCCCATTCATCTTGCCTTCTCCTACGACGAGGAAATTGGCTGCATTGGCGTGCGGGGGCTATTGGCCAAGCTGGATGCCATGCCCATCAAGCCCTCGGCCTGTATCGTGGGCGAGCCTACATCGATGAAGCCGGTGATCGGCCATAAGGGCAAGCGCAGCGTGCGCGTTCATGTGCGCGGTCTGGAGGGTCACTCGTCGCTCGCCCATCAGGGTGTGAATGCGGTTCATTTCGCAGCCGACGCAATCGCCTTTTTGCATCAGATGGCACGCGACAAGCGGAAGAACGGCCCCTTCGACCAGACGTTCGACCCGCCCTACACCACCGTCCATATTGGCACCATCCAGGGCGGCACGGCCCTCAACATCGTGCCACGCGACTGCATGTTTGAGTTCGAGTTTAGGCATCTGCCTGTCGAAGACCCGAACGAACTGTTCGCTGAGTTCGAATCCCATGTGCGGGACGTCTTGGAGCCGGAAATGCGCCAGGTCGACGCCAATGCGGGTTTCCGCTTTGAGGAAATGTCAACCATCGCCGGCCTCGATACGGAGGAAGACGACCCGACCGTCACCCTGACAAAGGTCCTGGCGGGCGCCAATGATACTGGGAAAGTCGCATTCGGGACCGAGGGCGGTCTGTTCCAAAAGATCGGCATCCCCACTGTCGTGTGCGGTCCAGGCAGCATTGAACAGGCCCACAAGCCGAACGAGTTCATTGAAATCGAGCAAGTCCTGCGCTGTGAGGACTTCATGCACAAACTATGCGAAAGGGTTGCCGCGTGAAGAGCGTGCCAAATGCTTATCCGGTCGAGTCGGAAGCCCCAGACATCTCCGCCTACAAGGCGGGGAACACGGGCGTTGACTACTACACCAGTTTCGATTCAGGGCAACCTGGGCCGCACGTGCTTGTTAACGCGCTTGTTCACGGCAATGAGCTGTGCGGTGCCATTGCGCTGGACCATCTGTTCGGTACGGGATTTCGTCCCCTCAAAGGCAAGCTGACGCTGGGCTTCTCCAATACCGAAGCCTACGAAGCCTTCGACCCGGAAGACCCGACGACCACCCGCTATCTCGACGAAGATTTCAACCGGGTCTGGGATGTCTCGACATTGGACGGTGAGCGCGAAAGCCGGGAGCTGACCCGCGCGCGCGAAATCCGTCCGCTGATCGAAACGGTTGACTATCTGCTCGACATTCATTCGATGCAGCACAAGACGCCGCCCCTGATGATCTCGGGGCCGCTCGATAAGGGGCGGGCGCTAGCGCGGACCGTCGCATCACCGGCCTACATTGTCAGCGATGCCGGACATAAAGCTGGACGGCGTCTTCGGGATTTTGGCGGCTTTGGCGATCCGGCGTCCGACAAAAATGCGCTCCTGATCGAATGCGGCCAGCATTGGGAAAGTGCCGCCGGTCCAGTTGCGATCGACAGCGTCTATCGTTTCCTGATCCATTTTGGCCTCGCCGACCGGGATGCGGTCGCCAAGCATCTGCTGCCGCTTCCGGACAGCCAGACCCTCATCGAAGTGGATGGGCCCGTGACCATCCAGACCGAGGAATTCCGATTTGCCCAGGAATTTACCGGCATGGAAACCCTCGCGAAGGACGAATTGATCGGTTGGGACGGCGAAGAAGAAGTGCGAGCACCGTTCGATGGTTGCGTCCTGATCATGCCGACCCGGCGAATCTGGAAGGGGCAAACGGCAGTGCGTCTCGGCCGGGTCATTCCCGCAGGCTAAGCCGCTTTGCTAGCGCGCCGCTTTTTGCTTCTCCCTTGCATCGATAAAACGTGCAATTGGACGGACAAGCCTGGGCGTCAACAGGATCGGGAATGTATTGACCGCGAAGTAGTGCCACGCGATCGGTGGCATGATCCCCCCCGTCGATACGACCATCAGGGCTAGGTTTCGTTCGGCTGTGAGCATGCCAATCGCCAACGCCGTCTTTGCGCCCGCCGGCGCAAAGACCAAGAATCCCACGGCAATGTAGGAAAAGTAGACAGCGAACGCCAATGCGGTCAGCCCAATCATCATGAATGGCTCGCTGAAAAATCCGAGGCCGACATCCCGCAATAGCGCGCAGGCATAGATGAACAGCATTACGATGTTGAGCCCATCCAGTTCATCGCTGTAGCGAGCGATGGTCTGGCGACCCGCCAACTTACGGATCACTAGCCCAACGGCGGCCGACCCGACCACGGCCAGTGCCAACCAAACACTATGGGAGAACGGCGAAATACCTATGTCGAGGCCCGCTAGGTGGACCAGAAGGGGCGCGAAAAAGGGCGCGACCGCCGTGCCCAGCAAAAGTACGACCAAAACGAGGGTTCCATCGAGACCCATGAGCGCAGCAAGCGCCGGAGCAGACATCATTGGTGCAGCTACGGCCTGTAGGATGAGAATGTGAAACAGGGCTGGACTGACGACCGACAGTTCGAGCAACCAAAACACGATGAAAACGGAGATGGGGACAACTACGGTGGTCCAAATGCAAGCTGCTAAGACCAGCCCTGGGTGGCGGGTGAAGGACCGGAATTCTCCGACATCAATGCGCACGAATGCGATGCAAAGCATGCCGATCACCGCCTCGGTAACATAAGGGCGGAGGATCGCGCCAAGCGGCGGCAGGGCCAGTGCCACCAGAACCACGACAACCAGAGCCTGCGTCTTCTGGCGGCCTACCCAAGCTAATACGAACACGGCCCCTCCCGAGCGCTCTGAGGTTGGACCTATATCATGAAAAAGTGGCGGTGGGCGGAACGCGCTCGGTTAACCGGCGTTGGCACGGTCGGCGACCGCTGGAAGCAGATGACGCACCAGGGCGGCAGCGCCGCCGGCGGTCGCGGAAACGAAGGCGCTGAAATCGAGATGGCTGTCCGAACCGGCGAGGTCCGACAAGGTGCGCAGCACGAGCCAGGGAATGCCAACACGATCAGCGACCTGGGCCATCGCGGCCCCCTCCATCTCAAAGGCAAAAGCACCCGTTTCTTCGAACAGGCGATCGCGCTCGGTCGCGCTGTTGATGAACAGGTCGCCAGTTAGAATGGTACCCAAACGGATCGATGGTCTCCTTATCGGTAAATTGTTACCCAACGAAACTTCAGGCATTTCAAATCCCAATAGTCGCTTCTTAATGTCATCACGAAGCGTTGGATCGAGCAGATAGCCATGGTCACGCGGAAACTGGGGCAGTGGCGGTACACCCGGTTGATAGCGGATCAGCCCGTCATCGGTCAGGGCGCCATAGTCGATTTGAATGCTGCGCTCGGCGATCACGGCATCGCCAATCGCGAGACCCATCGACAACCCGCCGGCCACGCCGGAGAAGATCAGTGCGCCACAATCGAAATGCTGCGCGAGCAGGGTGCTGACCACGGCGGTCTGCACCTTGCCGATTCCCGCCTCGACCGCCACCAGCGGCACGCCGTCCAGCTCACCTTTGACGAATTCCCAGCCGAGTTCCGAGACGGTTTCCTCGCCGCGGAAGTGCTCTGCGAAATGATGGATCTCTTCCACCATTGCCGTGATCAAACCCACCGGACGCGCCATGCCCTCGCCTGTTCTCTCAATGTCGGGTCGAAGGGGCTATAGTGGCGGGATGACGTTGGCGCAAGACATAGAGGGAAGCCAGGCCACCCCACTACCCCCGTTGTTTGCCGGCTGGTTCCGTCAGCGCGGCTGGCAGCCGCACGCGCACCAGCTTGCGGTGCTGAAGGCAGTGCAGGATAGCCGCGATGTCCTGCTGACGGCGCCGACCGGCGGCGGCAAGACCCTTTCGGGGTTTCTGCCAAGCCTGATCGAGCTGGCGGAGCGGCCGCGCGAGGGGCTGCATACGCTCTACATCTCGCCTTTGAAGGCCCTGGCGGTCGACATTCATCGCAATCTCGAGACGCCGATCGCTGAGATGCGCCTGTCGATCCGGCACGAAACACGCACTGGCGACACGCCCCGGGCCAAGCGTGAGCGCCAGAGACGGCGGCCGCCGAACCTGCTGATGACCACGCCGGAGAGCCTGGCATTGCTGCTGTCCTATAACGATGCGCGGCAGCTGTTCAAACCGCTGCGGACGATCGTCATCGACGAAATCCATACGGTGCTGGGAACCAAGCGCGGCGATCTACTGTCCCTAGGGCTTGCCCGGCTACGACGCCTCGCCCCGAACAGCCGACGCATCGGATTGTCGGCGACGGCCGCCCACCCGGACGCGGTGGCCGATTGGCTGGGCGGCTTCGATGCGGCACCAGTCACGCGTGTTGTTGGCAAACCGGGGCCGCAGCCCAAGATCGAGATCTTGCAGCCTAAGGCACGCATCCCCTGGTCCGGCCATATGGGCATGCATGCTCTGCCCGAGGTGTACGAACGCATTCGGCATGCCGGTACGACGATTGTCTTCGTAAATACCCGCGCGCAGGCTGAGTTGGTGTTCCAGGCGCTGTGGCGCATGAATGAGGACGACCTGCCGATCGCCTTGCATCATGGAAGTCTGGCGGTCGAGCAGCGGCGCAAGGTCGAAGCGGCTATGGCAGCAGGAAAGCTGCGCGCCGTTGTCGCAACTTCATCACTGGATCTGGGCATTGATTGGGGGGCGGTCGATCTGGTTATGCAGATCGGCGCGCCCAAAGGTGTCAGCCGCCTACTGCAACGTATCGGTCGGGCGAACCACAGGTTCGATGAGGCGTCCGAGGCCGTGCTGGTGCCGGCGAACCGGTTCGAAGTGCTGGAATGCCGCGCGGCGTTGGACGGTGTTCGCGAGATGACGCTGGATGGCGAGTTGCCACCGCCGGGCGGCCTCGATGTCCTCGCCCAGCATGTGCTCGGCATGGCGTGCTCGGAACCGTTCGAGGCCGACGCGCTTTACGATGAGGTGCGAACGGCCGCCCCCTATGCAGCCTTGGACCGAGTCGATTTCGATGCGGTGGTCAATTTCGTCGCCACGGGCGGATACGCGCTCGGCAGCTACGACCGATTTCGACGGCTGAAGCAGGAGGAGGATGGGCGCTGGAAAGTGTCCGACGCGCAGGTCACGCGGCTCTACCGCATGAACGTCGGCACCATCGTCGAGATGATGACCTTGAAGGTCCAACTCGGCAGGGGTCGCATCCTGGGCGAGGTCGAAGAGTATTTCGTTAATGCGCTGACCACCGGAGACACCTTCATCTTCGCCGGCCGGCTGCTGCGATTTGAGCGCATGCGCGACAATGTCGTCGTCGTTTCGCTTGGCGGCGATGGCGAGCCACGCGTTCCGGCCTACGCAGGCGGCAAACTGCCGCTGACCACCCATCTGGCCGATCGGGTCCGCGCCATGCTGGCCGAGCCTAAGAACTGGCGCGACTTGCCGGGGCCGGTGAATGAATGGCTGTCGCTGCAGCGTTGGCGGTCGGTCCTACCGAGAGAAGACGGATTGCTGGTCGAGACATTTCCGCGGGGAAACAAGGTCTATCTCGTCGCCTACTGCTTTGAAGGCCGCAATGCCCATCAGACGTTAGGCATGCTGCTGACCAAGCGCATGGAGCGCATGGGCCTGCACCCGCTCGGCTTTGTGGCGACGGATTATGTGCTGGGCATCTGGGGTCTGGAACGGGCGACCGACATCAACGCCCTGTTCGACGAGGACCTTCTGGGCGACGATTTGGAGGCCTGGATGGATGAATCCAGCATGCTGCGGCGAGCCTTCCGCAAGGTCGCGACGATCGCCGGCGTGATCGAGCAGCGCCATCCCGGTCTGGAAAAAAGCGGGCGCCAAATGGTTTTCAGCGCCGATCTCATCTATGACGTGCTGCGCCAGCACGAACCCGATCACATTTTGCTGCGGGCCACGCGGCGCGACGCGGCGCGAGAGTTGATCGATATCGGCCGAATCGGCGCCATGTTGAAACGCGTTAAGGGCAAGATCGTCCACAAATCGTTGGACCAGGTATCCCCGCTGGCCGTGCCAGTCCTTCTGGAAATCGGCCGGGAACAGGTTAAAGGCGGCGCCATCGACGCCCTGTTGGCCGAAACCGAAGAAGATCTGCTGGCTGAGGCTATGCCCGAACTTGCGGCCACCGAGGCTTCTAAGGGCGCAAAACAGTCTCAGTTGCCGCTTTAGAGGGCAAACGGCCGGTCGATTTTCACAATGTGCAAAAAATGTATGCGCTTGCCCCTGTAGCGGGCTGGCCGTACCCTAGTCCGTCTCGAATCGAAAGGGGACTTTCTGTCATGGGTAGAAACCTTATTATCTTGATCATCGTGATCATCATCGCCGTGCTGGTCTACTTCTTCGTGTTTGACGGCGGCGGCGAAGAGGATGCGAGCAACGGCGAGGAAACCTCGGAGTCCACGGACGGCGGTGACGAATCATCCGACAGCAGTAACTAGGTTCTCCGGCCAAGGCTGACACATCACGGGGCAGTGTTTTTGAGAGTTTTTACCCAGCATGGATGGCCTTGGATCAAGTTCTAATGTTGCGACGGCCGATGCAGATGATGCATCGGCCGTTTCGCCTTCCGGCGACTCGACCGTCGAGATCGACATCAACGGTGCGGCCTTATTGCTGGACCGGTCTGGCGCGGTTTATTGGCCCGATAGGGCCGCGCTAATCGTCGCGGATCTGCATTTTGAGAAGGGCAGCGCGTTTGCAGCGCGGGGCCGATTTCTGCCGCCCTACGATACCGCCAACACAATTGACCGACTTCGACGTGTGATCGGCCGTTATCGGCCAAAACAGGTATGGTGTCTGGGCGACAGTTTTCACGATCCGTCGGCCGACCACAGAATTTCTCAGACAGACCTTGACCAGCTAACGGACCTGATCGGTAGGCAAGACTGGGTGTGGATCAGCGGCAATCACGATCCCGATCCGATGTCCCGCGTGCCCGGCGAAACTGTCGCCGATTTGCACGAAGGGCCGCTGGTCCTGCGGCATGAGGCAAAGCTGGGGGGAGCTGGCGACCTGTCCGGACATTTCCATCCGACTGCCTGGGTTGCAACCCGCGCGCGGCGGGTGCGCCGGCGTTGTTTTGTTCACGACGCCAATCGCCTGATACTACCAGCCTTTGGCGCCTATGCTGGTGGGCTGAACATTCTATCAGACCCTATAAGGAAGCTTTTCGGTGGGCGAATTAGCACGTGGCTGGTCGGTGACCGCCGTCTTTACGCCGTCCCCGGACAAAGGTTGCTGCGCGACCCTTCCGGCCCGACGGTGATTGAGTAGAGGGGCGATCGACGACCGCCCCCTACTCTACGATACGGCCGCGCTTACGATCCGGGCATGATCACTGCGTCGATGACATGAATAACGCCGTTGTCGGTTTCGATATCCGCAGTAAGGACATTCGCGCCATCAACAGTGACCCCGTCGCCGGTCCCGTCGACCGTTACATCACTGCCTTCGACCGTGGCTAGTTCGACCACGGCACCGGCTGCGTCGGAGGACATCACAGCGCCAGGCACCACGTGATAAGTTAAGATAGCGACCAGCTGGTCCTGGTTTTCCGGCTCAAGCAAGCTCTCAACCGTTCCTTCCGGCAATGCCGCAAAGGCATCGTCGGTCGGCGCGAATACGGTGAACGGTCCGTCACCACGCAAGGTCTCCTCCAGGCCCGCGGCTTGAACGGCTGCGACCAGCGTGTTGAAGCTTCCGGCACCCACAGCCGTGTCGACAATGTCGTCAGCGTTGGCCGCGAAAGAAGCCAGGCCGAGCGGCAAAGCAAGTGCAGCGGTCCGAACGAGATTGAGTACTTTCATGACAAGTCCCTCTGATAGGTGTTGCTACGTTGGAATTCGCGGGAGAAAAGCCCGTGGTCGGCTTCGTAAATTCAGTGCACTCCACGACCAGCCCTCCCGTGTCGAGCGAACTAGACGCGACCTGCATCGCGTCAACCCTTTGATATAAAAGAATAAAAATTTTCCGCTTCGGTGATCCAACTGGCCCGCGGCGACGTAAAGCGTGTGTTGGAAAAGAACAAAAAACATCGATCGGAGGCGCGGCGCTGAGATGATGTCGCTTTCACATCGCGGGTTTGATGACCCTTTGTCCGATCAAAAACCAACTCCTGTTTGCCCACCTTGCGACAGCATACTCCGGTGACATCCGCCCCCACGATCGTTTGGTTTCGCCAAGATCTGCGCTTGGCAGATAATCCGGCATTGTCCGAGGCCTCAGCCTTGGGCAAGCCCATCATCCCGCTATACGTTCTCGACGACGAAACCGAGGGGACTTGGCGACTGGGCGGCGCTTCGCGATGGTGGCTACATTACTCCCTGCGATCGCTCGGCCTCTCGCTGAAACGCTTGGGCAGCGAACTGGTATTGCGGCACGGCAACGCCGCAAATGTAGTGACCACAGTGGCTGCGGAATCAGGTGCCGATACGGTCTTGTGGAATCGTTGCTATGAACCAAAAGCCCGCGAACGGGATGCGGGCCTCAAGAACGCATTGCGCGAAAAGGGCATCGTGGCCCGCAGCTACAACGCCGCTCTGTTGTTCGAACCGTGGGAAGTCGCGA
>JBCCER010000080.1:0-18351 GCA_039030175.1 Pseudomonadota bacterium
CACCAGATACGGCCGAAAAGGCTGGTTGCAAGGAACAGCCCAAGAGCCGCGACAATCAGGATGACCGTCAGGTAATAGACCTCCTGAGGCCAGATCTCGATGAAGAAGAAGTAGGCCCGCCGGTTAGGCATGTCGATCAGGATGGCCTGGTCGGGAATGCCCGGACCGCGGTTCCATCGAATCCATGGCGCCAGATAGTAAATCGCGAGCAGACCGATCAGGGCCGCCCATTTGTAGCGCCGAACGACACCGGCAACCTTCTTAGGGTAGACCTTGACGCGGCCCGCGAACAGCGGCGCTTGTTTTTGCTCTTCGCGCGACTGGACGTCTGCCGTGTCGGCATAGAGCTGGGTATTGTCGTTAGGCATTCATTGGCCTCAAGGGGGGACGGCCAGGCGCCCCTCCCTAGCGAAACGGAGTCATTCGCCGCCGCCCAAACTGTGGACGTACAGCGTCAGCATGTTCAGTGTCGCCGGATCGAGACGGTCGCCCCAGGCCGGCATGACACCATGCCGTGGCGCCGTGATCTGAGCCATGATCTCGCTAAAGTCGCCACCATAGAGCCATAGCTGGTCGTTGAGGGCTGGCGTGCCCTGTTCGCGATCGCCGCTGCCATCCGCCATATGGCAGGCAACGCATTGGGCAGCATAGGTCTCAGCGCCCCGTCCGGCTGCTTCCGGATCGGCCGCCTCATTGCCGGATAGCGTCAGCACATAGTTGGCGACGTCTCTGATCTGATCGCGGGTCAATACGCCAAGCGTGCCGTAAGCCGGCATTAACGAGTAGCGGGTATCGGGGTTGTCCTCCCAGCGGATGCCGACCTCCAGCGTATGCCGGATGTCGTCAAGTGCGCCGCCCCAGAGCCAAACATCGTCTGCCAGCACCGGGTAGTTGGCCTGCCCTGCCCCACCCAAACCGTGGCATGGCGCACAGTTGTTGTTATAGGCAGCCTGACCGCCAGCGAGGCTGAACTGGAACAACTCCGGGTCTTCAGCCAGCGCGGTCAGATGGCTATCGGCAATGGCATCGAGATAGTCGGCCTGAGCCTGACGCGCGTCGGCGACCTGGTTGTCTAGGATCTCGCGCTGCTGAAAGCCCAAGATGCCGCCGAAATAGCTGTTGATGGAAGGGATCGACGGATACAGCACCATCCAGATCACGGCGTAAACGATGGTGGCGTAGAATACGTACAGCCACCATCGCGGCAGAGGGTTGTTCAGCTCTTTGATCCCGTCCCACTCATGACCCGTCGTATCGGTGCCGGTCAGGGCGTCTTTTTCAACCTTGGTCGGCATGGCTTAGTTCCCCTGTCCATCGTCGGGATCGTCTCTGAGCGGGATCGACGCGGCGTCATTCGTCTTTTTGCGGTTTCGCGGCAAGTAGACCCAAATGATGATCCCAGCGAACAGCAGCAGCAGCCAGACAACCCAGAGCTGTTCGATGACTTCGTAGAATTCACCCATCGCCCCACCCTCACTGGATCAGGTCTTCGGTCGTGTAGTCGGCGAAATCGACCATGCGACCGAGGATCTGCATATAAGCGATGATGGCATCGAGCTCGGTCACCGCGTCTGGGTTCCCATCGAAGTCCCCGACCATAGCCCGAGGGTAACGCTCCAAGAGATCGCGGGTATCGGCATCGGGCGTTGCTTGTGCGATGAGATCGGCCTCAGCCTCGGCAATCATCTCTTCGGTATAGGGCACCCCGACCACTGACAGCGCTTCCAAATGGGCGGCGTATCCGTCCGCATCGATCTCTCGGTCGGCCATGAATCCATAGGGCGGCATGATCGAGGTCGGCACGACAGATCGCGGATCGATCATGTGTAGGGCATGCCAGTCGTTCGAGTACCGGCCGCCCACCCGCGCCAAGTCCGGCCCCGTTCGTTTGGAACCCCATTGGAACGGATGGTCATACATGCTCTCGGCCGCCAGGCTATACGGGCCGTACCGCTCAACCTCGTCACGGAACGGCCGGATCATCTGGCTATGGCAGTTGTAGCAACCCTCGCGGATGTATATGTCGCGGCCATATTGTTCGAGCGGAGAATAGGGCCGGACACCATCCACGGGCTCGATAGTACTGTCGATTGTGTGTAGAGGCACGAGTTCGACGATGCCGCCGATCGATACAGTGATCAGGGTCAAGACGGCGAGCCAGATGACGTTCTTTTCGGCCTTGTTGTGGAGGTTCATCGCGCTTACTCCGCTGCGGCCGTGGCGGCAGGCGCCACAGGCTCGGGCCGATATTCTTCAACCCTGATATCGCCGCGGATCGTGCGCCAGATATTGTAGACCATTATCAGCGCGCCCAGCAGGAACAGGATGCCGCCCAGAGCCCGGATCAAGTAGAAGGGATGCATCGCTTCCACGGTCTCGATGAACGAGTACTCAAGGAAGCCGAGGCTGTCATAGGCGCGCCACATCAGGCCTTGCATGATGCCCGAAACCCACATGGCCGAGATGTAGAGCACGATGCCGATGGTCGCGATCCAGAAGTGATACGAGACCAGCTTCAGCGAATAGAGTTCAGGACGCTTCCAGAGCTTCGGCACCAGATAGTAGATCGCGCCGAAGGAGATGAACGCGACCCAGCCGAGCGCGCCGGAATGAACGTGGCCGATGGTCCAGTCAGTATAGTGGCTGAGGCCGTTGACCTGCCGAATGCTCATCAGCGGGCCTTCGAAGGTGCTCATACCGTAAAAGGCAATGGAGACCACCATCAGGCGCAGAACGGGATCGGTGCGCAGTTTGTCCCAGGCGCCTGACAGGGTCATGATGCCGTTGATCATGCCACCCCATGAGGGCATCCAAAGCATTACCGAGAAGACCATGCCAAGGGTCTGCGCCCAGTCCGGCAGCGCGGTGTAGTGCAGATGGTGCGGTCCGGCCCAGATATAGAGGAAGATCAGCGACCAAAAGTGGACGATGGACAGACGGTAGGAATAGACAGGCCGGTTCGCGCGTTTGGGCACGAAGTAATACATGATGCCCAGGAACCCAGCCGTGAGGAAGAAGCCAACGGCGTTGTGGCCGTACCACCATTGTGTCAGCGCATCTTGGACCCCGGAGAACAGCGAGTAGCTCTTAGTGCCGAGCAGGCTGACCGGGACCGCCAAATTGTTGACGATATGCAACACCGCGACGGTGAGGATAAAGGCCAGGAAAAACCAGTTGGCGACATAGATGTGCGGCTCGCGGCGCTTGAACAGCGTGCCGGCAAAAGCGACTAGGTAGCAGACCCAAACGATGGTCAGCCACAGATCGACATACCATTCCGGTTCGGCGTATTCGCGAGACTGGGTGATACCGAAGACATAGCCGAGGCCGGCCATAACGATGAAAAGCTGGTAGCCCCAGAAGATAAAGAGAGCTAGTGCCCGGCCGCCGAACAGAGGCGCGTGGCATGTCCTTTGAACTGTATAGAACGAGGTGGCGAACAAAGCGTTGCCGCCGAACGCGAAGATCGCAGCGGACGTGTGGAGCGGCCGCAAACGGCCAAAGGTGGTGTATTCCAGATCCAAATTTAGGACTGGGAACGCAAGCTGCAGGGCGATGAAGACACCGACGGTAAAGGCCGCCACGCCCCAAAAGATGCTGGCGATGGTGAACAGCCGAATGACGTCTTCATTGTAGCCGGCATGCGATTCCAGTTGATCGCCAACCGACGCGGTCGCGACACTTGCCGTCATTACCAGCCTCCACCCTCGTTACATTCCACACCGCAGATTGATCGCCGCACGTCCTGGCACGCGGCGACCGCCGAAACCGCCGGCGCCAATGGCGCGCGCAGTTCGTCTTGATTGCCGGTATCTTCGCTGAGTCGGATCGACACCCGCCTTGATACAGATCAATCCAGCATGCGACCGAATCCCTGTAGCATTGGCACTGCTAACTCTGCCGGCGAAGATCGGCGACGCGATATAAGGGCGTTTTGATGAGCGATACGGCAACCATGCCGCGGCCTAGCGGCCCCACGGTCAATACGATCTATCGCGATCGCCCTTGGGTTTGGCTGGCGCAAGGCTGGCGGGATCTTTGGGCAGCCCCTGGGGTCGGCCTGGTTTGGGGGCTGATCTTCGCACTGGTCGGAGTCGCGCTGACCGTGCTGTCTTGGGTGTACGAGGTCTACTACCTGACCTACCCTCTTATGGCCGGGTTTTTGCTGTTCGGGCCGATCGTTGCTGTCGGCCTTTACGATACCAGCCGGCGATTAGCGGCAGGCCAGCCCGTTAGTTTCGGCCAATCGCTGCGCGCGTTGCGCACCAACACCGGCCAGATCCTTCTGATAGGCGTCGCCCTATTGTTGATTTCCATCGCCTGGGTTCGGTTCGCCTCTCTGCTATTCATGTTGTTCTTCTTCGAATTCAATGCGGCGCCAGAACCGATGTCGATGCTGCAAGCCCTGATAAGTGTTGAGGCGATTCCGTTTCTTATCGTCGGGAACGCAATTGGCGCCGTCCTTGCGTTGATCACCTTCGCCGTGGCGGCCATATCGATCCCGCTGCTGCTCGACCGGCCCGACGCCCACGTTATGACAGCGATTTACACATCCTGGCGTGCGGTCACGCAGAATTTCTGGACCATGATTTTGTGGGCCTGGCTGATCGCGATTTTCATCGGTATCGGCCTGGCAACGGCGTTCGTTGGGCTGATTGTTACTTTGCCTCTTATCGGACATGCGACTTGGGCCGCCTACAAGGATCTTGTTACGTGGCCGGACGAGTGACCGAAGAGATTGGAGCGATTTCTTATGGGTAACTACATTTTCGGCGCGGTTATGGTTTTGCTGTCGCTGCTCGGCTTGTTGATGGCCGCAGGCGCCCATGATCCATTCTTTGAATTCAGCGGCTTTTTGATTTTTGCTTTCGGAGTGTTCTTTATTTTTGGCCTAATCCGGCACACGGTCGGCAACGACCAGGGCGGCGATCGCGGACCTCGCTAAGACAGTTACCCGATTATTGCAATAAACGAGGCGTTAACGCGCTGTCCTCCATAAGGCAAAGCGCACCGGTGGATTCGTGGCCGGTGCCTTTGCCTTGGAAAAGGAGATATAGCGATGAAACGTATTTGCCTCGTTGCTTTGGCCAGTATTATCGGCCTTTCACCGGTTTTGACCGCTTCGGCCCAAACCAACCGTCTGACGGCAGCGGGACCAGATTTGGTGCCGATCGCCAGCCGTATTGAGAACGGCGCTGTCTCGATCCGCAATATGGGGGCAGCTGCATCTGGACCTTCGGTCGCGCGCCTTACATGCAGCCGCGTTGGCGGCGGCTCCTGCGCCGAAGAAGTGCCCGGTATGCGCGCCTATATCGATCCCGCCTATCCGCATTCAGCCGTCATCCAAATCCCGGCCATCCCGCCCGGGCACGTCCACACCCACTATCTCACCTTCTGGGATGATCTGGTATGGAACGCAGGGACTTATAACCTGCTGCTCGAAGCTGACGCCGGCTGGGACGTCCCTGAAATCAATGAAGGCAACAACTTCAACGGCTATGCCTACGTGGTGCAATAAGCCGCTAGAACGGCCACGCTCCCGCCTCGCGGAGGCTTGCTAAGTCCACGGTGTGGGTCGAAACTGCCGCCATGGCCGTTTACGACCCACCTGTGGCGCTCGATCGCTCCAAACCCCTACGCTCCCTCGTCAAGCAACTGCCGCTGCGTGTGTTATCGCCAGTGCAGTTCCAGCAATGGCAGACCGACGGCTATGCTGTGGTCAGTAACGCTGTTCCCGTCGACAACGTTCGCCGCACCATGGACTTTCTTTGGGAGTTTCAGGAGCTCGACCCCCAAGATCCCGAAACTTGGAACCGCGCCCAGCTGCGCAGCATCGACATGCCAGGCCTGAACAACAGCGGCATGGTGGAAGCCTACAACCACCAGACCCTATGGGACAATCGGCAGTCGCGACGTGTTTATGATGCCTTTGTTGACATTTGGGATCGCGAAGACCTTTGGGTCACGATTGACCGGGCAAACCTGAACACGCCCAACCGAGGTGTCCGAGCCTTCGACGGCTTTATTCATTGGGACTGCGATACGACCGAAGATCCGCCTGCTGTCGGCGTCCAAGGCGTCCTTTCGCTCGTCGATACCACAGAAGATGTCGGTGGGTTTCAATGCGTTCCAGAGATCTATCGAGACTTTGCGGCGTGGAAGCGCAGCCAACCCGAGGATCGAGATGGCTGGAAGCCGGATCTGGGCAAACTAGAGCCAACCTTTGTACCGCTGAAGGCGGGTGATCTCATTGTCTGGAACAGCCTCCTTCCCCACGGTATCCGCGCGAACCGCTCGGATCGCCCGCGTATCGCCCAGTACATCTCGATGTCGCCAGCCAAGACAGACGAGTCGGTTCGTGAGGCCCGCATTCGGTCATGGCGTGAACGACTGCCACCCGAAGGGATGGCGTTCCCGGGCGATCCAAGAGATTGGGAGAGAGCACGTTATCAGACGGCCAAACTCAGCGATTTGGGTGAAGCCCTGTTGGGGCTAAAGAGCTGGCCACCGCGAAACGACTGCCCCGAATGATGACACAAGTGAAGACGATCCGCAGATTGGCGGCGATTGTTGCCGCGGACGTCTGCAACTACAGCCGCCTGGTCGCCGAAGACGAGGAAGGCACGATCGCTGCGCTACGCGCGCTGCGCGAGGACCTGATCGACACCCGGATTATCGAGGCGGGCGGCAGAATTGCGAACACCGCTGGCGATAGCCTACTCATCGAGTTTTCTAGCGTTGTCGACGCACTGCGTTTCGCGATCGATGCGCAAGACACCATCGGCCGGCATAACTCGGACGTTGAAGAAAACAGGCGCATTGTTTTTCGCATGGGCGTAAATCTCGGCGACGTCATCGACCAGGATGGCGATATTCTTGGCGATGGGGTGAACATCGCCGCTAGGCTAGAGGCGCTCGCACCACCAGGCGGCATCCTGATTTCGGAAGACGCCTATCGCCAAGTACGCGGCAAGATCGACGTCGACTTTGAGGATATCGGCCCTCAGACCTTAAAGAACATCGCACAGCCGGTTCGGGCGTTCAGGTACGGGGTCAGCACGCCCGACAACACGACGTCTCTCCAGCCATGGTCGGTCGCACCTTCACTGCCCGATATTCCATCGATTGCCGTCCTGCCGTTTCGGTCCCTCGGCGGCGCCGATGAGGTTTCCCTGCTCGCGAGCGGGCTCACCGAAGATATCATAACAATCTTCTCCGGATTGTCGGGGTTGTTCGTCACCGCGCGGAATGCGAGTTGCGATCCTTCTCTTGATGCCAGCGATCTTGGGGCTGTCGCCTCAAAACTCGGTGTTCGCTACATTCTTCAAGGCAGCGTTCGTGGGTCGGGAACGAGAGTCCGTATCTCAATCGAACTGATCGACGCCGTGGAGTCGCGCCAAGTCTGGGCCGAACGATATGACCGCATGTTGGAGGATACGTTCGCCATCCAAGACGAGATATCAATAGGCGTCGCGACCGAGCTTCAAGTACAGATCTCAGAGGGCGAACAGGCAAGACTTCGATATACAACCACTCACAATTTGGAGGCCTGGACATACTGGGCACGAGGTCTTGCCCATTTTCGCCGCGAGGTCAGCAAAGACGGTATGGGGCGGGCCAAGAATGATTGGGAACGCGCGCTAGAGCTGGACCCGAATTCGGCGCCGCTGAATGCCATGTTGGCCTTCATTCATTCAACTGCGTGCCGGTTTGGCTGGTGGGGACCAAGAGAAGAGCAACTCGCGCTTACCCAGCGCTATGTCGATGCCGCAATGGAAATCGATCCCGAAAACGGCGAAGCAATGATCGCCCAGGCCTTCATCCATGCCCAAAACAAGCAGCACGAGCTTGCCGTCTCAACTGCACGTCGGGCCGTCGATCTGACGCCAGGTTCTGCCGATGTGGCGGTTGTCGCGGCCATTATTCTGAACTTTTCCGGCTTTCCCGCGGAGGCAAAAATTCAGATCGGCAAGGCGATGAGGCTCAGCCCGATCTATCCACCCTGGTATCTGGGCGATATGGGTTTTTCCTGCCGACTGCTGGAGCAGTACGACGAGGCGATTGCGCTATATCGTGAATATGCTCGGCGCAGCCCCGGCTTTGGCCTTGTCGACCTAACAATCATCTATGCCACGCTTGGCCGCATGGAAGATGCAAGAGCGGAGGCAAAGCGATTACAGGATGCCAGACCCGGCTTTAGCATCTTGGCGTGGACTCATTCGCAGCTCTACGCCGATTCTACACGATTGGAGGCTGACATCGCCGCGTTAAGGGCTGCCGGGTTGCCCGACTAGTGCATTGCCCTACTGCCGGCACGAACAGGCCAGAGAATTGGAGTCCGCTAGTTTCCGATCACTACGGCGATCTCAGTCTGTTGTGCAGTACCCTCGCCTGCCCCAAATGGCCGAAGCGTCATCGTCTGGCGCGCTTGTTCGGCCGCAGACATTCTGTTGAAAAGGCCATCTCGCGCGTTGAGCGGATGGTCGGCCAGATAGAATTGGGTGGTCAGCAATTCCCACCCACCGCCATAGGCCTTTAGATGAATATGCGGCGTGCGTCCGGGATAGACCGTCGGCACGATTGTACGAAAGGCAAAGCGACCATCCACATCGGCAGCGGCGCGACCGAATCCCTGGAACCCTTGGTCAAAGTTTCTATAGCCGGGGCTTCCGGGATGCAGATAAACGCCGTTAACGTCGCATTGCCAAATGTCAATCAGGCCGTTGGGGATCGGCATACCTGCGGTATCCCTGAGAATTCCATTTAGATGGAGGATCTCTCCGCCCGCCTGGCGTACCGCGCCCTCGACAAGGACAAGATCATTGTCATGGTCCGATGGTAGCTCCACCGGATAGAAGGGGCCTTCCGACGCCCTTGGTGTCGCCTCCGTCGCCGCATGGACCCATCGGGGAATGAGGGTCGCAGGGGCCGTCGCCAAAAGTGCGCGTCGCGTTGTGTTTGGCATTTCAACTCTACCTTGACTGGCCTACGGCGCACGACTGGACCCGGACGCAGAAACGGTCGTTCAATATTGACGGCGCTATCTGCAGCTGATTCCGTTCGGCGGTTGCTCTGTAGATTGTGGCTTTGACGTCACCCACTGCGTGCTTCGCTAACTGGCTGGCGCAAACTCCGGAACTGTAAAAGCGCGGCTTTCCGCCTTCACACCGGCAAGTTTATGAGAGCCCAAATCTACAAGTTTTCCCGAGTAGCTCTCGGCAAATTTCTCGGATGCGATGACGGGTGTCTGCAGTGATTTGCAAAGCTGCTCCACTCTATTGGCTTCGTTCGCCGCCGGGCCGATGACGGTGAAGTCCAGACGGCGGTCCGTGCCGACATTGCCATACAGAACCTCGCCAATATGCAGAGCGATCCCAAATCGGATCGAAGGAAGGTCGCCCAGTTCGCGTTCCTCGTTGATCAGTTCCGCCTTTCGAAGCGCTTCTGTCGCGGCCGACAGGGCAGCACGACACATGTCGATGGCGGGTCGCCCATCTTCTATCGGGAAGATCGCCATAACCGCATCGCCAATGAACTTCAGAACTTCTCCGCCATGGTCCAATACAGCGCCAGCCGTGCAATCGAAGTAGGCGTCCAGCATCTCCAGATACTGGTCCATCGACAGTTCTTCGGCGAGCCGAGTGGAACCGCGAAGGTCGCAATACCACACCACGCATTCAATCGGTTGACCGTCGCCCCGGCCTATTAGGCCATTCAGCACGTGATCACCGGAATGTTTGCCAAGGTAGGTATCGATTAACGTCTTGGTCAGTTCGCGACTGGTCCTGGCTTTGACAACCAAGCTTAGCGGCGTCGCAAGCGCGCTCAGGTCTTCGATTTCCGTGTCGCTGAAGCCACCAATGCGGCGTGTCGAAAACGACCCAACCGCCCCTTCCAGCCCTTGTGGCAATCCTGCCCAGAGCTCAATATTTCGGCGCCCATAGTCGCGATAAAAGACGGTGTATTCGGTAACACCAGCGCTGCGCAGTCTGCCGAGGATGGGAAACTCATCCTCCGGAATTGGGCCGTCCAGCTTAAACCGCTGAAAAGGAATTCCGCCTTCTGCCGCCCTGAAATAGGGCGAGTTTTGGAAGTCTGGAGACTGCATCGCCGAGCGCGGTGCGATCCCCTCGCTTAATTTGTCGGTTTGGGCTTCCCATGAGATATCGAGCGCACCAAACACGGGGTGCAGAAGCATGCTGCCTATGCCGACACGATGGATAGGCAACCCGCCCACCACAAGTCGGCGTCCAAAATCTCTGACGATATTGGGCAAACCAACATCGCTTAGACCCTGTTCCAACAACCAGGTGGCAATGCTGTCGTAGAGCGTTGAAGAGCCGATGAGATGCCTCGCTCAGTCGTGGTACAACGCCATGGCCTAGATAGTCCGGAACTGCTGGTCTTTCATTGCGGCGACCCAGCCGTAGAATGCCTGGTTGACGTCTGGCCAGCTATCCAACGACTTCATGCGCTGAAGCCAGCGGTCGACATTAGGATATTGTGAAAAATCGCAGCGTATGATCTCACCCAAGGTCAACAAACCCACTGCGAAATAGTCTGCGATCGTAATGGTGCCACCGCACAAGTAGGGTTTGTCCGGGCCGATCCAGTGATCGTTCAAAATAGCGAGCCATTTCTTCGACGCCTCCAACCCGACGGTGACGGTGGCATCCTGAGCTTCCTCGCTGCGCCGCTTCACATGCGGTAGGATTTGCGGATAGACGAAGTTGTAGCCGTAGTCCCGATAAAAGTTGGTATTGAACCAATCCATCATCTCGTTGACCTTGGCTCGTGCCTTCAAGTCCTTTGGATAGGCGGGAGACTCGATCGTATCCGCCAGATACTTCAAGATTGCTGAACTCTCAGTCAGCCGCAGATCACCGTCCTCAAGCACTGGGACCAACTGGTTTGGGTTGATCGCACGGTAGGCGTCTTGCAGGTGCTGGCCGGTGGTAAGCTGGACCACCTGAGTCTCGATTTCGATGCCATTCTCGGCCAAGAATAGGAGAATTGGCCGGGTGGTGATCGACATGGGGTCCATATACAGCTTCAAGAGGTTTCTCCACCTGGGTATCGCTTCACGTCGGTTCTTCCTTTGGAAAGCTTAGCAGGCTGGCCAGCTTGACGCCATTGACCGCGTCAGGCAGCAAAGTTCCCATCAATCGTCATTAATGTGGGGCGAGCAACCTGTGCTGTTCTCAATCGGTATGTTCAAACGCCTAATCGTCGTGACATGGGCACTGTGGTGGGTGATCGCGTTCCTGACGGACTTTTTGGGCGCCTTTGAAAATCTCGGTTGGGCCAGCTTCGGCTGGCTGCAGAACGGCAACTATCCTGCCATCGTCCAGGCGATCGCTCCGTTCGATCCGCCCAGCTGGTTATCGGTGTTCCTTTTTGCCGGCGTTATCTGCTGGTCGTTCCTTTCGGCGGTATTTCTGTCGATAGCGGCCTTGGCTCCGTCGCGCCCAAGAGAACGATGGATGGCGCTGGCCAATATTGGTTTTGTCATCTCAATGGCGGAATGGTTTGCGTTCCTCATCGCAGACCAAATCGTCCAAGAGTATGACCTGGAAGGAAACCACATGGAGCAAGCCGGTGTTCAACTGCTCTGCTTTATCGCTTTGCATATTCTGCCCGTACACAACGAGGATGATCGCGCCGCCTGATCGGTCCTAGGTAAGTGCTTTGCGGAAAGAAATGCGGTCGAGTTTGACGTCCTCTTCGCGCACGATCTCCTCGTAGCCGAGGCGAAGATAGAGCCCTCGGTTCCCGCTCATTTTCATATGAGTGAAGAGCGCCACGGCCTTGAGCCTTTGTCGGAGCGCTTCATCCTCGCAGTACGCGATGAGTTTCTTACCGAGACCTTTACCCTGATGACGGGATGAGACCGCGACATTCTCCAGCAGCATTTCATCGTCACGGGGATAGAAGACAATCAATCCTTGGAGGTCACCTGTGTCATCGACCGCGACATGGACAATCCCCTCTTGGATTTGGCTGCCGTAGTCGCCCTGCATTGGCTTCGGTTTGTGGCCAAGCAGCTCAGTATACCCCCCATAGGCATCGTCAATGCATTGCTCGACGGCGGGCAGATCGTCCAATGTGGCACGCCGGATTGACATTCCTGTCTCCTGAACCAGGGTTCGATTTCAGCTCATATCTCGATCGTCGTGTGGCCTGCATTGCACATCGCGTGCGAATGCACTACTCGATCGGACCTGTATTCACGTACTTCGCAACCATGCCGCGCGAATATGATTGAGGGAATAACGTTGTGAAGCGGTTTTCATTCTGGTCGGTCGCCCGAAATGCGCTGTCCAGCCACCAGCACTGGCCAAGACAATGGCGCAGCCCGAATCCCAAGCCCGCATACGATGTCATCATTATCGGCGGCGGCGGGCATGGATTGGCGACGGCCTATTACCTCGCAAAAGAGCACGGAATTACCAATGTGGCCGTCCTGGAAAAGGGCTGGCTAGGCGGCGGCAATACGGCGCGCAATACGACAATCGTACGCTCCAACTATTTGTGGGACGAAAGTGCAGCGCTGTATGAACATTCGCTGAAGCTGTGGGAAGGGCTGTCGAAGGACATCAACTACAATGTGATGTTCAGCCAGCGCGGGGTGATGAATCTCTGCCATACGCTGGGGGATGTTCGGGCGAGCCGGCGGCGCTCTGAGGCCAATCGGCTCAACGGCGTCGACTCCGAGTGGCTTGGGCCTTCGGATATCAAGCGTATCTGCCCGGTTTTGAACCTCTCTCCAAAGCTGCGCTATCCGGTGATGGGCGCGACCTTTCAGCCACGTGGTGGCGTCGCCCGGCATGACGCGGTGGCCTGGGGCTTTGCCCGAGCTGCCGATGCGCGCGGTGTCGACATCATCCAAAACTGCGAGGTTACCGGCCTGCGGCGGGACGGTGGGCGGATCGTCGGCGTCGACACGACCCGAGGGGCGATAGATGCCAAGAAGGTCGGCATCGTCACCGCCGGCCATAGCTCGGTGTTGGCGTCAATGGCCGGCGTTCGTTTGCCGATCCAAAGCCATCCATTGCAGGCGCTGGTCTCCGAGCCGATCAAGCCGGTGCTGAACACGGTGATCATGTCGAGCGCGATCCATGTCTATCTCAGCCAGTCCGACAAAGGCGAACTGGTAATCGGCGCCGGCGCGGACAGCTACAACTCCTACGCCCAGCGGGGTAGCTTCCACGTTATCGAGGAGCAAATGGCCGCCCTGTGCGAGCTGTTCCCGACCTTCGGGCGCCTGCGCATGCTGCGCAGCTGGGGCGGCATCGTCGACATCTGCCCGGATGCCTCGCCGATCATTGGCAAGATGCCGGTGGATGGGCTCTACCTGAATGGCGGATGGGGCACGGGCGGCTTTAAGGCGACGCCGGGCTCAGGCTGGGTCTTCGCCTGGACAATCGCCAAGGATGCCCCTCACCCAATCAACGCCCCCTTCTCGCTCGACCGCTTCTCGACCGGCGCCTTGATCGCCGAGCATGGCGCGGCGGCGGTGGCTCACTAAAGGGGGCGACGCGATGCTGTTGATCACCTGCCCCTGGTGCGGCCCGCGCGATGAGATTGAGTTCCATTGTGGCGGCGAGGCAAATATTGAGCGCCCGGACAAGCCCGATCAGCTAACCGATCAAGAGTGGGCCGACTATCTGTTCATGCGCGCCAACCCCAAAGGCCGCTATGCGGAACGTTGGGTCCACAGCGCGGGCTGTCGGCGCTGGTTCAACGTTATCCGCGACACGAGAACCCATCGGATCTTGGCGATTTACAGGCCCGACGAGCAAGCGCCGGATGTGGCGGGGCCATCGTCATGAGCCAGCCAAGACGCCTTACCGAAGGCGGTTTGATCGACCGATCACGCACGATCTCGTTCCGGTTCAATGGCAAGCGCTACCAAGGCTACGAAGGCGATACGCTAGCCTCTGCATTGATCGCCAATGGAGTCAGCCTGGTCGGCCGGAGTTTCAAGTACCACCGGCCGCGCGGCATCATGGCAGCAGGGGTCGAAGATCCGAACGGGTTGGTTCAAGTCGGCGCGGGTGCCAAAACGGTGCCGAACCTGATGGCAACGCAGGTGCCGCTCTCCGAGGGTCTGCAAGCCCACAGCGTCAATGTGTTCCCCTCCGCTAAGTTTGATGCGGGTGCGGCGATCGGCTGGGGCTCGAAACTGTTGCCGGCGGGTTTTTACTACAAGATGTTCTTCGGCTCACCTGTCCTGTGGCGTCGGGTCTATGAGCCGCTGATCCGGCGTGCCGCTGGCTGGGGCAAGGCGCCGACAGCGCCGGACCCCGATCTCTATGACCATCGTCATCATCACTGTGATGTTCTTGTGGTCGGCGGAGGGCCCGCTGGCTTGGCTGCTGCTCTCGCGGCCGGTCGATCGGGCGCGCGGGTTGTTCTCGTCGACAGTGACAGCCGTTTTGGCGCCAGCCTGCTTGGCTCGGACGTTGAGATCGGCGGGCAATTGGGAAGCGATTGGTGCGACCAGGCCATTGAGGAGCTGTCGCTGATCGACGAGGTGCGCCTGCTGCCTAGAACGACTGTGTTCGGCTATTACGACGGCAACTATCTATGCGCGCTCGAGCGCGTCGAAGGCGGGCCGGTTCGCGAACGGCTGTGGCATTTCAGAGCGCGCGAAGTGGTACTCGCCACCGGCGCCCATGAGCGACCTGTGGTCTTTGCTGACAATGACCGGCCGGGCGTTATGCTGGCGGGAGCCGTCAAAACCTATGTCCGCCGCTGGGCCGCCAAGCCGGGTGAGCGCATGGTTCTGTTCACGAACAACGATCGCGCTTACGAAACCGCACTGACCGCCGATGGCGCCGGGATCGATGTGGCTGCGGTGGTCGACTCGCGTTCGGCGATCGATCCCGCGCTCAAAGAGCTGATGGCCGGTAAGAATATTCAGCATTTGACGAGCCATGCTGTAACCAGAGCCCTGGGCGGCAGGCAGGTGAAGGGTGCGCTGATCGGCCGTCTCAATGGCGATCGCGTCGACGGCACGCGGGAGAAGATCGACTGCGACCTGATAGCAGTATCGGGCGGGTACAGCCCAGCCGTTCATCTGTTCAGTCAGGCCCAAGGCAAGCTTATTTACGATGAAGCGCTCGCCTGCCTCAGGCCTCGTCGAGGGCCAAACGGCCAGCGCAGCGTAGGCGCCTGCAATGGGACATTCGATCTTTCGGCCGTCCTCGCGGGTGGCGCAAACGCCGGGATGAAGGCTGCCCAACTTGCGGGGTATGAGACAACCGCCGAGCCTCCTATCTTCACCAGATCCAGGCAGCACGGCACGATCGCGCCGCTCTGGTCTGTCCCATCCACGGGCAAGGCTGGTAAGCGTTTCGTCGATTTGCAGAACGACACGACCGAGGACGATATCGCGCTGGCAGTCCGCGAAGGCTTCGATTCCGCTGAACATGTGAAACGCTACACGCTGACGGGTTTCGGCACCGATCAAGGGCGCACATCCAACGTTAACGCGCTGGGTATTTTGGCCAGAAAGGTCGGCAAACCGATGGGTGAGATTGGCACCACAACGTTCCGACCGCCCTACACGCCGGTGACCTTCGGCGCGATGGGCGGGCGCGACCGCGGGGCGTTGTTCGATCCTGCGCGACTGACGCCGATGCATGATTGGCATGTGGGCCAAAACGCTGTGTTCGAGGAGGTCGGCCAATGGAAGCGCCCGCGCTATTTCCCGCAATCGGGCGAGAATATGAAGGCGGCGGTGGCACGCGAGTGCGTCGCGACGCGCGAGGGCGTCGGCATCTTCGACGCATCGACGCTCGGCAAGATCGACATCCAGGGTCCCGACGCGGCGGAGTTCCTGAACCGGGTCTATATCAATGGCTGGAAGTCGCTCGGCATCGGGCGTGTCCGCTACGGCATCATGTGCGGCGAGGACGGCATGGTGTTCGACGACGGCACCACGTCGCGTCTGGCCGAGCACCACTATCTGATGACCACCACCACCGGCGGCGCGGCTGAGGTGCTGGACCATCTAGAGGAGTACCTGCAGACCGAATGGCCGGATCTGCGCGTGCGCCTTACCTCGGTGACTGAGCAATGGGCCAATGTCAGCCTCGCCGGGCCGAGAAGCCGGGACGTGCTGGCCACCCTCGCCCCTGATCTCGACCTGTCGCCCGAGGCCTTCGGCTTCCTGCATTGGCGCGACGGCACGGTCGCCGGCATTCCGGCCCGCATCTTCCGGGTCAGCTTCACCGGCGAACTGCAATTCGAGATCAACGTGCCCTGGCATTACGGCCAGGCCCTGTGGGACGCGGCGATGACGGTCGGCGAGCCGTTCGGCATCACGCCCTATGGCACCGAAACCATGCATGTGCTGCGCGCCGAAAAAGGCTTCATCATCGTCGGCCAGGAGACCGATGGCGCCCAGACTCCGGGCGATCTCGGTCTCGGCGGCATGGTTTCGACCAAGAAGGATTTCATCGGCAAACGCTCGCTGACCCGCGCGGATTGCCTGCGCCCCGATCGCAAGCAACTTGTCGGCCTGCTGCCGGAGAACCCGTCTCAGGCCATCCCGGAGGGCAGCCAACTCGTGGAAGTCGACCATTCCAGCCGCCCACCGCCGATCCCGATGCACGGCTTTGTCACCTCCAGCTATTGGAGCGCGACGCTCGACACTAATTTCTGCCTCGCCCTGGTGACGCGCGGACGCGCCCGTCATGGCGATGTTGTCGAGGTGGCGCTAAAGGACGGCCCCACCCTCGCCCGCATCGTTGACCCGGTGTTCTACGACAAGGAAGGAGCGCGGCGTGAAGGGGACTGATGCGGTGGCAACCGATCCGCTGGAGACCGATGCGGCGGCGACCGATACAGTTACGGCCGGCCCGCAAACCATCCGCCCCCTCGACGACTACCGCGACCGCCTGGCCGAAGCCGGCGGCCCGAAGGCAAAGCTTGAAATCATCGCGCCCAAAGCCATCCTAAACCTGCGCGGCCGCGCCGACGATCCCGGCTTCGCAGAGGCCGTCCGCGCCACATTCGGCCTCGCCCTGCCTACTGAGCCCAACCGCTGCCATTCCGCCGACGCAGACGATCAAGCCGCCGCAGAAGTCATCTCCTGGCTCGGCCCTGACGAATGGCTGGTGATGGCCGAAGCCGGCACTGAAGAAGCGTTCGAAGCCTCCCTGCGCACGGCCCGGCCCGACGACCCATGGCTCGCCATCACCGACCTGTCCCACACCTACACCGGCCTCCGCCTCTCCGGCATCCTGGCCCGCGACATCCTCGCCAGCGGCTGCCCTCTCGACCTGCACCCGCGTGTGTTCGGCGTCGACCACTGCGCCCAAACGATGCTGGCCAAGGCGCGGGTTTTCTTGCGGCAGATCTCGGTGGAGCCGGCGTTTGAGATCTGGGTCAGGAACTCATTTGTGCGGTATCTGGCGGACTGGTTGGTGGATGCGGCTGGATTGGCGATTACGGAAACCTGATGCACGCCATCGCCTGAGTCACCAAATCGTCAAACAACCAATCGAATGGCCGTCACGAAGGTGTTGTCTCAAACTTTGCTTTGATCTCGACGATCGCCCTTTGGGCAGCACAGTTTTTGAACGCATCGAGGTGTGCAAACCGGGCACAATGCGCTGCTTTCAGGCTATGCTAAATTGCCCTTCCCTTTCCTACGCTTTGGAGAGTTGCATGCGCAAACGACTTTCGCTCAGATCCAGCGCGATTCCGATCGCGACGCTAGGTTTGGTCGCCGTGGGCCTCGCGGCGCTGAATGCTGCGGCTCAAAACTCGGGTTTGTCCGTATCTGACTGCCGCGATGCCACGGGGACTTACTTTGTTTCCATGGCAGGCCGTGGGGGGGACAGCAGCGTGACAAGCAGGGGCTTGTTGTCGCTTAGCTCTGATGGCCAGGCGATCCTTATCGATGCCAATCAGGACGGTGTCGCAGGCTTCGGACCCTACAGCACTGCGGCCGGAGCGTGGACCTGCATTTCGAGTAACGATCAAAGTAACGAAGTTTCAGTCCTGATGCTTCACTTCACATTCATCACGCATGAGCATCCTGCGCAGCAGATCGGACGTATAACAATTGACGCCACTATTGATGCCAGCCAGGATTCGCTTGCTGGTACGCTCGGATTTTCCTTGCTGCCCCTTGATGGCAATCCTCTTGGCGAGGCCTCCGGCGAGCCGTCGTTAAGCGGGCCGATTACTGGTCAACGAGTTGAAGCGCCTGAACGCGGCTGAAATCGCCAGGTCGCTCTCGATGTAACTATCATGTACGTCGGCTTGCGGTGCTTGGAATTCGCTGAAAGACTGAAAGACACCGACATCATCATCAAGCAAATCGATAGTTAGTTA
>JBCCER010000081.1:0-18093 GCA_039030175.1 Pseudomonadota bacterium
GAGAGTTTCATCAATCTGCCGCCGCAGATTGCCGCCGCCCTATCCGTGTGGCGGCCGGTAGCCGACAGCGCCGAGCAGGTGATGGAAGAAGGGGTGCCGTTCTTACATCACAAGGCGCGCCAATACGGGCTGGTCGATTGAAGATCTGATCGGATCCGCTAGAGACCGGCCGAATAAGGGAGAAATTAGGAAGCGTCCGGGAGGGGACGCCAACCGGACGCTTCCGCCACCCGATGTGAACCTTGGCCGCGACGCCACTCGCCTGGACTGGCTGGTTAAGGAGGTCTTACACCTAACCTGACGCTGGCGATCACCCACTTGATCGCCATCGTCATACCCGCCCATTCTGCCTTAGTCCGGGTGGTTGGGGTGTTGGGGTGCGCTCCTATCGCTGTGTCTAGTCAGAGAGCTCGTCGGGACCACCCCCAACGATGCCGAGCGCTTCGCCGCGCGAAAGGCCGATATCTCTCAATGCCTTATCGCTGAGGCGGGTTAGTGATCTGGCCGCAATCCGCTGTTTGCGGCGCTGCGACATCTGGTGCCGGACGCGCATCAGCGCGCCCCCGATTTCTGAGCCGAGCGCCAGCGGTGAGACGCTGAAACTGCGGCTACTGATTGCATTTGCGTTAATGCTCATCGCCTTGCTCGCTATGGTTGGTTGTCATCATGTCGCCGGTCGGCGGAGCCGGCGCGGCGCAGTGATGTATTTAGCGAGCGCTTGTTTCTGGCGAATTTCGCGCGACGAGATTTATGGTTTCAATTGTTTCAGGTTCGTATCTGACCGGAAACAGGGTGAGGTGACCCGGTACTAACCCGTCGGGCGTCGGTCGCCGCTGACGAACATATATCCGGCTCCGCGCACAGTCTTGATGATCTGAGGTTTGCCGGGGTCGAGCTCTATCTTGCGGCGCAAGCGCGCAATTCGGATATCGATCGATCGATCGAAGGCATCGCGTTCCCGATTGTGAGCGAGATCGAGCAGGAAGTCGCGGCTGAGCACGCGGTTTGGTCGCTCTGCAAAGGCCTTCAGGAGATCGAACTCCATCGACGTCGTGGGAATCTCCTGACCATCCTCGTCATGCAGTTGGCGGGACGCCAAATTCAGCCAGCAATGTCCAAACGGGGTTGCCTCGTCCTTTCCCGCTCCGGATGCCGCACTGCTATCGTCTTGGCTGCCGGTCGCCGAGCGGCGCAGAACGGACTTGATCCGGGCCAACAGCTCGCGAAGATTGACCGGCTTTGCGATGTAGTCGTCCGCGCCCATCTCCAGGCCGACAATGACATCCACCGGCTCGCCGGACGCAGTGACCATGATGATGCCGACCGGCAGATGCTCGCGCAAGAAACGTGCCAGTGACAGGCCATCCTCGCCAGGCATGGCGATATCCAGAATCGCTAGATCGAATGCCTCGCCTTCATCGACGAAAGCGCGCAGCGACGCCGCGTCTTCAAAGCCCGTGACCTGGAAATTCTGCAGCGCCAGGTATTCCAAGAAAGTCTCTCTGACGGCATGGTCGTCGTCAACAATGACGATATGCTGCTTGTCTGCCATGCCTAGTTCCCCGGCCAAATATGATACATCTGTTTTTGCCGTTTGTTCAGTTTATGCGCCGCCGGGCGACACTCAAGACAAGTTTCCGCAAGTCTTGGGGGTGAATTGGTTTTTCCAAATAGGGGCGTTCGGACGTGTCTAGAAAGTCTCTGATCCGTGCGCTCAGCGTGTCACCTGAAATGAAGGCTAACCGGTCGACGAGATTCGGATGGGCCTCTTCGACCGCGCGATAGAAACCCACCCCATCCAGATCTGCCATGCGCAGGTCGCTGAGGATAACGTCGTATTGGCCAGTCTCGAGTTTGGTCAGTGCCTCGCGGCCCGAGCTTGCAAGTTCGACTCGATGCCCGTCATGGCCCAGGCATTCGGCGATCGTTCGCCGTACGTCGGGTTCGTCGTCCACGACCAGAACGTTGAACCCAGCGGACTGCACCGGGTGGGTTGCCAGATGGGTTTCGGAAGGGGCGGCGGCCCTCGCGATCGGCAGCGTTATCGAAAACGCCGCGCCGCCCAGACTTGAAGTGTCCAATTCGATGCTGCCCCCATGCGCCTGCACGATTCGATGGCAAAGGGCGAGGCCGATCCCCGTACCTTCGCCGACATCCTTTGTCGTGAACAACGGTTCAAAGATGCGCTTCTTGGCATCTTCCTGAATCCCAGGCCCGTTGTCGGCAAAGGTCACCTTTGCCCGCCGACCATCTGGTAGGCGGCGTGAGACGATCGTTAACCGTCGTCGGCCGTTGATTTCTTCAAGCGCGTTCTGTGCATTTACGATTAGGTTTGTCCAAACCTGCCGAAGTTGGTCGGCGTCGGCCAGTACGCGCATCTTGCGGGATACCCGCCGGAAATCGACCTCGATATCCGAAGTACGCAAGGCATAACCGGTGATCTCCAGTGCCGCTTCGAGCGTCTTGTTCAGATCGACCGGGGTCAAAGTTCCGGGCTCTTGGCGTGCCATCGCAAGGAAGCTTTTGACGATGCGCGCGCAGCGGTCGGCTGCAGCACTTATCTTTTCTGCACGCTCACGGGTTTTGTCGTCGGGGGCGGTCTCTGACAACATGGCTGCCTGGCCGACCAGCACGGAAAGGGGATTGTTCAATTCGTGAGAGACGCCTGCGAGCAGTTCGCCGAGGGCCCCCAGCTTTTCGCTTTGATGCAAGGCCTCACGTTGGCGGGCCATTTCCGCCTCCGCCGCCCGCCGCTCGGTGAGATCGAACGCGCTGGTGACGATAACGCTTTCCCCCTGATAGTCGATCAGGCGAGCAGACAATGAACACCAGAAGGTTCTGCCGTTTGCCTTTCGGAACTCACCCTCGAATGCATTGACGACCCCTGTGTCACGCAGTTGCCTAACAAACGCCTGGCGATCTTCGGCGTCGATCCAGCGTTGTGCTGCCGTTTCGGGCGGATCATTGTCAGCATGTTCGAGGATCCGCCGAGATGCCGGATTCTCGTAGATGATACTGGCATCAACCGCACGGCTCATGGTTACGGGTGCGGGACAGGCCTCCAGGACGCGGCGCACAAGCTCTTCACTTTTGCGCAGGCTCGCTTCCATGCGCCGGTGTTCGGTGATGTCGGTCTGGGTGACGACGGTGCCACCGAAATGCGTGCGCTGGTACCAGACGCGCAACCACCTTCCGTCGGACAGCTCGATTTCCCGGTTAGCGTCATCGCGGTCACGCTCGTCTCGTTGTGCCGCGACAAAGCGATCCACGTCATCGCCCACGTCGGCGTAGACGCCGCCAACCGCAGCTTGCCGGACGATGTCGACCCAGGTCGCTCCGGGAACCAGTTTGTCAGCGCAGGCGGCGTGATTGTCGCGATAGGGCTGGTTACACATCAGCAGCCGGTCATCGGCGTCGAAGATCGCAAAGCCCAACGCTAGGGAGCCGATAGCGTCCTCAAGAAGCCGGCCGGCATTGGCCGCCTCGGCTTCGCGTTTCTTCAGCTCCGTGACATCGGTCAGCATGATCACGCGAGTGCCGTCCGAGGTGTTGGCCCGCCTTGCAGAGAACGTCGTGCCGTCGATCATTGTCAGCTCAATCGGCTCTTGCCGTTCGCGCCGATAGGCGTCGAACGACTCCAGCGCCGCTGGGTCATCGCGGTCGAACGGATGGCCGTCGAAAGATTTCAAACGGTCGAACAGATAGGGAAACCGGTCGGCAACCTTGCGGCCGATGAGTTTCTCCACCGGCTCGCCGTAGAATCCAGCGTAAGGCGGGTTGCAGACCTGCAGCCTCTCCTCTTTGTCCAGAACGCCGAACCCGTCCGACAGGGCATTGATTGCATCCTGAAGCAATTGGGCCCAAAACCGCTGCTCGGCCTCGGCGTTCTTCAAATCGGTGACGTCGCGGACGAACTCGTAGAACCCGTTCACCTCGCCATCGCGGTCGATGTGCGGGTGATAGATGCGCTGGGTATAGCGACGATCGGTCTGGTGATAGACGCTCCAGCCTTCCCAGCGATGGATCTCGCCCGCCAGCGCGCGCTCTCTATGTATGAGGTCGAATTCGAACCCCGCTTTCCCTATGACATCAGCGGAGTACCTTCCGATGATCTCATCGGGCGTAGCGCCATAGAATTCCGCAGCTTCACGGTTGGCAAAGACGATTCGGTGAAGCCGGTCCATGAACCAGATGCGCGCTGGTATGGCGTCCAGGATCAGGCGCATTTGCCGCTCGTTGACGGGTTCCATCTTTCGCGCAGCTTCTCACTAGTGGGTTGCGGTCTGGCCGTCGATTACACCACCGATTGGCTATATGCCCAAGTCTGTGGCCGCGCGATCCGTTAAGGAAAACGAATGACGTTACGTGGTTTGCCTTCGCTAAGTGTAGTCGGAGCCGTAGGGCAGTAACAAAACGGCAGCGATCGAAATCAGACAAAGTCCGGCTGGGTACCAGATGAAGGCGCTAGGTATTCCGGCGACCTGATTCAGCCATAGAGCGATCATCGGCGCCGTACCTCCGATAAGGCCATAGCCGAGATTGAACGCCAACGCGCAACCGAGGCCGCGTACCGTGGGGGGATAGGTCGTGAAGGTGAGGGAGGCGATACTGGCGATGTAGAACCCTACGACAATTGCTAGTGCGGCGATTGCAAAGAGCTGCAACCAACCCGGGACGTTTGAAAGTAGTGTTGGCAGCAGGACAAATGAAATCGCGAGCGCGGCGCAGCAAAGCCAGATTGTCGGGCGGGAGCCAAATCGATCACACACCCATCCGCCGAGCACAGTAGCCAGCATTGTAATGACGCCTGCGATCGCGACCACCAGGTGGACCGTTTCGGCGTCTTCGTCGAATGCTGCGATCGTCCAGTTAGGGGCAAAGAAATACAGCGTAAAGTAACAGCTCGCGATACCACTAAGAGCGATCACGTTCAGCACCATCCGCCCGAGCAGGCCGGAAAGATCGCGCCAGCTGATGCGGGATGAACGTGGCGTTTGCACTGCGACCTGAAGGCGCGACCTGATCAGAAATCCCACCAAGGCGACGCCGACGCCGAGCCCAAAGGCGATGCGCCAGCCATAGTTGCTGACCTGTTCATCAGTCAGAGCTAAGTGCAAAACGGCGACGACAAGGGCGCCAAGGAGAATCCCTAGGGTCGTTCCTGCGCCGACTGAGCTAAGCGCCAACGCGCGATGTTTTGTGGGCGCATGCTCCCCCACAAAGACGTAGGAGATGCCGAGCTCGCCGCCCACCGCCAGGCCCTGGCAAATTCGAAGGGCCACGATCAGGACCGGCGCCGCTAGCCCGATCGCTTGGAAGGTAGGCAGTATCGCCATCAGCCCGCAACTGGCGGCCATGAGCGTGACTGACCCGATCAGCGAGATGCGCCGGCCGAACCTGTCGGCGATCCAGCCGAAGAGAAAACCGCCCGCAATTCTGGCGATCAAGCCAACGGAGAAGGCCGCGAACGTGGCTATCAGTGACGCTGTGGTGTTATCGGATGGAAAGAACAGAGGCGCCAGCGTTGCTGCCATCAAGCCATAGACGGTGAGGTCATAGAATTCGAGCCCCGTACCGACGGCGCCAGCGGCCAAGACTCGAGGCGAAAGCCTTGTGGCTGTTTCTGGTGAACGCGGCTGGCTGGATGGCATCTGGGGTCCGAATTCTGACGCGCTAGTGATCGGCCCATCTTTTCCGACGACCCTGAACTTGGCAATGCTCTGCGGCGGTGTTCACTAAACGCGCACGAATAGCTCAAGCATTTGTAACTGGATCGGCGCAGTGCTGGCGGCCACATCAACGCTCGGTAGGCAAATCGCGGCGCTCATCGCGCCATCATCACCGTTAATGAAGGATGGATACCATGTTCAAGAAGAACTGGATTTTGGCTGGCCTGGGTGCCGCGGTCTTGGCTGCGGCGACAGTGCCATTGGCGGCACAGGCAGCGGACGATGTCCTGCACACCGGGCAGTTCGATGGTGCCAGTGGTCACGTTACCAGCGGCGGCGTATCGGTTGTTCAGACCGACAATGGTATCGAGATCGTCTTCGCCGACGATTTCTTCTTCGATGGCGCCCCCGACCCGCATGTCGCGTTCGGCGCCAACGGCAGTGTCGACATCAGCACTGAGTTGGGTTTGCTGACTTCCAACACGGGCAGCCAGACTTATCAGGTCCCTGCATCCTTGGATGTTTCCGGCTATAACGAGATCTATGTCTGGTGTGTGCAGTACAGCGTTCCGCTAGGCGTAGCTGCTTTGCAATAGCGGATGTTTGATCGGGGACGGGGTGAGTGATGAAGCCATTGTCTCCGACCCCAAGGAGAGGTTGTCGATAACGTCATTACCAACCTGATATGGATCGCCGCCGGCCTTATTTGGCTGGCGGCGGCTTGGTTGATTTGGTGTCGAACCACTCGCCGCGACGTTAACGGTTGCCCAAGTTTCGGCCGTCCAATTTCGTTTCGCCGACTGGGAATGTTGGTACTTATCGGCAGTATCTGCGCACTCGCAATTTTCATTTGCGTGCCAACGCTACGTACTGGCCTCATCGCTTCCGTTGCTGGTGACAGCCTCTTCAACCTGACGCCGCGTCAAGCAACAGGCGTCGCCTTGTTCTCTGCGATCTTCGCCGTTATTGGCGGGATGGTGTCGGTACAAAAGAGCCTGTTGCTGGCTGGCTTTCGCTCCCATGGTGCCCTGGGAGGGTCGATTGTCACCGTCGCAGATCTTGCAATAACCGCGACTGGATATGCGGTCGTCTACTCGCTGGTGCCACAGCTCTACTATGCTTTCTATCGGATGATCATTCCGGGGTTGCCCGACCAGTGGGTCGTGCGTTCCTGGTTCGATGTGCATCGTGTCGAACGCGCGATCCTGGTCCTACATGAAGGCCGTCTTGCCGACCTAGTGGCCGGTCTCCTATTCTGGACTCTCTTGGCAATGACGCTTTGGATCCATGCGGCATTTTGGGGCCGAAACCGAGCCTCCTGACTGTCGATTTCATCCTGGTTTCACCAGCCACTCCGGTTGACGGCCGCGCGTTCGACGCTAGGTCAGGGTCGTTCATAAGCAAAGGAACAGGGTGCCATGAGCAACACGATATCGGCCGAGCAAGTCTCACACTGGTTGGCCGCTTTCGAAGCCGCATTGAGCAGTGGAGATATCGCGGCTGCGACCGACCTGTTCGATGACGATTGCTATTGGCGCGATCTGCTCAGTTTCACTTGGAACATCAAAACCCTTGAGGGCAAGGAAGCAGTCAAGGCGCTGCTGGCTGCTAAGCTCGACCGTGTTCAGCCGCGCAACTGGACCGTTTCGGAGGACGTTGTCGCTGCCAGTAAATCCTCCGAGGCCTGGTTCACCTTCGAAACGGATGTGGGTATCGGTGTCGGCCATATAAGGCTGAAGGAGGGCAAATGTCGGACCCTTTTCACGTCGCTCGATGGCCTGAAGGACTTTCCAGAAAAGACGGGATCGCACAGGGACAAGGGACAGACGGTTGGTGTCATCCCGGGCCGCAAGTCTTGGCTAGATCGAAAGCAGACGGAAGAGGCGTTGCTGGGCCATTCGGAGCAGCCCTATTGCCTGATCATCGGCGGCGGGCAGGGTGGCATCGCCCTTGGGGCAAGGCTGAAGCAACTCGACGTACCGACGCTCATCATCGAGAAGAACGAGCGTGCAGGGGACAGCTGGCGCAAACGCTACAAGTCGCTCTGCCTGCACGACCCGGTCTGGTACGACCATCTTCCCTACATTCCATTCCCCGAAAATTGGCCCGTGTATTCGCCAAAGGATAAGATCGCCGACTGGCTCGAAATGTACGCCAAGGTCATGGAGTTGAACTATTGGGGCGGGACGGAATGCCAGAATGCCCGATATGACGAGGTTGCTGAAGAATGGGTCGTTTCAGTCACCAAGAACGGCGAGAAGCTGACTTTGAGGCCCAAGCAGCTGGTCTTGGCGACAGGAATGTCCGGTATGCCGAACATCCCCACATTCGATGGTGCCGAGCGCTTCACGGGCGAACTGCATCACTCCAGCGGCCATCCCGGTGGCGAACCCTACGCCGGCAAGAAATGCGTCGTCATTGGCGCCAATACGTCAGCCCACGATATCAGTGCCGACCTTTGGGAGCATGGGGCTGACGTCACCATGATCCAGCGCTCTTCGACCTGTATCGTCGGCGTCGACAATTTTACCAAGGTCAATTTCGGCGACCTATATTCTGAAGAGGCGGTGCAGGCGGGTATTACTACTGAACAGGCCGACATGATTGTGGCGTCCCAGCCATACGCATTAGCCGCGGACGCAGAGAAACCGCGTACCCGCCGGATTGCCGAGATGGACGCCGACATTCTTCAGCGGCTTGAGAAGGTGGGCTTCCTGCTCGATTTTGGCGATGACGGTTCCGGGTTACCCCTAAAGTATCTGCGTCGTGGCAGCGGCTATTACATGGATGTGGGCGCATCGGAGTTGGTCGCCGACGGTAAGGTCAAGCTGCGAAGTGGCGTTGGTGTCCGCGAGATGACCGAAAACGGGGTGGTCTTATCCGACGGTTCGGAACTGCCCGCCGATCTGATTGTTTTGGCAACAGGCTACGGTTCGATGAACGGCTGGGCGGCCAAGCTGATTTCGCAGGAGGTTGCCGACAAGGTGGGCAGGTGCTGGGGTCTGGGGTCGGATACGACCAACGACCCGGGGCCTTGGGAGGGTGAGCAACGCAACATGTGGAAGCCCACCCATCAAGAGGCGCTTTGGTTCCACGGCGGAAACCTTCACCAGTCACGGCATTATTCGAAGTATTTGGCATTGCAGCTAAAGGCGCGTCTGGAGGGTGTCCCGACACCGGTCTACGGCATGGAACCCGTTTATCACCTCAGCTAAGTGACCCTCTTTCGAGTACCAATATCGATGGGGGCGCTAGCCTATTGCCACCACGGCGCTGACGACGAAAAACGTTGCAGCGAACGCGAGCAGTGTCAGGCTTGATCTCAGGTTCATCTTCTGTCTCCCAAACGGCGGCCGCTCAACACGGCCGCCATCATCATGGTGATCAGTTTTGAAGGAAGTCTCGACGGCCGTCAGTGACGACCGTCATAGGGCTAAGCCGCAAGGCACGCGTCGGCGATTGCCGCGATATGGCGGTGGTCGGTTCCGCAACATCCGCCAAAGACGTTCAAACGTTTGAGCCGACCGCGCAGCGCTTGATGTTGGCTTCCCAGTTCCTGCGGATTCCCGATATCGAGCTCCACTGCCTCGTCGAGCTCAGCATGGCTTTTTGATGATGCGTTGGCGCGCACCCCCCTGATGCGGTCGAGCCAATGGTCGTCGCCAGCCAGTTCACCTTCAAAGTGGCTCGGGTGTGCGCAATTGATCATGTAGTAGGCCGGTGGATTGTCGACTAAACGGTCCACCGTGCTAATCGCATATTGAAGCGTGTCGCCAGTTGGAAGGCGCCCGTCGGTCTCGACCGTGAACGAGATCACCGACGGCATGCCCGCTTCTGAGGCAGCCCTGGCGATGCCGACCGCTTCGTTGATGTTGGTCATGGTGATAGCCGTGACCATGTCAGCCTCGCTGTCGGCGAACGCCTTGATTTGGTGCTCGTGATAGACCTGTGCCTCGGCCGAAGTCATGATCTCGCCAGGGTCGTAGCCGTCGCCGCGCGGGCCGATGCACCCACTGATAACGACCTGCGTTCGCCCGGTTTCGAAGGTGTTGCGCAATTCGGATAACAAGCTGATCGCGTCCTGATTGACCTTTGCGATGTCGTCGGCAGAATAGCCCAGCTTGTCGCCCCAGTCGCGGCTCGCCCGCCAGGTCGCGCTTTCAAGAACAAAGCCGACCTCGTTTGCCCGAGCGATTTCGGCATATCGTTCATAATAGCGCCGCAGCGCCTGCCGACCCTCCTGGTCGCGCAGAAGATCGAAAGCGGCGAAGTGGGGCAGTTCGAAACCTTCGTGAAAAATCAGGGTCGTTTCGATACCACCGTCTGTCAGAAACACCGTGCCGTCGAGTTGTGGCAGCTTGCTACGATACTTGCTCATGATGTCCTCTCCTTGTCATCTGGGCCGCAGCTAAATCCGCCTGATGGCAGACTGACCGGACGCCCGTGGACTTTGCGATGGGAAGGGACGGTAAGAGCGTGGTGTTTCCGCTCGATTTCTTAGAACGCGCCTTTTTGTTTCAATTGTTTCTGGATGTTTTCTCAGTTTTGTCGATGCCGGAACGCATCGTTATCGAGGGGCGACCCAGCTAGGTCTAGGGCTCGCCGGTCGGCGCTTCATCCGGCCCTGGCCGCCTTCGCGTGAAGAACTGAGTGATGCCCCGCACCATCGTGTAGAACGCCGGCGTGAACAACAGCCCAAAGCCGGTGACGCCGACCATGCCGGCGAATACAGCAGTGCCCAGAATCTGGCGCATCTCAGCGCCTGCGCCCTGCGCGATTACCAACGGCACCACGCCGAGGATGAACGCAAAGGACGTCATCAAAATGGGCCGCAATCTAGTCCTTGCCGCATCGACAGCGGCGTTGAACCGGGACAACCCTCGATCCTCGGCTTGGCGTGCGAATTCAACGATCAGAATTGCGTTCTTTGCCGCTAGACCGACAAGCACAATGAAGCCGACCTGCGCCAGAATATCGACGGAAAAGTCGGCTATTCGAAGCCCCGTGACGCCGGCCAGTAAGCACATCGGCACAATGAGGATGACGGACAGGGGCAGGGACCAGCTTTCGTATTGCGCGGCCAGAAGCAAGAACACGAAGACGACCGAGAGCGCGAATATCCACAGGCCGGCGCTCGCCTCACGCTCCTGATAGGCAAGTTCCGTCCATTCAAAGCCGAATCCGTCGGGCAGGGTACTCGCCGCCAGTTCCTCCATTGCGATCAGGGCGGTACCGCTGGCTATTCCAGGCGCGGCGTTTCCTTGAACGGCGGCGGCGGAATAAAGGTTGTAGCGCGCCACTCGGTTCGGGCCGGTGGTTTCGCTGAACTCCGCGACCGCGCCGATCGGCACCATCTGGCCATAGGCGTTCCTGGTGCGCAGATCGGCAATGTTGTCGATTGATTGGCGGTAGCTGCCGTCGGCCTGAGCAGTGACCCTGAAGGGACGGCCTAAGAAAGTGAAATCATTGACGTAGGCCGAGCCCATATAGATTTCGAGCGTCTCGAACAATCCATCGGCCGGGACCCCGAGCATCTCGGCCCGAACACGGTCGAGATCGGCAAAAATGCGCGGTGACCGCGTGTTGAACAGCGAGAATACGCCGGCGACGTCTGGAGATTGATTTGCCGCCGCGACGAAGCCGCCGACCGCCTCTTCAAGCGATGCAAGCCCTCTGCCGCGCCGGTCTTGAACCATCATCTTAAATCCGCCCGCGTTGCCGATGCCCTGCACCGGCGGCGGGGGAATTGTTAGGATGAAGGCTTCCTGGATCCCGGAGAGTTGGGCGTTAATTTCGCCGAGGATTTGATTGGAACTGAGGCCCGGCCGCTCTTCGAACGGTACCATTGTGGTGAAGATCGCCCCGGCATTCGATGCATTGGTAAATGTCGCGCCGTCAAAGCCGCCAAATGCAACCGTATGGGCCACGCCTTCTATCTCGCGGATTTGGGCGGCGGCGTCTTGCACCACCTCGTCCGTCCGATCCAAAGAAGCGCCGGGCGGCAACTGAATAACGGTGATCAGATAGCCCTGATCTTGCTCCGGTATGAAGCCTGTTGGGGTTCGTTCGAATTGAAAGACGGTCAGCGTGATCAGGCCGGCGTAGACAAGGACGACCAGGATGGACACGCGGCCAATCCGCCGCGTTAACCCGCCATAGCCCATCGACAAACGGTCGAATCCCCAATTGAAGCCGCGCGAAAACAGGCTGAATGGATAGAAAATCCAGCTCAGCAACGATCGCGGTTTCGTCTCAACCCGATGGGCCTTGAACAAGATCGCGCACAGCGCCGGGCTTAAGGTCAGCGAGACAATCGCCGAGATGATCGTGGCGCTGGCGATGGTGACCGCGAACTGGCGGAAGAATTCGCCGGTGATGCCGCCGACAAAGGCGGCTGGAATGAACACGGCGGAAAGCACAAGCGCGATAGCGACCAAGGCGCCTGACACTTCATCCATCGTCTTGTGAGCGGCCTCCTTCGGCTTCATTCCGGCCCTGATGTGCCGCTCGACGTTCTCCACCACCACGATAGCGTCATCGACGACGATGCCGATCACCAAGACAAGCCCGAACAGAGACAGGCTGTTCAGCGAGAAACCGACGGCCGAGAGGACGGCAAAGGTCCCGATCAGCGAGATTGGGATTGCGACGATGGGAACGATGGAGGCTCGAATGTTTTGCAGGAAGATGACCACGACGATGACGACAAGCCCAATCGCCTCGTAGATCGTGTGGATAACGGCGTCGACGGATTCGGCGATAAAGGTCGTCGGATCGTAAGCAATCTCGTAGGCGATGCCCTGCGGGAACTCCTCGGAAAGCCTCACCATCTCAGCGCGCAGGCCCTCGGCCGTCGCCAGCGCGTTTGAACCGGGCCGCTGAAAGATTGCCATCGCAACGGCTTCCTCGCCGTCGAGATAGCTGGTCTGGCTGTAATCCAACGCGGCAATCTCGACCCGCGCCACATCGCCAAGGCGGGTGATCCGTCCCTGGTCGTCGGTATGAACGATGATCTGCTCGAACTGGTCGACATCGCCTAGCCGGCCGAGCGTCTCGATGTTCATCTGATACGCGGCGGACTCGGGGACGGGCGGCTGGTTAAGCGACCCGGCAGCAATTTGGACGTTTTGCGATCTCACGGCGTTGACGATGTCCGTCGCGGTAAGATCACGTGCCGTCAACAGGTCAGGGTTCAGCCAGATGCGCATCGAGTAATCGCGCGCACCGAAAGTCTGGACATTGCCGACGCCGTCCAGGCGAGACAAGACGTCGGTCACCTGAAGGTCGGCATAGTTGGAGATGTAGAGTTGGTCGCGGCTCTGGTCCGGCGATGTCAGATGGATGACCATCAACATGTCGGGGGAGTTTTTGGCCACGGTAACCCCGAGCCGTCGAACCTCCTCCGGCAACTGTGCCTCCGCAACCGTCACTCGGTTTTGCACCAGCACTTGGGCGATATCGAGGTCTGTTCCGAGCGCAAACGTAACGGTGATGGAGAGCCGGCCATCGGCGGTCGATTGGCTGCTCATATAGAGCATGTTTTCGACGCCGTTGATCTGTTCTTCCAGCGGCGCGGCCACCGTATCGGCAATGGTTTCGGCGGAAGCGCCAGGATAGCTGGCGGACACCACGATCGTGGGCGGCGCGATCTCGGGATACTGGGCGACCGGTAATGACAGGTAGGCGAATGCGCCGATCAGGACGATCAGGATCGAAATGACCGTCGCGAAGATCGGACGGTCGATGCAGAAATGGGACAGCCTCATGCCGGTGCCCTACGGCGTGTCCGCGGCGGTGATCTGGCCCTGCTGGGGCGTGACCGGCGAACCTGGACGCGCCCGGATCATCCCGTTGATGATGACATTGTCCGTTGGTTCCAGCCCGTCGCGGATGATCCGCAATCCATATTCTCGAGGCCCAGGGCGAACCACGCGGGCTTCAACGATGTTCTGATCGTTGACGATCAGGACGATCCTTTGGTCTTGGTCGCTGAGAATCGCGTCGTCTGGCAGCAACAGCGCGTTGTATTGCGGCGATGCCGGCAGGCGCAGGATCCCGAATTGCCCGGGCGTGATTAATCCGTCGGGGTTGGGATAAACGGCGCGCATTCGGATCGTGCCCGAGGTGCGATCGATCCTGTTGTCGACGAAATCCAATTGCCCTTGTAGGGGCCAGTCTGTCTCGTCGAAAAGACGGCCCGTAACCTGAACCCCGCCGTCCCGATGCGCCTGCAAGCTGCCTTGGCTGATCGCACGTTGATAGGCGAGATAATAGCTCTCGCTCATGTCGAACTCGAAATAGATCGGGTCTAGGGACACTATGTTGGTCAGCAGGGTTGCGCTGCCGGTTGCGCCCCCAAGCACCAGATTTCCGACGCTGACCTCTCGCTGGCTGATCCGGCCGCCGACCGCCGCTTCGACATTCGTGAAGTCGAGATTCAACTGCGCCGTTGCAACCCGCGCATTCGCCAGATCGACCGAGGCGGAGGCAACGCTTACTTCCTCCGAACGCTCGTCAAACGTGGCCTGCGCAATGTTATTGTTGCTCAACAGCTCTTGGGCCCGTTCTAGCTGCTGTTGAGCAAGGTCGAGCCGCGCCTGCGCCTCCGCCAATTCTGCCTGGGCGGCATTGAGGTCCGCTTGAAACGGGCGGGGATCGATAACGAAAAGAAGGTCGCCTTCGGAGACCATCTGCCCGTCATCAAAGTGGATTTCTTCCAGATATCCGCTGACGCGCGCCCGGACATCGACATAGTCAACAGCGGCGAACTGACCGGTAAACTCTTGCCACTCAATCAGCTCTCGCTGCAGCGGCTCGCTAACGGTCACAGCCGGCGGTTGGCCAGATTGTGCCTGTGACGGAACGGCATGTAGTGCACCCGTCAAGCAAGCTAGCGTACCGACAAGCAACGCGAATTTGGCTATCGGCCCAAACAAGGCGCGGCAGATTCTTTGCAAAACGATGCTCCAGTCCCGTCGATGCCGATCTCAGGCTAACGCGGGCCTGCCACGTCATGTCGCCGTCAAACATCGCGCGCGATGACGATTCCTCAGACTGTATCGAGTTCGCGTGATGGCATCAATCGGGATGCGCGGCGGATGTGCCCGGCGCTGCCGGTAACGGAGGTCACGAGACGGTCGGCAAGAAGAACTCAAAGGGACGCAAATGCCCTTTGCGCCCCTTTGTCTGTAGATTGCCGTCGGCGACGCTTCGATTGGATGCCGGCGCGGTTTGCCGTGCTGTCAGCGGCCGTATCCACCGGGGTCGGCATACTGGCCGCCGTCGCTGTCGCTCCGGCCGGTGTAAACCCGGCCCCTGCCGTTGCCGATCGGATCGGACGGATCGTTGTCCGTGATGCCGCTTGCGCGTTGGCCTCGGCCATTGCCGATTGGATCGGACGGGTCGTTATCCGTAATACCGCTTGTACGTGCGCCGCGCCCGTTGCCGACTGGGTCGGCAAACTGGCCAGTATCGCTGTCGGTGATGCCGGTCGTCCGCTGGCCGCGACCATTGCCAATAGGATCGCTCGGGTCGGCATCGGTGATCCCTGTTCCGGAATAATTCTGGGACGGTACACAGGCGGCTGCGCTTGCGCCCGTTACGCCAACGAGCATGGTCAGCAACGTCCGCCGGCCCATGCGTCGTCCGGACTTAATGTCGCCTTCCTTCAACGTGGCTGGCTCTTGTTGCAGCTTTTTCTTTGTGTCTTCGGTCATTTCTCGCGCACCCCTGAAACGCTCTCTGACGAATACACGCTGGACTAGATCAGTCAAATTGTGAACTAGTATTTGTCATTATTTTTCCGCGAAGGGCGGCTCTGAACAAGAAAATTACGCGATGTGAGATCTAAGCCGCCTTAGGAGAGCCTGCCACCATTCGCCATGCCGCCGCATGAAAACAGCGTCGTCCATGGTGTGTCTTGCGGCATGTTCCTGCGGTATGTCGTCCCATCCGGAGTGGGTGACAGTCACCCGGGTTTCGGACCCCACCGGCTCAAACTCTACGTTTACCTGTGTCACCTGGTCCGGCTCAAAGGTGTCCTGGCGCCAACTGAAAGCGAGTTGTTCACCCGGTTTCCAAGCCGTGATCCGGCCGATCTCAAAGCAGCCGCCATCGTCAAACCGCTCCAAGAGACGCCCACCAAGCCCTGGCTCAAAGGCAAGCTTGCCGGTTCCGCTACGGCTGAATTGAAACAGGATATTCGGCCGCCACCACAGACCGATCTCGCGAGTGAAGACATCGAACGCGCGGGCAGGGGTCGCAACGACGCGGAGAGAAACGAGGATGGAAGAGGTCATTCGGTTCGCTCGATATGGGCCTTGAAGGCGGCAAGCTGTTCGGTCCAGAGCCGCTCGGTTTCTTCCAGCCAGCTTTTGAGATGGGCCATCGGTTCAGGCCTTAGCGTATAAATGCGCACCCTGGCATCGAATTCCGGATGGCTGTCCTCGATCAAACCGCTTTGCCGAAGTGCCTTGAGGTGCCGGCTCATCGCGGGCGCCGAAAGACCGGTGGCGTCCGCCAACTCGCCGGCCCGCCGCGGCCGCTCGCGCAGCAGGTCTACGACCTGCCGCCGATGTGGGTCGGCGAGCGCGGCAAGCGTCCGGTCGAGATCGATAGCAGCGCTCAAATCCAGCCTTCGATCTTATAGCCACTGGCCTTCTCGGCATCCTCGCGGCTGACGATGCGTACCGTCTGGGCAAATGTCCAAACATGGCCCTCCGGGTCCTTAACCGCGTAGACACGGTCGCCGTAGAATTGATCTTCGGGCTCGCGGACAATTTCAGCGCCTGCGGCGACGGCCCTATTCCTATGTGCGTCAATATCGTCCTTAAGATGAACATGGATCGATTGAGTGTTCTTTCCGTCCACAGAGGCTGGGCTGGCGACATAGCTGGCCCACTCTGCCCCGACCATGAGATAGCACTCACCAACCGTCATTTCCGCGTGGCCGATGTTGCCGTCATCGTCGGTGATGAGCATCGAACGTTCAAATCCGAAGGCGTTCTCCAGCCATTCCAACGCCGCTTTAGGGTCCTTGTAGATAACGGCCGACGCTAGTGCCGGCCTATGCGATTCCGGTTCCATAGATCCATCTCCTTTCCTGATCTGGAAATAGTTAATCAAATTTAGAAATATTGAGTCAAGAAGAAATGAACTGCGTCGGCGTTCCCACTGGTCTCTGCGATGCGTCTATGGATGGATCTCCGCGTTGTGCCGCTTGGCCGCCCATTTCTTCAGCGTGGCGCGGTCGACCTTGCCGGTGGCGTTGAGCGGCATTTGATCCAGAAACTCGATCACTTCCGGCGCCTTGTACCCCACGCGGGCACGTGAGAAATCGATCAGCTCTTGGACCGGCGGTGGCTCAACCGTGTCGTCGAGGGTGACATAGGCCCAGACATTCTCGCCGTGAACCCGATCATGGACGCCGACCACGCCGGCCGCAGATACCGCCGGATGTTCAATCAAGGTCTCCTCGACCTCTTGCGGGCTGATGTTCGAGCCGTCATGGACGATGATCTGCTTTTTGCGGCCGCAAAAGTGGAGATAGCCATCCTCGTCCGCGCGCATGACATCGCCCGTGTCCAGCCAGCCGTCGATGATCGTCTCGGCCGTGACCTTTGGATTGTCCCAATAGCCGACGGTGACACAGGGCGACTTGATCCAAAGACGGCCCTCGACACCGGGGCCTACCTCGTTGCCGTCCTCGCCCCGGATCGACTCGATAAAGCCGTAGTTGGGTGGCCCGATCGAGCCGAGTTTATTCGGCTTATCCGGCGGATTGATGTTGGCGATGCTGGTCTCCGACATGCCGTAGCCTTCATTGATGTCGATCCCGACCAACTCTGCAAAGCGGCGTTCCAACTCCGCTGGGACCTTATCGCCGCCGGCGACGCAGTAGCGCAGAGACTCAAAATCTTCGCGCTTGGCGCGTTTATCTCCGACCACGCGGAACAGGGCCGCCGGAAGCATCAAAATTACGGTTGGCTTGTGGTCGCGCGTCAGCGCGATGACTTCATCCGGATCGAATGTTCTGGCGACCAAGATCTTGGCGCCGACAGCGAGAGCCGCCAGCCCGGTCATGGACGACCCCATATGCGACATAGAAGAGGCACCGAGCACGACATCGTCGGACACCATGCCCATACTCATGCCGCGCGTGCGCAGGATCCAACCCAGAGTAGCATAGGTGTGGGTGACCCCCTTCGGTTTACCCGTACTTCCGGATGTGAAGAAGATGAAACACGGATCATCCTGAACTGGCCGCTCTAGCGACGGCTCTGGCGGTTCCTTCTCCAGCATGGCCTCAAAGCTGTCGTCGCCCTCGCCAGCGCCATAGCGAATGACACCGAGCGGAAGTTTCGGCACCTCGGCCGACGCGGCAAGGTCAGCATCTCGCTCAACATGGGCTAGAATAATCTTCGCC